>NZ_MBPN01000065.1 GCF_001695625.1 Pseudomonas defluvii
CTTCGATCTCTCGTTAGCGGGAGGCGAATTCTACAGCGTTTCAACTCGCTGTCAACTACCTTTTTCACCGCTGCCGATCTATTCGACCGAAGCACTTCCAGCACCATCACTAAACATCTAACCCATTGATTAACAAGGAGTTTTCCGTTTCGACTGCGCCGGAAGAGGTGCGCATTATAGAGAGATGAAACGGGGCGTCAAGCACTAATACTGGAAACGCCGCAAAAAGAAGAATCGCTACTTATATAGCTATCTGGAAAGCCCGACCTTTCCTCTCCGGCAACAGCCGTGACCACAAAGCCGCCCCCGCTGAAGGGGTTAATCAGATCGGCTACGAGGCGCCGTCTTCTGGAGCGCGCTGCGCCAGAAAATAGCCATTCAAGGCGCGAGCGGCGACAACAATGGGTTCGATCGACGCGGAATGCTCTTCTTTAGTCAGCGCTTCTACTTTGGAGAGGTTTTCTTCCAGGCCGTGCAGTTCAATAGCGGCCAGGTGGGCTGCCTGCTCTACCGGTAGCTCTGGCCATTGCGCAAGCTGAACCCCGCGCATGTAACCGAAACACCAGTCTTCAATCATGTCTGCGACACCTATTCCCTCGCTGCAGCCCAGGAACGGCGGCTCAAACCGGTCGGTAGCATCCTGCAGGCTTTGCTCGATACTGTTCATATGCCGCAGCAACAGCGCGTAGTAAGCCTCACCCTCGGCCTCCTTTTTGAATTTCACCTTTCGCCTACCACTGATTTCAGGCAGCCATTGGCTTGGCATCAATGCACTTGGCGAGCTAGCCAACGCAACGAACAGGCCATCCAGTTCGGACAGGGTCTGTATTGCATCGTCGTTGCCGTACTTGAGCAGGAGGTCATCCAGCCTACCCAGTTCACGGTCATTCAAAGGCTGCAGATAGGCGGCATACATAGCGTCATCCCGGAACGTCGAGGTTTGAAACACACTATAGCAATGCAACACGTGCGTCGGTGCCATCAGTGTCGACGCTGATTACAGTCAATCAACTTCGTGCCGATAAGCATTGCGATTTACTTCTGTTTTTCATGCTCAAAAGGATTTGTCATGCGCTACCCGCACGTCGCTCTCGCCGCCTTGCTGCTTTCCAGCAGTGTTCTGGCTCAAGACTTTCAACCCGGCCAAATCTGGTCTTATAAAACCCGGCCCAACGAACAGGCTTCAACCCTGACCATTCTCAAGGTCGAACACTACCCCGACATGGGCGACGTGCTGCATGTTCGCGTCGATGGGTTCCAAATGCCGAACGCCCGCGCTCAGGGTAGCTACAGTGCAATGCCACACATGCCCTTCGCCAGGTCGGCCATTGAGGCGAGCGTTACGTCACTAAAAGGTAAAGGGCCCGTACCGGACTTCACCCAAGGCTACGCGTTCTGGAAAGCCGGCTACATTGCAGGTAACGCGGGCGTGTTCACCACTCCCGTCGACCAGGCATTGAACCAGTTGTGGCGTGCCAATTGGGCTCAGGCCGATGCCAGTGAGAGCAGCGAGTAGCGCGCCCTCCGCATCAAAAGGCCATTACTTTGTGTTGCTACCCGTAGCAACCGTGAAATGGCCTGTAAAGCCACTCCGCAATCGCAACCGAATACTCAACAATATTCATGCAAATTATGCGATAAACGGCGCCCCAAAAAGATCGACGACCATGACGGAACAGCAGCACGGGAAAGGGACATCATTTGTCAGGCGAATCTACCTGCCACGCATCATCGGCCTGGGGATCGGCCTGTTCAGTGTCTGGGCAGCACTGGGCAGTGTTTCCGTTGCGCCGTGGGTCTGGGTGCTGCTGTTTATCAACGGCCTGGCTTGGCCGCACATTGCTTATCGAATCGCATTGAGATCCAGAACACCCTACGACGCTGAACGCCGAAACCTCTTGGTCGACTCGTTGATGGGTGGATTCTGGGCCGCAACCATGCAATTCAACCCGCTGCCCAGCGTAACCATCCTTTCGATGATGACGATGAACAATGTGGCCGCTGGCGGCAAGCGTCTGTGCCTGTCAGGGCTGCTGGCTCAAGGTACGGGCATGGCCGTGTCTATTGCCCTGTTCGGCCCCGGCCTTCAGTTGCACAGCACCTCACTGCAGGTCTATGCCTGCCTGCCGATGCTCACCCTTTACCCGCTGGCAGTGGGAGGCGTCTGCTACCAGTTGGCAATCAAGCTAGCCGAACACAAGCGTGCCTTGAGTACCTTGAGCCGCACCGACAGCCTGACCGGCCTGCTCAACCATGGTTCGTGGAAAGACGCCCTACAGCTCAAGTTTCAGAGATGCCAGCAGGACTGTCGGCAAGCAGTTATTGCCATTATCGACATTGATCACTTCAAGCGTATCAATGACACGTACGGTCATGTCGTCGGTGACTGTGTATTGCGCCAGTTGGGCACCGAGATAAAGAAAAACCTGCGTGAAGACGACCTGGCCGGGCGCTATGGGGGCGATGAGTTCTGCGTGATCCTGCCAAACATCGACATAGAGCAAGCCGTTCAGATCATGGAACGCCTGCGCGAAAAAATCAGTGCCTACCGCAACGAGCAGCTACCCGATCTGCGCATCATCCTGAGCATTGGCCTGGCCCTTTGCCACGAAACATTCGACGACCCAGTGAGCTGGCTCGATGAAGCCGACAAAGCGCTTTACAGCGCCAAGAACAACGGCCGCAATCAAGTCAGCTTCGCCGCTGCACGACATACGCCAGCGTTAGCCTAGCCTGAGGCCCGCGGTGTCTCACACTGCGCATTGACCTGATCGCTGGCAGCTAGAGACGCGCACTCATTGTCCTTGGCGGAACACTCAAGCCACTATACGGCGCCGCGCCGAAATCTCCGGAAGATCGTTACGCCGCAGGTAGACCCGTAGAGGCTCACTGATATTTAGCCGCTCGTCGATGTTCTGCGCCAACAACACCTCGATCAGATCACGACCCAGTGTCATGACCTCATCGCTGCTGCGCCTCCAGACGAACTCACTGCTGGGCGTGATGCTGTCTTCAGCCACGTCCATGCCAAATGAGTCCTCGCTGAATCGCACAATGTGCTTATCGAGCTTACGATTGAAACCGACGAAGCCCTTGAGCTGATCGGCTGCGGCGCAAATGTCCTGGGACGTGATGTGCATGTCCAACCTCACTGATACAGAAAAGGAATGGCACGCCTGGCAACGGAAAAAACACCGAGGTTCCCTCTGCCGGGGAATTGATGCGACTTAGCCTAATGGAAATAAGCCTGCGTCGGTAAAGGTTTTTGATGCTCTGTATTCCGAACGGTAAGGGCATGTCACCCGCCACTCACCCCCTAGCCCTGAAGCTTCAGTTTTCCTGAACCTGAACGCTGGCAGTCATGCCGGCACTCAGGATGACGTCCTTGGGAACCTGATCGAGCTTGATCCGCACCGGAATGCGCTGGGCCAGACGCACCCAGTTGAAGGTAGGCTCGACTTCGGCCAGTAACTGACTGTCTGGCGTTGCATTGCGGTCGGTAATGCCGCGACTGATGCTTTCGACATGGCCTTGCATTGGCTCACCGGCGCTCATCAGCCAGACTTTTACCGGCGCGCCGACCTTGATGCGCGGCAGCTTGGTTTCTTCGAAGTAGGCCTGGACATAGAAGGTCGAATCATCCACCAGTGCCATTACCGGTTGGCCGGCGTTGACGTAGTTACCTTCAGCCAGCCGCAGGTTGGTGATGTGCCCGCTGCGGGGCGCCCGAACGTCGCTACGCGCCAGGTTCAACGCGGCAGCCTTTACCTCCGCCCGGGCTTCACGCATTTCACCACGAGCAACAGCAGCAATGATCTGGGCATTTTCGCGCAACTCGGCACTGATCGCTTGCGGCCCCAGCGCCGCACGACGTGAAGCTTCCTGCTCGCGCAAGCGCAGTTGATGCTGACGGGTTTCGGCAACGGCATTGGCCTTCTCAAGTGCCGCCTCGAAGCGGTCCCGATCAATCGACATCAGCAAATCACCCGCCTTGACCGCCTGGTTGTCATGGGCCTTGAGTTCTCGCACCCACCCGGAAACGTCCGGGGCGATGATGACTACATCGGCACGAATCTTTGCGTCACGAGTCCAGGGTGTCAGCATGTAGTAACGCCACAATTCAAGCCCGGCAAACACCGCGACAACGACCAGACACAAGGTCACGGCAACACGGACATAAGCACGCATGGTCAAACTCCTTACAGAGGCCCGAGCACACGCGTGATCAGGGTCAGGATACAAACAAACAACGCACAATCGAACAGCGCCTCATGCCATGCCCAACTGCCCAAAGGGGTCAGCCTTAGCAGCAGACGCAGCACACCCGTCAGCAGCAAGGCCAACAGCACATAAACCAAAAACGGGCTGAGCAGCACGCCGCCCACTGCCCACTCACGCAAACCCATGCAGTTCCTCCTGCCGAAGGCACCATTTGCCCCAGCTCTTTTGCAGTTGCAGTACAGCACCTATCGCCAGGCGCAGAGGGTCACTTGACGGTTGGCGCTGCAACACCGCGATAAAAGTCGCACTGGCTTCATCCAGTAGTCCCTCACGACCAGCCCCTGGCCCCAGCGCCAGCACCTGCTCAAGCTGCTGTAGATACGCACGCTGAGCCTGAAGCAAAGGCATTTGGGCAACCTCGAGACACATGCGCAGGTGCAGCAACTCATCACCGATATCCAGCCCATGCAGGCCATCGTCCCAGCGCTCACGTGCTTGCACCGGCAACGCGGCGTAGTGTCGCGCCATCTGTAGCAGACGATCTGCCATACGCCCGCCAAACCAGGTTTCCGCATCCCGTAGATCACGCCGGGTCAAGCGCACCAGGTCGCTCTGTGTCGCAGCCCGCAGACGGCGGCCATGCCAGGCGGGATCACGTAACACCAGCAGTTTGAACGCCAACACTGCAGCGCCGACACCGACCATCATCGCCTGGGCACTGTTGAGGAACACCGCCACATCAAAATGCATGGCGTTGAGTGGCGCGACCAGGACGATGAAATGCAGGCTGTACGAGGTGGCCGTAGCGCCGATTTTCGGATTGGCCATACCTAGCGCGCCGAAAAATAACGGCACCCCCATCGCCATGCACAACATGGGGAAACCACTCCACTGTGGCAGCAGGATTTGCCCCACGAAAAACGCTGTCGGAATAGCGAGCAGCATTCCCCGCAAGAAGCTCAGACCGATCTGCGCACCATTTTCGCGGCTGGCGAACAGGCTGCAGACCACGCAGGTCAGCACCAAGCCACCCGGCGCTGATAGCCAGCCAGTGGCCAGCCAAAAACTGGCCATCGCCAGGAACGCCAGCGCACTGCGCGAACCGAACAACAATGCCAACGGTAGATCGCGGTGCACTGCCAGGCTGTCAGGCAGGTCGGCCGGCGCCTTACCCTCCTCAACAGCATGTAGCGCCACGGTGGCGTTCATGATCTTATCCAGCAACAGCGTCAACCGGGCCAGACAGTAGTGTTCTGCAGAGCTGCGCGCCTGATCACTGGCAGCCTCCCAAACACGTTGGCGCAGCAGCAACAGGCTAGCCAGATCCGGCGCTGCCAGGGCCTCGTAAACCTTGCTGAACCAAGGTGCCACCTGTGCTGCCTCGCGCTCATCCAGCTGTCGCCACTGGCGTCGCACCGAACGCGCTATACGCAGCAGAACTAGCAACGTCTGGCTCAAGCCGCGAATGGCCCGCCCCCGCTCACGCCCCAGATGCCCCTCGAACCAGGCATGTTCACGCTGCGAATCGACCGCAACAATGCGCCCAAGAATATCCAGCAGTTCTCTACGGTCCTGCTCTTCGCCGATCAGGGAAGCTCTCGCGGCCTGCATGCCATTCACCCATGCCTGACGCGCTTGCCCGGCCAGTTGCTGTTCAACCCGCAATGGCCAGAGCAGCGCACTGGTCAGGGTGGCACAGACGATGCCCAGGCAAATCTCGGTGCAACGTGCCACGGCCTGATCGAACACCAACAACGGATGATCAACCGCCGGCAGTGCAATAATGGCCACGGTGTAACCGGCCAGCACGAAGGCGTAAGCCCAAGCACTGCGCAACAGTGTCGAGCAGGCCGTACACAGTGCCAACCATAAGGCCAAGGCCAACAGGAACAACCACGGTGTCTGCGCAAAAAGGCCGATGAACAACACCGACATAACCGTACCAACCAGGGTCCCCAGCAAACGGGCCAACCCCTTCTGCACCACCATTCCTGATAGCGGCTGGGCAACGCTGTCATCAATGCCCAGGCAGGCTGCTCAAGCCCCCAACGCAACGCTAGCCAAAGCGCCAGCCCACCGCCCAGAAGCGTCTTCAGGGCAAATTGCACAGCGCGCATGTTCGGCGCCAACAGGGCCTGCAAAGTGATCGGCACGAAACGAACCTTGATGAACAGTAATCTAACGATAGACAGTTAAGCGGCAATGAATCAGAGCCAGATCATTAGCCAGCTAACTATTGTTCGTCCAGCAGTTTGTTTCCGCACCATCATCACCCACTTGTCCGCCGACCTTGCAAGCGATACCCATGCCTGCAGAAGCGTGTTAGCGCGAGCGCCTGGTTTTTTTCAGGCAAAAAAAAATGGGCGACCGAAGTCGCCCTAAATGCCTTGCGTGCTCGTTGTATCGGAAGAATCAACGCGATTTGCGTTTGCTCGAATCCTTCCAGATGAAAATGCCCAGGCCCGCGAAGAAGAGCAGCATCAGCCCGACTGTCACAACGCCAGCGATAACCACATTATCGAAGAACATATCGGTCTCCATTCGCCTGCACCTGTTTGATGGGGTCTAAGTTAGCGAATAAGGCGGGAGGGAAAATTGACCGAGGTCAATAGCGCCCACCAGAGCTGGGGGCGAGGCAGGTGCAGGGTTGACCTGCATCAAGTTTTCAACGCTTCTTGGGTTTGCCCTTGGGCTTTTTCTTGCCCTTGCCCAACGGCATGGCCTGTTCAAATGCCTGACGGACTTCATTCAGGCGCTTCTCGTTGAGGTCGTGAACGCGCTTGGCTCGCTCGGCACCGAAGTCGATCAGATTGTCTTGGCTCATGGTTAGCTCGAAACGCTGACGGCAGAAGTGGCAATAATGAAGGCTAAGGCTCGCGCTGACCAGTACAGCGGTGTTTCTTCAGACTTCGATGTCGACCAGCAGCCCCTGACGTGGCTGCTCACCCATCAGCGGCGCCACCGGCACCGTATTGTCGGCATTGACTTCGTCGCCTGGTACGGCATCGTACTGCTCGTCGTGATCTCTGCGGCGACGCTGTTGGCGGCGCTGTTGCTCACGCATTAAGTAGGTGTCCTGCTCCGGGTCACGCTGCTTCAGATTAATGCTGCCATCACCGGAGCTCGGTTGGGCTGGCACCACGGGAGGGATGTCCGGCGTCGGCTTGACCGGATCCAGTTGCGAGGTTACGGGCGCAGCACTGAGCGGGATGATAGGCGGCAGCATGGGTGGGTCTCCTGTCGCCAGTGTGTCGGCCGCAACCCCATTACCTTGAGCCGAGACGAGCACATTCGCGCCTGATGAGATGGGCGTTCTGAACGATCAGTATAGCCTGGGCGACTGGCACCGCTATTGAGCCGCGTTGTCGCCACCACTGTCGATATGGCTCCAGGGGCGCTTGTAGACTTTGCTCCAGACAGCCTCCAGATGATCACGCAGTACTTTGGGGGCATTCGTCAACGACGGGCTGTCTTTGCGCTCACCCCCGTATGAACCGTCACCAGGCACATTTACCAGCGACTGCCCTTCGATGGCGTAATACGCCTGCCCCTCACGCAACTCGACCATGATAGCGTGAGGGTCGATACCTCCGCCGCAGAAGGCGTGGCTAGCGATCGTCAACTCCGCCACCCCATCATTGTTCAGGTCACTGACCTCCGTGACATCCGGGTAGAACCCGACATCAAGGTCCAAGCCAGCGCAGGTGGTTTCGTTGTCGATCTGCCAGCGCGACTTGAACGGTTCATCGGCCGTCGTTCGACCATAGAGTGTCGCGATCAACACCACTTTATCGACATCCTCAGCCGTTTCTTCGTCGGTTGCCTGGCCGTCGGTACGGCTCAATACCAGCAAGCCCTCACCGTCCTCGTCGCGAAAATGCACCGTCTTCAACGGGGCGTCGACTCCCAGCGCATCAATCTGCGCTGCGGGCAACGGTGCAAGCACTTCAAAGCCGCCCTGTCCACAGGCTGAAAGCAGTACCAGGCCGCTCACGATGAAAGGACGAAGTAACCACAAGCGCTTTACAGACATGGCAAGACAGTCCTTCTGTTGCGGGTCATGCAGCATCGGCAGATTTCGTCGACGAAGTTGCTAGACTCTTTGGTCTACAGAGACCTATCCGTTAAGATAGTCGGCTTTTCATGGCGGGAGTCAGGCAGTATGGCGCAGCAGTATCAACCGGGGCAACGCTGGATCAGCGACAGCGAAGCCGAGCTAGGTCTGGGGACCGTTCTGGCACAGGACGGCCGCTTGTTGACCGTGCTCTACCCGGCCACTGGCGACACTCGCCAGTACTCCCTGCGCAATGCGCCACTGACACGGGTGCGCTTCTCGCCTGGTGACCAGATCACCCATTTCGAAGGCTGGAAGATGACCGTGCGTGAGGTCGATGATGTCGACGGTCTGCTGGTTTACCACGGACTGGATGGCCAGAATCAGGCCTGCACCCTGCCGGAAACCCAGCTGTCGAACTTCATCCAGTTCCGCTTGGCCAGTGACCGTCTGTTCGCAGGGCAAATCGACCCACTGCCGTGGTTCTCGCTACGTTACAACACGCTGGAACATACCAGCCGTCAGTTGCAGTCGTCACTGTGGGGGCTGGGTGGTGCGCGCGCCCAACCCATCGCCCACCAGTTGCACATTGCCCGCGAAGTTGCTGACCGTATTGCGCCACGGGTTCTGCTGGCCGACGAAGTGGGCCTGGGCAAAACCATCGAAGCCGGCCTGGTTATCCATCGCCAACTGCTCTCGGGCCGTGCCAGCCGCGTGCTGATACTGGTACCGGAAAACCTCCAGCATCAGTGGCTGGTGGAAATGCGTCGTCGCTTCAACCTGCAGGTTGCCCTGTTCGATGCCGAGCGCTTCATCGAAAGCGATGCCAGCAACCCGTTTGAAGACACCCAACTGGCCTTGGTGGCTCTGGAGTGGCTGAGCGAAGACGAAAAAGCCCAGGATGCGCTGTTTGCCGCGGGCTGGGACCTGCTGGTGGTCGACGAAGCCCACCACCTGGTCTGGCACGAAGATCAGGTGAGCCCTGAGTATGCGCTGGTTGAGCAACTGTCCCAGATTATTCCAGGCGTTCTGCTGCTGACGGCAACCCCTGAGCAGCTCGGCCAGGACAGCCACTTCGCCCGTCTGCGCCTGCTTGACCCGAATCGCTTCCACGACCTGGCAGCCTTCCGCGCCGAGAGCGAGCACTATCGCCCGGTAGCCGAAGCCGTCCAGGAGTTGCTCGATGAAGGCCGCCTGTCACCCAAGGCCCACGCGACCATCCAGAACTTCCTGGGCGCCGAGGGCGAAGCCCTGCTGGCGGCGATCAACGACGGCGATACACAGGCCAGCGCCCGCTTGATTCGCGAGTTGCTCGACCGTCACGGTACCGGCCGTGTTCTGTTCCGTAACACCCGTGCCGCAGTCCAGGGCTTCCCTGAGCGCCAACTGCACCCGTATCCGCTGCCCTGCCCCGATCAATACATGGAGCTGTCGCCGGGCGAACATGCCGAGTTGTACCCGGAAGTCTCGTTCCAGGCCCAAGGCGACACCAGCGAAGACGAACGCTGGTGGCACTTCGACCCACGGGTTGACTGGCTGATTGATACCCTGAAGATGCTCAAGCGGGTCAAGGTTCTGGTGATTTGTGCGCACGCCGAAACCGCCATGGACCTGGAAGACGCCCTGCGTGTGCGTTCCGGCATTCCTGCTACGGTCTTCCACGAAGGCCTGAGCATCCTGGAGCGCGACCGTGCCGCCGCCTACTTCGCCGACGAAGAATTCGGTGCTCAGGTACTGATCTGCTCAGAGATCGGCAGCGAAGGCCGCAACTTCCAGTTCTCTCACCACCTGGTACTGTTCGACCTGCCCGCCCACCCGGACCTGCTCGAGCAACGTATTGGCCGCCTGGACCGTATCGGCCAGAAGCACACCATTGAACTGCATGTGCCGTACCTGCAAGACAGCCCGCAAGAGCGCCTGTTCCAGTGGTACGACCAGGCCCTGAATGCCTTCCTGGCCACCTGCCCTACCGGCAACGCCCTGCAGCATCAGTTCGGCCCGCGCCTGCTGCCGCTGCTGGAAGACACAGATGTCGAGCAATGGGAAGCGCTGGTCACTGAGGCGCGCACCGAACGCGAGCGCCTTGAGGCCGAGCTGCACAGCGGTCGCGACCGCCTGCTTGAGCTCAACTCCGGTGGTGCCGGCGAAGGCCAGGCACTGGTCGAGGCGATCCTGGAGCAAGATGACCAGTTCGCCCTGCCGATCTACATGGAGACCCTGTTCGACGCCTTTGGCATCGATAGCGAAGACCATTCGGAAAACGCCCTGATCCTCAAGCCAAGCGAGAAGATGCTCGACGCCAGCTTCCCGCTCGGCGACGACGAAGGCGTGACCATCACCTACGACCGCAATCAGGCGCTGTCGCGGGAAGACATGCAGTTCCTCACCTGGGAGCACCCTATGGTGCAGGGCGGCATGGACCTCGTCCTGTCCGGTTCGATGGGTAACACCGCTGTAGCGTTGATCAAGAACAAGGCGCTCAAGCCTGGCACCGTGCTGCTGGAACTGCTGTACGTCAGTGAAGTGGTAGCGCCACGCGCCTTGCAGTTGGGCCGCTACCTGCCACCAGCCGCCTTGCGCTGCCTGCTCGACACCAACGGCAACGACTTGGCCGCGCGGGTCTCGTTTGAAACCCTGAACGACCAACTGGAGAGTGTGCCCAAGGCCAGCGCAAACAAGTTCATCCAGGCTCAGCGCGATGTGCTGGCGCCACGGATCAACGCAGGCGAAGCCAAGATCATGCCGCGTCATGCCGAACGCGTAGCCGAAGCGCAGCGTCGCCTGGCTGCCGAGACCGAAGAAGAACTGGCACGCCTGACCGCGCTGCAGGCCGTCAACCCGAGCGTACGCGATAGCGAAATCGAAGCCCTGCGCAAGCAAGGTAGAGATGGCCTGGCCATGCTTGAGAAAGCCGCACTGCGCCTGGAAGCCATCCGGGTACTGGTTGCCGGCTGATCGGTATCGGAACGTCTTACTGGCAAACCCGGCGTCTACAGCACAATGAACAGTGTGCTGTAGACGCCGGCCTTGGTATCAGTCCTTGCGCCGATACAGCTGCACCAGGGTTGCCGGATCTTTTTGCAAATACCCCTGACTACCATGCAGACGCATCAATTGGGCAGCAAGCCCGCTGATGGGTGTGGCTGAACCCTGCTCACGCGAAAATTTGACGGCAGTATCAAGGTCCTTGAGCAAGGTGCGCACATGCCACTTGACCGGTTCAAAACGGCTTTCAGCCATTTGCGGCGCGAGAATCTGCAAGGGCTTGGAGTCGGCAAAACCGCCAGCAAGGGCTTCGGCGATGAGGCGTGCATCAACCCCAGACTGCTCGGCCAGCGCTACCACTTCAGCGATTACCAAGGCATTACAGGCAACAATCATCTGATTGCACGCCTTGGTCACCTGCCCTGCTCCAACCGGCCCCATATGGGTAACACGCTGGCCCAGGGTCAGTAAAACCTGCTGCACCCGCGCCAGATCCTGCGCAGCACCGCCGACCATGATCGCCAGGGTACCGGCCTCAGCGCCCGGTGTGCCTCCTGACACAGGTGTATCCAGCCAACTCATGCCGTTGAGCGCCGCCAGCTCGGCAGCCATCTCACGGGTGGCACCAGGCTCAATACTGGAAAAATCCACCAACAACTGCCCGGCCCTGGCACCACTGGCCACGCCGTTTTCACCAAACACAACCTCACGGACCACCGCAGTGTCGGCCAAACACAGCATCACGACATCGGCGTACTGGCACAATTCGGCAGGTGTAGTGGCCAGGCGAGCCCCCGCGGCAACCAAGTCTGCACACTTTTCCGGTGAACGATTCCACACCGTCAACGGGTATCCAGCCGCCAAAAGCCGCTTGCACATGGGTAGCCCCATAAGACCGATACCAGCAAACCCCAACGAAGGTCGTGCAACACTCATGAAACACTCCAGAAAGTTTGATTAAAGAAGTTGCGCAATTGGACGATCAAGATTGCAGGCGTAAACAGAAAATTTACCTACAGAGTTTTAGGGAAAATCCCAGGACTCACACAGACGGCTCGTGACTAAACCCGCACAACCGGTTCCGTGAGTACTCTATGATGTTCCCTTTGAACAGCCATCCCCCCAAGGCACACGGCACACAATGACTTCCAAGAACACTCCTGCCAATGTGGTTTCCGAACTGATGTCGTCTACTGCCACGTACACTGCTACAGGGTCTAGGGAATACTACGGCACTCGCACGCTGAACCCACAGCAGTACCTGTACTACACAGAAACCGACATCCAGCGCATCCTCGACAACCTCGACGGCCTGCGCGACCTGGTCTTTCCGCCAAGCCCACATCAGGAAGATGAAAGCCAACTGCGCCTTGATCAACAGTTCCCATCGGTCTGTCTGATCGGTTTGGGCCGTTGCGGCTCGAACATTGCCTTGGACGTCGCAGAACTGGTCTACAACGCACGCACCTTCTACCTCAATGAGTTCAACAACGAGGAAAGGGTCAGCAACGACATCAGCTACAGCCCGGCGCGATGGATCCGCAACAACCTGCGCCTGGTGCAGAACAAGAGCAGCAAACCGGTCTTCCTGGTTGAACCACTGGTGATGCTGGGCGACCTAGACAAAGACATCGCCGGGCGCATCCGTTTCTCGCGCAAAGGCGAGACCAGCGGTTTTATCCGCGATTACAGCAAAATGAAAATCATGGACCTGTCTGAGGTTCATGCCGGGGGCGCCGGTAACGCACCGATCCTGGGTCAGTACCTGGCGAAGATCATCCTGAACAAGGAAACCCAGCGTTTCTCCAGCACTGACTGGAAGCTGATCCATTCGTACCTGATCGACTCCTGTGGCATCAAAGCCAACCAGTCGCGCCTGTACTTCTACATTTTCAGCGCCGGTGGTGGTACCGGCTCGGGCATGGCCTCGGAGTTCGGCCTGGCCCAGCAGTACTCCTACATGAACAAGACGTTCGACACCAAACCGGCTGACGAGAATGACGGCAAGAGCGGACACTCGTTCGTCTTTGAGCCGATCTTCACCAGCGGTATCTGCGTACTGCCGAACATCTCCGACCACCGTAGCGAGATGTCCGAGGCCCTGCACATCAACGCCGGACGCCTGCTGTGCAAGTATCTCTCGGAAGAATGGGACTTCTCCTACAACTTCGACAATGAAGACAGCAGCGAAGCCAGTGTCATGGGCCGTATTCGCCCCTGGAACGCGATGATGCTGATCTCCAACGACATCATGCGTTATGCCGAAGAAAGCGATGACGGCACTATCCAGAACATTGATGTCAATGCGATGGAAAAGCACGCTAACCAGTACATCTCGCAGCAGATCTTCAACATCCTTACCGCCCAGGCGGTAACCACCGACTACGATCAGGCCTACTTCCGTCGCGCCGGTATCGATATTGGCGAAACCATCCGCCTGGATGCCAATGACCTGTTCATGAGCCTGGCAGGCCCGGTGGCCATTGCCTACGCCGAATCAGTGGTACCGGAACAGCAGACCCCAAGCTCGGACAAGTTCAAGGTGTTCGAGAAAGAGCAGCCTCGCCTGGATATCGACGACCTGTTTTTCCGCTCCATCGACTTACCGCACTTCAACAAGCAGACCCAGGCCATTGAAGGCATCAGCCTCTTGCCGATTGAGTCCAAGCGCTACCGCGCAGCCCTGGAGCAGTACAAGACCTCAGGTTATGACGCAGCGGCACTGCATGATCTGCATTTCTTCAAGAACTGCTCATCGGTGGTCTCGATCGTCTCGCTGCCCAAGGACTACAAGCTCTCCTACATGGACCTGAACCGGCTCAAGACCCACCTCAACAGCCTGTTCCCCAATACGACGCTCAAGCGCTATGCCCTGGTCATCGGCGCCTCCGCCAACCTGTCGCTGACCACCCTGATCGCCAAGAGCCCGTGCCTGTCGGACGACTTCCTGACGCTGATCGTGGCCTTCATCAAGCGTTGCTTTGCGCGTAACCCGTACCGTTTCGACGATACGCTGGACAACGCCATGCTCGACTTCATCACCAGCGATCACTTCGACGAAAACCACATCGATGAGCTGCTCAACGAGTTCGAGAATCCGGCCAAGATCCTCGATACCAACTGGTACGCGATCAAGCCGATGTATGAGAAGAAGTACCGTGAGCTGATCAATGACAAGAGCAAGTTTGTCTCGATCAACGACATCCGGCTTTCACGCGAATGCGTGAAGAAAGCGGTGAAATACCTGCGAGAAATTTACCGTCACCGGATTGGCAAGACACGGGTTATCTCCCTCAACACCCATACAGGCAAGGTTGATTACTGAGATACCCGTGATCAGGGCCCGGTTTCGCCGGCGCCAAGATCTGCGCAGCCTCGATAGCTGCGCAGACCTTCCTCACCCGCAAAGCGGCTCTTATCAATCGGTACGGACTGTTACCGACACCCCTTGAAGTCGCTGGACTGTTACCAAGTGTCACCCCGGCTGAACAGTACCGCGCACCAACCATGAGCCACTGTGCATTTTTGCGCACCAAATCAGGGCGCCGGTTTTTCCTGAATCACGATCCAGGGGGAAACCACCACCGCCCATATCTGCGGATCTCGCGCCTGAAGGTCTAGCGCCTGCTCATCAGAGAGTTTGCCGACAGCACCCTCAGCGTGCCATGCAGCAAAGGCTTCGCCCCGGTTTTCGGCCATCGCCTCGGCGACCTCGATCAGGTCCAGTGTCGGCTTGACCCAAATCAGGTCACCCTTGGCCCAAAAACGCTCCAGTGCTTTCCACTCAATGACCGCGGTCTCGCCGAGCAGTTTGGCATAGAGGGTGCTTACTTCATCAGTCATGGGTTCCTACCAGAAATAATTCGGCTGCTAAAAGCCGGTATTTTTGCAGAAAACCCAGTTTCAAATAAGCAATTGATCGGTGAGTGCAGGAAAAGCCAAGGATTGCCGACATATAGGGCAAAACTGAAGACGCTTTTTTATAACTTTCAGTCAATTAAGCGACGCGCCCAGGTTTTGCCTCTGCGAGCCCGCTTTTCAAGCGATGAAGCGGCGCTCTACACTGTACCGGTACAGTTGCCGGGGGTAAGGCCGGGGAAATTCGGGTCTGCGGTATGAGGCGAGGCCTCGACGGAGAACCTGATCCGGTCCTGTAGCTTTGGCCGCCAGGACTATAAAAAATACAACAGAATGAGTGGAGCACTATGAGTAAGGCTACTAAGCAGATTTCCAAGCTGTTTGCCGCAATGGTTCTGGCCGGGGTTGCCAGCCATTCGTTTGCCGCCGATACCATCAAGATCGGCATCGCAGGTCCCAAGACCGGTCCGGTCACTCAGTACGGCGACATGCAGTTCATCGGTGCCAAAATGGCCATTGAGCAGATCAACGCCAAGGGCGGCGTCGACGGCAAGATGCTCGAAGCCAAGGAATACGACGACGCTTGCGACCCTAAACAAGCCGTGGCCGTAGCGAACAAAGTGGTCAACGATGGCGTCAAGTTTGTCGTCGGCCACCTGTGCTCCAGCTCCACCCAACCTGCCTCCGACATCTATGAAGATGAAGGCGTGATCATGATCACCCCGGCAGCCACCAGCCCGGATATCACTTCCCGTGGCTACAAGATGATCTTCCGCACCATCGGTCTGGACAGCGCCCAGGGCCCAGCGGCTGGCAACTACATTGCCAACCACGTGAAGCCGAAAGTCGTTGCCGTTCTGCATGACAAGCAGCAGTACGGTGAAGGTATCGCCACCGCCGTGAAGAAAACCCTCGAAGAGAAAGGCACCAAGGTTGCCGTCTTTGAAGGCCTGAACGCTGGCGACAAGGACTTCTCCTCGATCATCCAGAAGCTCAAGCAAGCCAACGTCGACTTCGTCTACTACGGCGGCTACCACCCAGAGCTGGGCCTGATCCTGCGTCAGTCCAAGGAAAAAGGCCTGAACGCCAAGTTCATGGGCCCAGAAGGCGTCGGCAACGACTCCATCTCGCAGATCGCCCAGGACGCCTCCGAAGGCCTGCTGGTTACCCTGCCGAAATCCTTCGATCAGGACCCTGCCAACAAGGCACTAGTACAAGCCTTCGCCGACAAGAAGCAGGACCCGACCGGCCCGTTCGTGTTCCCGGCCTACTCGGCTGTAGAAGTGATTGCTGAAGGCATCAAGGCCGCCAAGAGTGAAGACACTGCCAAGGTAGCTGCTGCTATCCACGCGGGCACCTTCAAGACCCCGACGGGCGACCTGTCCTTCGACGACAAAGGCGACCTGAAAGACTTCAAATTCGTGGTCTACCAATGGCATTTCGGCAAACCTAAAACCGAAGTTTCGCCTCAATAACCCAGTCTGACCATTGACTAAGAAGCCCACTGTGCGAGCAGTGGGCTTTGTTTTACGAGGTTCATGGACCTGATTCCCGCGATCCGGGAGCTGGTTCACCTGAAAATCTTAAAACCGTCACCAGCGGTTCGCTGGCAGGTGCTGGTACCGAAGTGGCCAAAGACCACAAGGCACCACACGGGGCTCCCCCACCAGTGAAATGCGTATCAGGTTTTTAGGAGCGCTGTAATGCCTGAGATCTATCACTTTTTCCAACAGCTGGTTAATGGTCTGACCATTGGCAGCACCTATGCCTTGATAGCCATTGGCTACACAATGGTTTACGGCATCATTGGAATGATCAACTTCGCCCATGGCGAGGTCTACATGATCGGTTCTTACGTGGCCTTCATCGTCCTTGCCGGGCTGGCCATGATGGGGCTTGATTCTCTGCCGCTACTGATGACCGCCGCGTTTCTTGCGACGATCGTCGTGACCAGTGCCTATGGCTACAGTATTGAACGGGTCGCTTACCGTCCCTTGCGTAACAGCAACCGGTTGATCCCGCTGATTTCTGCCATTGGTATGTCGATTTTCCTGCAAAACACGGTACTGCTCTCGCAGGACTCCAAGGACAAGTCCATTCCCAACCTGATTCCGGGGAGTTTCTCCTTCGGCCCAGGTGGTGCTGAGGAAGTCCTGATTTCCTACATGCAGATTCTAGTGTTCGTGGTCACTCTGGTGGCCATGACCGGCCTCACCCTGTTCATCTCCCGTTCGCGCTTGGGCCGTGCCTGCCGTGCCTGTGCCGAAGACATCAAGATGGCCAACCTGCTGGGGATCAACACTAACAACATCATCGCCCTGACCTTCGTCATCGGTGCCGCACTGGCAGCCGTGGCGGCCGTGCTGCTGAGCATGCAGTACGGTGTGATCAACCCTAACGCCGGTTTCCTGGTGGGCCTGAAGGCCTTCACCGCGGCGGTCTTGGGCGGCATTGGCAGTATTCCGGGCGCCATGCTCGGTGGGCTGGTGCTCGGGGTGGCTGAAGCCTTTGGCGCCGATATCTTCGGTGACCAGTACAAGGACGTTGTGGCATTCGGCCTTTTGGTTCTGGTGCTGTTGTTCCGGCCGACCGGCATTCTGGGCCGTCCGGAGGTTGAAAAAGTATGAACAGACATCTCAAATCGGCGTTTTTCAGCGCCTTGCTGGTATGGGCCGTGGCCTTCCCGGTACTGGGGCTCAAACTGAGCATCGTCGGTATCAACCTGGAAGTTCAGGGCACTGGTCCTCTCACCCTCACCGTGATCGCCGTGTGTTCGGTGCTGATGTTCCTGCGTGTGCTGTTCGACAAGCAGTGGAGCGCACTGATGCGGTCCGCGCCGAAAGGCTCGCTGGTATCGCCCAAGGTCAGCAACTTCCTGACCCTGCCGCGTACCCAGCGCTGGATCATCCTCGGCTTGGTCGTCGCGGCGCTGATCTGGCCGTTCTTCGGCTCCCGTGGTGCGGTCGATATCGCCACCCTGATCCTGATCTATGTGTTGCTCGGGCTGGGCCTGAACATCGTGGTCGGTCTGGCCGGTCTGCTCGACCTGGGTTATGTCGGCTTCTACGCCGTCGGCGCCTACAGCTACGCGCTGCTGTCGCACTACTACGGCCTGAGCTTCTGGATCTGCTTGCCGATTGCCGGCCTGATGGCAGCCACCTTTGGCTTCCTGCTCGGTTTCCCGGTACTGCGCCTGCGCGGTGACTACCTGGCAATCGTGACCCTGGGCTTCGGTGAAATCATCCGCCTGTTCCTGCGTAACCTGACCGGGCTGACGGGTGGCCCCAACGGTATCAGCAACATCGAGAAGCCAACCTTCTTCGGCCTGACCTTTGAACGCAAGGCCGCCGAGGGCATGCAGACCTTCCACGATTACTTCGGCCTGCAGTACAACTCGATCAACAAGGTGATTTTCCTGTACCTGGTGGCATTGCTGTTGGCGCTGTTTGCACTGTTCGTGATCAACCGTCTGCTGCGCATGCCGATCGGTCGTGCCTGGGAAGCCCTGCGCGAAGACGAAATCGCCTGCCGTGCCTTGGGCCTGAACCCTACCGTGATCAAGCTTTCGGCCTTCACGCTGGGTGCTTGCTTCGCCGGCTTCGCGGGCAGCTTCTTTGCCGCGCGCCAAGGCCTGGTGACACCGGAGTCGTTCACCTTCATCGAGTCGGCGATCATCCTCGCCATCGTCGTGCTGGGCGGCATGGGCTCGCAATTGGGCGTGATTCTCGCGGCCATTGTGATGATCCTGCTACCCGAACTGATGCGTGACTTCAGCGAGTACCGCATGTTGATGTTCGGTGCCCTGATGGTGTTGATGATGATCTGGCGTCCGCAAGGTCTGCTGCCTATGCAACGTCCTCACATGGAGCTGCGTCGATGAGCCGCGAAATTCTTCAAGTCAGCGGCCTGAGCATGCGCTTCGGCGGCTTGTTGGCGGTCAACGGCGTGGCCCTGACCGTCAAGGAAAAACAAGTGGTTGCCCTGATCGGCCCGAACGGTGCCGGCAAGACCACGGTGTTCAACTGCCTGACCGGTTTCTACAAGCCTAGCGCAGGTACGATTCTGCTCGACGGCCAGCCGATCCAGGGCCTGGCCGGTCACCAGATCGCCCGCAAGGGCGTAGTACGAACCTTCCAGAACGTGCGTCTGTTCAAAGAGATGACCGCACTGGAAAACCTGCTGATTGCTCAGCACCGGCACCTGAACACCAACTTCCTCGCCGGCCTGCTCAAAACCCCAGGCTTTCGCCGCAGTGAGCGCGAAGCGATGGAGTACGCGCACTTCTGGCTGGACAAGGTCAACCTCACCGAGTTCGCCAACCGTACGGCCGGTACCCTGGCCTACGGTCAGCAGCGTCGCCTGGAAATCGCTCGCTGCATGATGACCCGTCCACGGATCCTCATGCTCGACGAACCCGCTGCCGGCCTGAACCCAAGGGAAACCGAAGACCTCAAGGCACTGATCGGTGTGCTGCGCGAAGAGCACAACGTCACCGTCCTGCTGATCGAGCATGACATGAAGCTGGTCATGAGCATCTCCGACCACATCGTTGTGATCAACCAGGGCACCCCGCTGGCCGACGGTACACCGGAACAGATCCGCGATAACCCTGAAGTGATCAAAGCCTACCTGGGGGAAGCGTAAATGCTGCAGTTTGAAAACGTTTCCACTTTCTACGGCAAGATCCAGGCGCTACACAGCGTCAACGTTGAGATCCGCCAGGGCGAAATCGTCACCCTGATCGGCGCCAACGGCGCTGGCAAGTCAACCTTGCTGATGACGCTCTGCGGTTCGCCACAAGCCCACAGCGGCAGCATCCGCTACCTGGGCGAAGAGCTGGTTGGCCAGGACTCTGCCCGCATCATGCGCAAGAGCATTGCAGTGGTACCGGAGGGTCGCCGCGTGTTTTCTCGTCTGACCGTCGAGGAAAACCTGGCCATGGGTGGTTTCTTTACCGCCAAGGGCGACTACGAAGAGCAGATGGACAAGGTGCTGCACCTGTTCCCACGGCTCAAGGAACGCTTCAGCCAGCGCGGCGGCACCATGTCCGGTGGCGAACAGCAGATGCTTGCCATCGGCCGTGCGCTGATGAGCAAACCGAAGCTGTTGCTGCTCGACGAGCCATCACTGGGCCTGGCGCCGATCATCATTCAACAGATCTTCGACATCATCGAACAACTTCGCCGTGATGGCGTGACGGTGTTCCTGGTGGAGCAGAACGCCAACCAGGCGCTGAAGATCGCCGACCGTGCCTACGTGCTGGAGAACGGCCGGGTGGTGATGGAAGGGACCGGGGAAACCTTGCTGACCGATCCGAAAGTGCGTGATGCCTACCTGGGCGGTTGATAACCGTTTTTAACGGCCAATGAAAAAACGATCCTTCGGGATCGTTTTTTTTTGCCCGATTTGTAACGCGACGCGATGGACTTTCTCTACTGATACGAGCGGGCCATAACAACCGGCATCGCCTTGATCCCTGTCCGTTGGAGAACCATCATGAGCAACAAACTCAACACCCTGTCGCTGTCTGCAACCGCCCTCACCCTGGCCCTGACCTCGGCCCTTAGCCTGGTAACCCTGCCCGCCCACGCCGCTGATGACATGGAAAAGTGCTTTGGCGTCGCCATGAAAGGCAAGAACGACTGCGCAGCCGGTGCCGGCACTACCTGTGCAGGCACCTCCAAGGTCAACGACCAAGCCAACTCGTTCAAACTGGTCCCCAAAGGCACCTGCGAGAAAACGGCCAGCAGTACTTCGCCAACCGGATACGGTCAACTGATGGCCTTCAAACCAAAAATGTAACGCCTCGGCCCGAGCAGCAATCATGTCCCAATACGACAGCAACACCGCACGCAGTACTCGGGCCGCAACACAAGGGCTCCCGGCCCGTGCAGGGCTGGGGCTCAAGCCTGACTATTTTCAACCATTGGCAAACGGCTGCGATGATATCGGCTTCATTGAAATCCATGCCGAAAACTACATGGTTGCGGGTGGCCCCTTTCATTATTACCTGGAGCGTCTGTGTGAACACTACGCGCTCTCGATTCACGGCGTCGGTATGTCAATCGGTGCCGAAGGCGAGCTAGACACTGAGCACCTGCAGCGTTTGAACGTGCTATTGGCTCGCTACCAACCCGCGTCCTTCTCCGAACACCTGGCCTGGTCCACCCATGGGCCCTGCTTTCTAAATGACCTGCTGCCGTTGCAATACGACCAACAAACCCTAAACCGCGTGTGCGAGCACATTGATCAGGTTCAAAACACATTGGGCCGACGCATGCTGCTGGAAAACCCAGCCACCTACCTGCAATTCAACGCCTCGACGTTCGATGAACCTACGTTCATCCGCGAAGTGGTACGCCGCACGGGATGTGGAATGTTGCTGGACGTCTGCAACGTCTATGTCTCTTGCATCAATCATCAATGGTCACCCCAGGACTACCTGCAAGCACTGCCGTTGCATGAAACGGCAGAGATACACCTGGCAGGTTTCAGCGAAGCATTGGACAGCAACGGCCAACGCCTGCTGATCGATAGCCACAGCGCACCAGTGGCCGCAGCCGTATGGTCACTCTATCAACAGATACTGGAGTACACCGGCCCGGTTGCCACACTGATCGAACGCGACAATGAACTGCCCGGTTTAGCGGTATTACTGGCCGAAGCGCGACGCGCCCAGGCGTGCCTGGACAATGATGGAGCGCAATCATGAGCACTCAGCAGCGTTTTACCCAGGCATTACTCAGCGCAGAACAGACCGTCCCAGCAGGGCTATTCAGCCATCCGGATGCCGAAAGTCGCTTTGCGGTTTACCGCAACAATGTGTTCAGTTCACTGACCAGCGCCTTGGCCGACAGCTACCCCGTGGTGGCGCAACTGGTCGGCGCAGAGTTCTTTGCTTTCATGGCCAGGTTTTTTATCCAGACGTATCCACCTTGTTCACCCGTGCTGGTGAACTACGGCAACACCTTCGCCGACTTCATAGACACCTTTAGCCCAGCAGCATCACTGCCCTACCTGGCGGATATGGCGCGTCTGGAGCGCCTGCGAGTAGAGGCCTATCACGCTGCGGACTTCCCCGGAGTTGGCCTCGAAGCCCTTTCGCGGTTTCTTGAATACCCCGAACAACTCCACCAGCTACACCTGAAACTCCATCCCGGCACAGGTGTTTTGTGTTCATCCAGTGCTGTGTTCTCTCTTTGGGCTGCCCATCAGGGTCAAGGGGAACTGGCAGAGGTCGATCCAGACCACGCAGAACAACTGCTAGTGCTAAGAGATGCGCTAAATGTTGAAGTCCTGCCACTAAGCAAAGCGTGCGCCCTCTTCATCCGCGCGCTGCAAGGCGGTGCTGGTTTCGGTGGCGCTGTTTGTACAGCACTGGAGGAAGACAGCACCTTCGATGCAGGCCCAGCACTGGCGCTGTTGATTCAAAAAAAACTGATTATCCACGCAGGTCTATCGGAGGCCTCATGAGCACGCCATCGCACTGCGCCACGGTATCGTGGGCCAGCCGCCTTCTCGCCCATATGGACACAATAATTCCTCATAGCCTGATTGCCTTGCTCGGTCGCTTCGCTATTGCGACAGTGTTCTGGCGGTCCGGCCAGACCAAAGTAGAGGGATTTGCCGTGGACCTTTTTTCAGGCACCTTCCAACTGGGCGTTCCACACCTGGCCGACTCGACACTCTATCTGTTTCGCAGTGAGTACAAGGTACCGCTGCTGCCCACTGAGTGGGCGGCCTACCTGGCAACTACAGCCGAACATCTGTTTCCCCTGTTGCTTTTACTGGGATTGGCGACGCGTCTATCGGCTATGGCCTTGCTCGGTATGACGCTGGTGATTCAGCTCTTCGTCTACCCCGACGCCTACCCCGTGCATGCAACCTGGGCCACGATCCTGTTGTACCTGATGGCCAAAGGGCCCGGACGCTTGTCACTCGACCACAGGATCGCCCGTTACATTCACAACTGCCCCAATACGGTACTGCCACGCTGAAACCAGCGCCTCAGGTAGTCGGCCAGCACCTGAACCTTTTTCGGCATTGCGCTCTGGTAGGGATGTACAAGAAACAGCGGCGTGCTACGGGTCTGAAAGTCCCGGAGCAACCAATGCAGTTGGCCGTTACTCAACTCTGCCGCCAGCATGTAAGACGGCAGGCGAGCAATCCCGACGCCGAGCAAAGCCGCCTTTTTCAGCAAGCTGTAATGGTTACTCGCAAAGGAACCGCTGACCGGCACACGCAGCAATTCGTGTTGTTGGTGATACAACCACTCCTCGCGACCACGGTAGTGACTGTTCAGCAGGCAGCGGTGCTCGCTCAACGCCATTGGGGTCTTCGGCTCACCAAAGCGCTCCAGGTACGCGGGGCTGGCGCACGTCAGTTCCTGCATGGCCAACAATGGCCGGGCAACTAACCGGGCATCGCTCTGGACTTCGGTACGAATCGCCAGATCGAAACCTTCACCCAACAGATCCCGATAGCTATTGCTCAACTCAAGCTCTACCTGCAACTGAGGGTGCGTCTCGGTGAACTCGAGCAACAAGCCTTCAAAGAAGGTCTCACCCAGCGACACGGGCACCGTCAATCGCACGGGGCCAGACAGGTCATCCTTAAGCATGGCCAAGGCCTGCCTTGCCCCATTCATCTGCCGGACTAATGCCTGGGCCTGCGGCAACAGCATGGCGCCGGCGGCCGTGAGGCTCAGGCGACGGGTCGTGCGATGCAGCAACTTCACCCCATGGCTGCTTTCCAACTGACTGATCCGCTTCGACAATTGCCCTTTGCTCCACCCCAACTGCCCTGCGGCCAGGGTGAAACTACCGGCATCCATCAAGACAGCGAAGGCCGCCAAATCGTCCAGCTCACTCATGGATTGTTTCCATAGAAAAACAAAAGGTTGCCTATTAGCACGCTTATCGACGCAAAAATCCACCGTAGACTTGGGCCATTCCCCCAAAGGAGCGTGCGATGAAAATTCTGTTGATCGGTGCCAGCGGCACCATTGGCTCGGCAGTGGCAAACGAGCTGGAGCAGCGCCACGACGTGCTGCGCATTGGCCGCACCCGCGGCGACTACCAGGTGGATATCAGTAGCAGCGCGTCTATTCGGTCACTGTTCGAACAGACCGGCCGTTTCGATGCCCTGGTCTGTGCAGCGGGCAACGTGACCTTCGCCGCACTGGAGGATATGACCGAGGAGCACTTCGCCCTGGGCCTGAACGATAAGCTCATGGGCCAGGTCAACCTGCTGTTGATCGGCCGCGAGTTCATCAATGATGGCGGCTCCTTCACCTTCACCACCGGCATCACCAGCCACGACCCGATCCGCACCGGCAGCTCGGCAAGCCTGGTCAACGGCGCCATCGACGCCTTCGTCAAGGCAGCCGCTATCGAGCTGCCGCGCGGCCTGCGAGTCAACTCGGTCAGCCCGAACGTGCTGGTCGAAGCCATGCCTGCATACGCCCCTTACTTCCGCGGGTTCAAGCCTGTGCCCGCTGCCGATGTAGCACTGGCTTATGCCAAGAGCGTAGAAGGCCTGCAGACCGGCCAAACCTATCACGTTGGCTAAACCCTTGAGATTGAGCGCCAGCCTGAGTAACGTGGCGACACTTTTCCGGTAGAGACTTGGAGCTCTTTCGATGCGTGTCGCCCCTTCCCTGTTGTTAGCCGCCCTGCTGCCGTTGTTCGCCGGTTGCCAGATGTTTGCCGAGAAGACCTCGGTCTCTACGGCGGGAATGACCCGTCTGCAGGGTGAGCTCAAGGCCGAGGGCGGCAAGCTGCTGTTCCAACCCTGTGGAGAAAGCCGCCGCTTTGTGGTTCAGGACAGCGGCAACACCAGCCTCTTGCAGGAAGCCGCTACCCTGGCCAGCGAGCCCGGCGCACTGTTTGCCGACGTACGCGGTACGCTCAGCAGCAACAGCGGCAACGATGGCCAGTTCAACGTACACCAGTTGTACCGGGTCGAGCGCTCCAACAGTGCCTGCAGCGACCCCAACTTCAAGCGCCTGACCTTGCGCGCCAGCGGCCATGAACCCGACTGGAGCATGAAGGTCAGTGGCAAGGGCATGGTGCTTGACCGCCCTCAGGAAGCCTCCCTGGCGCTGCCCTATCTGGAAGAACAACTACCCGATGGCCGCTTCAACCTGAGTAGCGAAGCCAATGGCCAGCGCGTAGAACTGTGGGTCGCTCCACAACGCTGCGTCGATAGCATGACAGGCGCTGTACAGCACCTGAGTGCAGAGCTGCGGATCAACGGCAAGACCTTGCGTGGCTGCGGTTACTACGGTGGTTCGCGCAACGACTGACCGTCGGTGCGTTTATCCTGCCTGAAGCGCTGATGAAAGGCTTATACTTGGCGGTTTGTGCAAAGCTGCCGGCCCTTTCATGGCCGGGATACTGGACCCTGTCATGCTACGAATCACTGAACTGAAGTTGCCGCTGGACCATACTGACGAAGCCCTGCGCGAAGCCATTGTGCAACGCCTGGGTATCAGCGATGACCAGTTGCTGGACTTCACCCTGTTCAAGCGCAGCTACGATGCGCGCAAGAAGAACACCGAACTGCTGTTCATCTACACCATCGATGTGAACGTGCGTGACGAGGCCGCGCTGCTGCACACGTTCGCCGATGACCGCAACATAGGCCCCGCTCCGGATGTCAGCTACAAGCCGGTGGGCCAAGCCCCTGAAGGCCTTACCGAGCGCCCGATCGTGGTTGGCTTCGGCCCCTGCGGGATCTTTGCAGGCCTGTTGCTGGCCCAGATGGGCTTCAAGCCGATCATCCTTGAACGCGGCAAGGAAGTACGCCAGCGCACCAAGGACACCTGGGGCCTATGGCGTAAAAGCGTACTGAACCCAGAATCCAACGTGCAGTTTGGCGAAGGCGGTGCCGGGACCTTCTCCGACGGCAAGCTCTACAGCCAGATCAAAGACCCGCATCACCACGGCCGCAAAGTGCTGAACGAGTTCATCAAGGCCGGCGCGCCAGAAGAGATCCTCTACGTCAGCAAACCGCATATTGGTACCTTCCGCCTGACCGGCATGGTCGAAAACATGCGTCATGAGATTCAGGCGCTCGGAGGCGAGGTTCGTTTCGAGCAGAAGGTTACCGACCTGCTGATCGACAACGATCAGTTGCAGGGCGTGGTGTTGGAAAACGGCGAACAGCTGCATTCCCGGCATGTGGTTCTGGCCCTGGGCCACAGTGCCCGTGACACCTTCCGTATGCTGCACGCCCGTGGCGTGTTCATGGAGGCCAAACCGTTCTCGATCGGCTTCCGTATCGAGCACCCGCAATCGCTGATCGACAAGGCGCGCCTGGGCAAATACGCCGGCCACCCCAAGCTCGGCGCAGCCGATTACAAACTGGTTCACCACGCCAAGAACGGTCGCGCGGTCTACAGCTTCTGCATGTGCCCAGGCGGTACCGTGGTCGCAGCGACCAGCGAGCCTGGCCGCGTGGTCACCAATGGCATGAGCCAGTACTCGCGCAATGAACGCAACGCCAACTCCGGTATTGTCGTGGGTATCACCCCCGAACAAGACTACCCGGGTGGCCCGCTGGCGGGCATTGAGCTGCAAGAGCGCCTGGAAGCGCATGCCTATGTACTGGGTGGCAGCAACTATCAGGCCCCGGCACAGCTGGTCGGTGATTTTGTCGCAGGTCGCCCCTCTACCGCACTGGGTAGCGTCGAGCCTTCCTACAAGCCAGGTGTAAGCCTGGGCGACCTGGCGCCAAGCCTGCCGGACTTCGCCATTGAAGCGATCCGCGAAGCCCTTCCGGCCTTCGACCGCCAGATCAAAGGCTACAACCTGCACGATGCCGTGCTCACAGGGATCGAGACGCGCACCTCCTCGCCGCTGCGGATCACCCGTGGTGCGGACATGCAAAGCCTGAACATCAAAGGCCTGTACCCGGCCGGTGAAGGTGCCGGTTATGCTGGCGGCATTCTCTCTGCCGGCGTCGACGGCATTCGTATCGCCGAAGCCGTCGCGCGGCAGATGCTGGGCCTCAACGACTGATCCGATCTGTCGGTGCCTGCAAGCGGATTGCAGGTGCCGACAGCTGTACGGGGGCTCTACAGACCAGCGTGCAACACGCTTTCCGGTAGGGGCTCTGCACGCTCTGCGCAGGCGGCGACGGCTGCAATCAGGCCGTCAAGCTGATACCCCTGCCCATTCAACCAGGCCTGATCGTAATAAGTGGTGGCATAGCGCTCGCCACTGTCACACAGAATGGCAACAATCGACCCCGCCTCCCCCGCAGCCTTCATATGCTGCGCCGCCGCCAACGCGCCGATCAGGTTGGTCCCGCTGGAACCGCCGACATGCCGGCCAAGACGCTGTGCCAGGTAATGCATGGCCGCCAGCGACAAGGCATCGGGCACCTTGACCATCGCATCGATCACCTGCGGTAGAAACGAGGCTTCAACCCGTGGCCGACCTATGCCTTCGATGCGCGAACCACACTCCAGCCGCAACGAGCGGTCACCGCTGCAATAGCTCTCAAAGAACACTGAACGTTCGGCATCGGCACACAACACCCGGGTGGCATGCTGGCGGTAGCGCACATAACGCCCCAACGTCGCGGTAGTGCCGCCGGTTCCTGGGCTGGATATCAGCCAGGCAGGCTCTGCATGGCGCTCAAAGCGCATCTGGGTAAAGATCGACTCGGCAATGTTGTTGTTCGCCCGCCAGTCGGTGGCGCGTTCAGCATAGGTGAACTGGTCCATGAAATGCCCGCCGCTCTCGCGGGCCAAGCGTTCAGACTCTGCATAGATCTGCGTGGGGTCCTGTACCAGATGGCTCTGACCACCGTAAAAAGCGATCTGTGCGATCTTTTCCTGGGACGTGCTGGCCGGCATGACCGCAATGAACGGCAGCCCCAGAAGCCGGGCAAAGTAGGCTTCAGAAATCGCCGTGGAACCGCTGGATGCCTCGATAACCGGCGCACCTGGGCGCAACCAGCCGTTGCACAGCGCATACAGGAACAGCGAGCGGGCCAAACGGTGCTTGAGGCTGCCCGTTGGATGGCTGGATTCGTCCTTGAAGTACAGCTCAACGCTTGGAAATCCAGGCAGTGGCAAAGGAATCAGATGAGTATCAGCACTACGCTGAAAGTCTGCTTCAATGACTCGAATGGCTTCACGCGCCCACTGACGTTGGTTGCTCATACTGGACTCTCATGGATTGTGGTCAATGACCCCAGCGGGTCATAAGGAAAATTCCTACAAGACAGACAGATACGGCTGCACTCAAATTTCCGACTCGACTGCTAGGCTGGCCGTCCTAATGCTGAGCAACAGCTTATAACAAAAAAGAATATAATTTTTGTTTTAATGCCTAAGCTCACAGGTTAGGGTGTATCCCTTTTTTGAATTTCAGGATGGAGAGCGACCTTGCCTCTGCGTAGCACTTTCACTCGTTTCTTTCAGTTGGAAGCTGCCAGCGGTCTGTTGCTGATTGCTGCAGCCGCCCTGGCACTTATCGTCAACAATTCACCCCTGTCCTTTCTCTACAATGGCCTGCTCGAGGTGCCTGTCGTTGCCCAGGTCGGCGCGCTTAAAATCGCCAAGCCTCTGCTATTGTGGATCAACGATGGCCTGATGGCGCTGTTCTTCCTGCTCATTGGCCTTGAGGTCAAGCGCGAGTTGGTTGACGGGCACCTGTCCAAACCCTCGCAAGTGGTTCTGCCCGGCGCAGCTGCGATTGGCGGCATGGTTGTACCGGCGTTGATCTACTGGTTCCTGAACAAGGACAACCCGGCTGCCGTGGCGGGCTGGGCTATCCCTACCGCGACCGACATTGCCTTCGCCCTGGGCGTGCTCGCGCTGCTCGGCAAGCGGGTCCCGGTATCGCTCAAGCTGTTCTTGATGACCCTCGCGATCATCGACGACCTTGGCGCGATCGTTGTCATCGCCCTGTTCTACTCCGGTGAGCTGTCAAGCCTGTCGCTGATGTTGGCGGGCGCCTGCCTGCTGACACTGATCGCGATGAACCGACTGGGCGTCATCAAGCTTGGCCCCTACATGATCGTCGGCCTGATCCTCTGGGTCTGTGTACTCAAGAGTGGCGTACATGCCACGCTGGCAGGCGTCACGCTGGCACTGTGTATCCCGCTGCGCACGAAAAACGCCGAGCCGTCTCCGCTGATGAGCCTGGAGCACGCCCTGCACCCGTGGGTCGCCTTCGGTATCCTGCCGCTGTTTGCCTTCGCCAATGCTGGCGTTTCGCTGGCCGGTGTCACGGTAGAAAGCTTCACCCACCACGTGCCCATGGGCATCGCCATTGGCTTGCTGCTGGGCAAGACCGTTGGTGTATTCGGCCTGACCTGGATAGCCGTAAAGACTGGCCTAGCTGCCTTGCCGACCGGCGCCAACTGGGGGCAGATTCTCGGCGTGGCGGTTCTGTGCGGCATTGGCTTCACCATGAGCCTGTTCGTCGGCTCGCTGGCGTTTGAGCCGGGTAGCAGCGAATTTGCCGGCATGGACCGAATGGGTATCCTGAC
>NZ_MBPN01000066.1 GCF_001695625.1 Pseudomonas defluvii
CCATTTGCTGTCATCCTTTCGAGGACGACAGCTTAAACTACCCCGTAGTCACTGTCTCAAAAGGTGGATCCACTATACTCTTCGAACTTACCTTCTTCGACTAGCTTGCGTGCGATCGCGCATTCGCTGTCGCTGTGTTCTCTCGCCTTGGCCCCGAAGTCACTTTGCCAAGTCGATAGGCCAGCTGCTTGGCAGAACGCATCGAACTGCGATTTGCCGGCGTTTGCCTGGTAGGAATCAAAGGCGTCCTTGATCGAAGAGAAGCCCTTAAAGGTCACCGAGTAGTCTTCGACCTTGGTTTGGAGCGCAAACTTGCTGACTGCGTCCAACAGGACGGACTGACCGGTCAAAGAGCTGTAGGCCCCAATGATGAAGCTGCTCAGGGTATTCCTGAGCAAAGTCTGCACCTCATCGAGCTCAGGAAGGGAAGCAAACTCCGCCTCACGAACGATCTGCCCAACCTCGCTGCCGTCATTGCGGTGGGTCACCACGAACCTCATGGAGCCCGCCCCATCGTCGCTACGCTGGATGTAGAAGTCGAGGTCGACCTTGGTGCCAAAGTCTCCGGTTGCACCAACGATGAAGGCACCTGTGACCGGGCTACGCACTGCCATGTTGGTGCCCCAGGAATAAGGCAACTTGACTTCGCTGCTGGCAGTCTCTGCAGGTGCCCATTCGTTGTCGGCAGCCAGGTCGCTCACCAGAACGACTTCGGCCCCTCTGCGGGAGATGAAGGGGTTTGCCATTTCCATTCCCAGCAATTGGACGTGAATCTCACCGTCCTTGCTGTCGCCGGAGTGGTTGATCTTCAGCGCATCCGCCTTTATGTAGACGCCCGCGGCGTTGCGGCTGGTAGTGGACAGCATCTGGTACTTGGTCCACCCCAACAGGCCTTCTTCGCTCGACCGGCCAATCGCCGTTTCAAAAAGGCCGCGCAAGCCCTGAAGGAACTGCTCAGCACCGTTGGTTTGGACCGCTGCGAGGCGGACTTCTGGATTTTTAACGGTCAAGTCGCCGGAGAAGACGGAGTATGAAATCTCGCCTTCGGAAAGGACGTCCTGCAGGTAGTAACGCTCTTTGAAGCTGTCGTAGTAGCTAAGTGCCGTCTTCTTCCCTGAACTGGAGAGGATGGCAGTAACACCACCGATAGCCACCACTGCAGCTGCGATGGAAGCCATAAGAAGGTGCTTCTTCTTGATCGATTTCATCATGGTGGTCCCTTATTGGAGCTGGGCGGAAGCGTTTTTCCAGGTGTTTACGTACTGCTGTGAAACGTCTGGAGTCCAGTTGAAGTCGATCCCTGAGTCAGGACCAAATTCACGTGCCAGGACTGCGCCGAACGAGACCTTGTCAGCGCAATGGTCCTGCTTACAGGCTTCAGGTGCGGCTGGCAGGTTGCCGCGGAACGTGGGAAGAGCCCGTCCGTCAACCAGCGGCATGAAAGGAGTGAGGTTTGCCACTGGCACCACATACCACTCCTTCTCGAAGGTTTGGTTCGATAGCAGCCGCCCTTTGGCTGGGAAGTCGATATCATAGCTGCCGTCTGTCTTTCCAACGACGTGGATCATCATCAAGCCCACACTCTTGGAAGAATTCGGGTCCTGCAGCGCCAGCGGTGATCCGAAGCGGACCTGGATGCCTGCCATTTGAGCAAGCGCCTCGACCTCTCTGCCTTCGTAGTCCTTCATGCCCGCCTTCAGCTGCTCATAGCGATCAAGCACCCGAGAGTGGAGTTCTGCCATGTGCTGCTGCACTCGCCGCTCTTCGAGCAAGCGTTGCTGTTCGCGCTGAAGGGCCCAGTTGGAGCCATCCTTCACGTCAAAGTAGAACTGGCCGCGGCTCTCCCCGATGCGGTTACGTATGATTTTCTGCGCGTCATCTACCCAACCTGATTTAGGGAAAAGAGCGGCGAGACTTTTCGCCACGTAGAAGTTCTGTACCGAGACGGTTGAAGGGGAGCTGTTCCTGATCAGCTGAAATACCTCTTTGCCCGCCCTCTTGTAGTCGACCGGATCAAGCGCGAACGACTCATCGGGTGTGATCGCAACGTAATAGGGATCGCTATTGAACGGCCCCAGTACCCGGTAGTTGCCTCTCTGGAACGCCAGATAGACCTTCATTTGCCTGCTAGGAATCTCGCCCAGGAGGAATAGCGCTTGATCGGCATCCGGACTCAGGTAGGAGAGCTCTTTGCCCTTAACCACACTCTCCAGGTCCTTGTTGAACATCAAACCGCTGGCGTGGACAAACACTCGGCTCCAGTTGTCTCCACGGTAGGTGTTCGGAACTGTCCAAGACAGCTTCTCGAATGAGCCCTGAGCAAATCCTGTGGAGGGACATGGCGTCGCTGGCATCGAACCGAAAGCAAGACTGCCATCGCCATCGTTGAGGACAGATTTGCTCATCACCCATTTACAACCACCTGAGTCCGTGATTTGGGTGAGTTTGCTATGTTCAAGCACCAGTGCCCTGCCAAAGTCAGACGCCGGCGTGACTGTAATAGCCGCAGGTACGGATGAGCGTTGAGGGTCGGAATGAATCTGCTCGATTTGGGCTGAGGGGGCTGCGGCGATCGTCGTTTGGGGAGGCAGCTGCTGGACGGTTTGATCCTGCTGCTCAGGCAGCTGATCATGCGCCTGCTCCGTGTTTGTCACGGGAGCCACAGCGTTTGTTGGTGGAGCCGTCTGGTCGACCAATGCAGATGCTTCGACAGACGAGTTGCTGGGGAGAACCGCTGGCGAAGATATCTGCTTGGCGGAAGCCAGCGTGACAATGCCTAAATTGGCCGCTGTACCAGATCCGCTGGCGTATAGGTTGCCGCTTGCATCGACAGCCCTCCAGGTCACCCTCGCGGCTGGGCAATCATTGGCGAGTACAGTTGGTAGTTTGCCGACCAGGCCAGTCAGGAGCGCTTGGTTGTCCCAAACTGGCCGTCGAATGGTCAGCTCAATTTCGGGTTTGCACCAGTTTGAGGCTTCGCCTGGGACATCTACCTTGATGTGATCTTTTTTCGAGACGGCCAGCTCGTGAGCGAATGCTTGCGGCACTAGGCCGCAAGCTCCAACCACTGCCAGCGCGAGCGCGCGCTTCTTCATGGTCATCCTCAGATCAGTTCCCAGGTACCGTTGGCCTGTTTGCAGAAGGTGTTTTGCTGCTGCTCCGCCTGCCCACTGGCCGATTTGAGACTCACAGTCACCGGCCGGCAGGCAGTTTCGGCCACGACTTGCTCGGTGGGGAGGGACGGGATGGAATCGAGGTCGAACGCCTGGGTTTCTTTGCTGGCAGAGACATTCATTTCATCGAGGTTCACGGCAGGTGCAGCAGTCTTGGCAACGGCCTGTGCCTTCGGCTCGACGTAGTCCTTGTGAACATAGCCCACCGTAACACCCTTGCGGCCCACCAAGATCCAGTCACCGGTGGAGCCTACGGCGGTAAATTCAGTGTTGGTTGGCAGTCCACCGACTTTGTCTGCCTTCAGGTTCGGAGCTGCTCGGACATTCAGGCTGGACTTGGTCACATACGCTTCGTTGATCAGCTTCATCGAAGGGACTGCCTGGATCTTCGGCGCGCGCTTGACCTCAACTGTCTTTGTCTTGCTGTACTCCTGCCCCTGGGTGATTTGGGCAGTTGCACCGGAGTGATCTGAGGTCCAGGTGACCGGCTGGGTAGTAACGGTAGGCTGACTCAGGACCTCTTGGGTTCGCAGGGCCAGCGCCTGTTGGTCTTTCTCGTCGAGCATGTGTCCGATTCGGTTGCCAAGGTACCCGCCAATGCCTGCCGCGATGATCGTTGCGGCAATTTTGCCGTTCCCTTTGCCCATGGTCGCCCCGATTGCTGCGCCAGCGAGGCCGCCGAGGACGGTACCGGCCTGTTCTTTACTGATGCCCATTTCTGCACAACCGGAGGTTGCTGCAATCGCTACTGCCAGGATCGACGCGACGAACTTCTTACGCACAGTGTTTCTCTCCCTTTCGTTGATACTCACTCTGCTTTCAGCAGAGGTTTGGTGAGGTCGTAGAGCATCGCTTCTGCCGACATTGCCCAGTGGAAAATGCCGGCCATGATGGTTGGCCCCTTCTCGATGCTCCGAAATGCGGTTCGGTACCCAGCTGACTGGATGATGGAGTTCCCATAGATCAGCGGGACGATGATGATCACGACGACTGCCCCAAGCCGAACCAAACGTCTCCGGCCCTGAATAAGGCCGCGCTGTTCCACGGCCGAGAGCACCAGTCCTACGAGATTGAGGGCGCCCATGAAGAGGCCGCTGATCAATGTCCAAGGGACGAACCACATATTCTTCAGGACGTTCAGACCCTGCTCACCGTGGATGTCGGTGTGAGCCACATCGAACGCCATGTTCTTGGCTATCCCTGGCAGGTACTTGTCGAACTGCTGTCGGCTGGCCAGAACATCCATGCCATTGACGTAGAGCGGGCCCATTGCTTCCCTGGCGAAATAACGGACCTCGGCGCTGTTCAAGATGGACTGGCGAGATCGCAGTCCAGGTTTGATGGACCGGGCAAAGTCATCGAGGGTAGGCTCGTAACCGAGCTCTTCCCCTGCCTTTGGCCAGGCAATGGGTTTCCACTCATTGCCTGGAAGCCCCGCCGCGCGGAATGCCTCGAGCTTGGCGTATGTCCTGGCGATATCCTCTATCTGAGGAATGACCTCATCTTGGATGCGTCCATATAGCCAATCGCCGTTTCGCCTTGTGTAGCCGGTGAAAACTGCTGCTGCGAACCCGAAGAAGTTTTGGTCGATCTTTTCTACGTAGGAGCCCTGCACGCTCATCAACACCCCAAGATTCGCAATGAATGCCTTGCCATCGCCCGTATCGCGATGCTCTTGGTAAGGGACGCCTGGGATCTGGAGTGAGTCGTAGAGAAGCCCCTTCTTTGTCACGTATGCATAGAGACTGTAAACGCGGAGGCTGGCCGGAAACTTCTCGGCGATCAGGTCGGGGGCTTCACCCTGAATCCACCATGTTGCTGGAGCTGCGACTATGGTACTGAGCGCAATGCTGAGACCTATGTATTGAGCTCCTCCCCATCGGCGGTGAGCCCAAATGCACATCCGCCAGGCGAACAGGCACACGCTGGCCGATGCCAAAATTTGACTGTAGATCTCGAGGGTTTGGAGCTGCTTGAGGGGAATGTCTGCCCCTGCCATGTTCAGCAACTCGGCGTTGAAGAGCAGGCCGCTGATCAAGCAGACGGCATTCAGCACAACGAGTGCGATGAGAAGCATCCAACGGGTCCTTGTCAGAGAACGGAACCAGCGGCACAGAACCTGCTATCTGAGAGGCGGCCGTTGGGATGGATGGCATTTTGCCATCCGCTTCGGAGGCAGGCTACCAATTTGACGCCAGAAAAGCGTACCCCAGGGGCCGCGCCAGCTGGATTTGAATCTAACGGGGTTGCTGCTCGGTTCAAGCCAAAGCGTGCCGCTACGAGCACGGTTGAGGGAACGCCGGAGAGATAGGGGCTTGGTTGTTCAATCTTCGGCGTTATGGTCTTACAGGTGCAAAAGCATACGGCTGCACATTCAAGCCACTCGCGTTCCGGGGCGCGGCACTATCCCGTCCAACACCTGGTGCACGTTAGACCTTTCAAGGAAGCACTCAATGCAGATCAGCCAAGGGCAACGAATCCCGTTGTCTAACCTCATTCAGGGACGGACCCTTTCCGTCGCGATCCAGATCAAATCATCCCCTACGGTCGACCTTGCCTGTTTCGCACTGGATGCTTTCGGGAAGCTGTCAGACGCTCGCAACTTGATCTTCTACAACCAACGCATCTCTCCTTGCGGCAGCTTGAGACAAGTTGGTGCACAGTTCAGCCTGAAACTTTCAGGATTACCGTCATCCATAGAACGGTTGGTATTCACCGCTTCAATCGACGGTGAAGGCGCCATGGGCAATATTCGTCCCTCAACCTTTGTAATCAAGGACCGGACGGGTGAAATCGTTGCCAAATGCCCCTTTGCCGGCAATATCTTCGGGGCGGAGAAATCCATCATGGTCGCGGATCTCTACCGCGAGGATGGCCACTGGCATTTGGCGTCGAATCTTCAAGGTTTCAACGAAGACCTCACCGCCTTGGTGAGGCATTACGGTGGGCGGTGTTGAAGAGGTATCACCGGCAATTACCCTGTGTCAGCCCAGTTCAACCACGCTGGCTAGCTAGGGGCTTGGTTGTTCAATCTCCGGCGTTATCGTTCGGCATGTGCAGTAACTCAAGGCTGCACATTCGAGCCACTCGCGCTCCCTGGGCGCGGTACTATCCCTCCAGCACCTGGTGCACGTTAGAACTCTCAAGGAAGCACTAAATGCAGATCAGCCAAGGGCAACGTATCCCTCTATCGAACCTCATTCAGGGCCAGTCTCTATCCCTCGCGATCCAGATCAACTCCCCCCATACAGTCGACCTCGCCTGTTTCGGCCTGGATGCTGCTGGGAAGCTTTCGGACGATCGCTACATGATCTTCTTCAACCAGCCGATCTCACCTTGCGGCAGCTTGAAGCAAGCTGGAGCAGAGTTCAGTCTGAGCCTGGCTGGACTTCCCTCCTCCATCGATCGCCTGGTGTTTACCGCGGCAATCGACGGGGCCGGTGCCATGCGCGAAATCCAGTCCTCATCTTTTGTAATCAAGGACCCGGCCGGTCAAGTTGTTGCCACCTGCCCCTTCGCTGGCAACACCTTCGCCGCGGAGAAGGCCATCATGGTAGCGGACATCTACCGCAAGGATGGCCAGTGGCGTTTGGCGTCGAATCTCCAAGGCTTCAACGAAGGGCTCAGCGCCCTGGTGAAGCATTTCGGGGGCGAGGTTGCTGATGATGCACCTCCCGCAAGTTCCCCAGCGCCAGCCCCCGTTCAAGCCACCATCTCGCTGGAAAAAAAGGTTGCGGCCGCGGCTCCGCAACTGATCAGCCTGGCCAAAAAGGCCCAGGTTAGCCTCGAGAAAGCGAAGCTGACTCATGTGAAGGCGCGTGTCGCGCTGGTTCTCGATGCGTCGGGCTCCATGAACTCCCAGTATTCCAAGGGGCGTGTCCAAGAGGTGGTCAACAGGCTGCTGCCCCTGGCCGTCCACTTCGATGATGATGGCTCGATTGACTGCTGGGCCTTTGCAGCAAAGCCGCAAAAGCTCTCCGAAATCACCCTGAGCAACTACCAAGACTTCATCAACACCGACAATTACGGTTGGCGTGACTGGAACGTTGGCAGCCGGATCAACGACGAGCCCAGGGTGATGGAGCAAGTGATCAGCTATTACCTCAATGACGGTGACCGGTCGCCCGTTTATGTTCTCTTCATCAGCGACGGTGGGGTACACGAGAACAGGAAGATCACCAAGCTCATGACCGAGGCTGCGAAGCTGCCCCTCTACTGGCAGTTCGTTGGCCTTGGGGGTCAGGGCTATGGCATCCTGGAAAAGCTCGATGACATGAAAGGCCGAGTGGTCGACAACTGCGGATTCTTCGCGCTGGATGACCTGCACCAGGTAAGCGAGGAGCAGCTCTACGACCAGCTCATGGAGGAATTCCCGAGCTGGATCAAGGAAGCTTCTGCGAAGGGGATCATCGCCTAGCGCGCCCCAGAACCCACTGGTGTCTACGCTGGGACGCCACTTCAAAACAAAAACCCGCCTAGATGGCGGGTTTTCTGTTTTAGTAGCGGTGACCTCGGACACATGGTTCAGCCTAGGGTGGCTAAATCCATTGGGCTGATTTCACGGAACCGCGATGCTCTGTCGAGGCTCACCACTGCCCCGAATGCCGTCAATGTCGCACCTGGATCGATCGCTTCCAGCCGGTTGAAGTCCAAGGTTTCCCATTGATCACGAGAGATCAGCGCCGAGATTACGTACTGATCCTCGATACGCCCCGTAGCCGGATTTGTGCGCTGAATGTACCCGGAAGCAAGACACTGTTGGATGCCTGGGAGCAAGGCAAAAACCTCCCCAACCACACGAAAAACGGTGCCGTAGCAGAGGGAGACGAAGTCCTTTCGAGTCTGAGCTTCGGACCTGGTTTTGAAGCTGAGCTTGCCATTGCCTTTGGCTTCAGCGGTTCTGTTCGGAACATCACCTTCATCGGGCAGGTCGATGTCCAGGGCTATTCCAGTGACGTCGTGGGAGAACTCGTACTCGAGGAGTGTTTCTTTCGGCCAGGCGATGCCGGAAAGCACATAGTCCAGCGCGCGCTCCATCTGAGCGCTATATCCCTTTGCAGCCAACCGGATGGCCTTCTCGATTTCGGCACGCGCCTTCTCGTGGGCGTCGCGGGCGGAGTTCCACTCAGCCAGATCCTGTTGGTACTGGGCCTCCAGTGCTTGAGTCTCCCTTTCCATCTTGGCACTTCGCAAGAGCATCTTGTCGAGTAGCCCGGGCGCGTCAATGGATGGTCGGCGCGGTTCTTCAAGGTTGAACGCAGGTGGAAGCGCCGGCAGTGAACCTGGCCTGGGAGTCATCATGTGCACCGAAAGGCACTGTTTGAGCCCTTCGTTGATCTTTGCTGCAGCTTTTTCGAGAAGCGCCTGGATCTCCTCACACTTCTCCACCTTCACGTGCTTAACGATCTCTGGCGGGAGCAGGTTGTCTTCCAGATCTGTGATGATCAACGAGCCATCATCGTCGACTTTGACCTTGATGGGCCCGGAATAGGCCGCTGTCTCTCCAGATGGACCAGGTGCGCGCCTCTGGCCAGATCGATCCAGCCGTTCACGATAGGAAAGGCCGGTCCCTGGAAGGCCCGCGTTAATGTAAGTGCCACGTTTGCCCATGGTTAGGCTCAATCCGCGTGGCCCAACAGAGGTACTAATTCCCGAACCGCTGATGTTGAGCCGAACGCCGGGAACGATCGTTATTCGTTTGCTGAAGCGGAACCCCATATCTTCCTCCGAGATTCACTGGGGACGTCGGCCTGCGTATTTGCAGGCCGATGTCGATAGCCAAGCTATGAGCTTCCGGCGAGATAGTTATCATTGTGTAACTACAGCCGATTCAGGCACAGCCAGCCTCAAGAAGTCGGCGGTGATGTCTTGAGTGTCGATGGCACTCACAAGCGTCGTATGGTCGTTGACGGCCATGTTCCAGATCATTCCGGCGCCCTTGCTAGCGGTTGCACCGCTTGCAGCAGCGCGGTTTGCCAGCGTCCCATTAGTCGGTGACAAGTCGGGGCATCCAGGGTGCCTCTGGCCAGCTGCTCTACGGCTTCGCTCAGCGCCTGGCGGTACACCTGGACGGCGGCCTCCAAGCTCCCTGCCTCCATCAGTTGGCGGCGTTCATTCCGCGGGTCCTGGCTCTGCTCCTGCAGATTCGGAGAATTGGGCCGGGGCATCCAATGGGTGATGGTCTTGGGAGGCATGCAGTTTGAATCACCGCCGTCCAATTCCCAGGTGCCGCCATCGCGCATGTGGCCCAGGTAGAGGCTGGACAGGTCGTTCTCGTCGCAGACCAGCACCGACTGCGACAGCAAGCCGACGTCGTCTTCCTGCGTGCAATCTGGCAGGTAGTCGCTGCAGGCGATCCAGCGTGCGCCGGTGATCTGCGAATGCAACATGGCTGCGCTCAGACGGTCGCGCTCGGCGGTCAGCCGGGCGACAGTTTCAGTCAGGGCGGCGATCTGCTCGGGGTAGCTGGGGTTCGGTGGGGTCACGAGTGAAGCTCCATTTCGGGGCAAAGGGAAGCCAAGATGGATATCCGGCATGTGTCCAGAGTAACGATGAACAGCGAATGCATTAGTCGATGCCCCATTAAGGTTCAGCTAGCGCTCTGGCTAGCGGCGGTCAATTCAGCGAAGTCTGTACCGGTCCATTTGTACCTAACGACGCTTTCGAGGCTCGGGCAGCACATTGGATCGTCATCGCCGTGGGTCAGGACCTTCAAGCCGAAAATGTTCTGGCCCAAGACCTGGATGTCTGTTGCGCCACCTACGATAAGCTTTTGCTTGAGGGCCCAGCCGTCCGGCTCCTTGTACAGGGCAGCCAGGGTTTGGAACGAGCCGTTTCCACCGCCCTGCCCTTCGATGGTGAACAGGACAACAGCATCCTCTGCGCCGTCGCCATTGAGATCCACTTGAACAACCTTGCGACCTTCTTGGTACTCGCTTCCGCCGTCTTCCGAAACTTCGGCAGCGACAAGACTGTCAATGGCTGCGGACAAGGTCAGTGCATGTCCGCCGGCGGGAAGGCGTTGCGATTGAAGCTGGGATTGCGGTGACACTTCACTTATCGGTCGATCGGAGTGCTGGGCGGAGCCAAGGGTAGCTGGTGCCTCTTGCTGTTGAGGGAGCTGTTTCTCATCGCTGTATTTCGCAGCTGCTTCAGCATTAGGTTTGAGCCCCGCTGCCTTCAGCTTGCTGACAAACACTGCCTTGGCACGATCCTGGAACGGCTTCAGGTCACTCGGCGAAAGCTCCATGACCCCTTTCTCATCGAAAGGCTGGGCGTCACCCAGGAACCATCGGGAGAAGAATCCAGGGCGTCTTGATTCGAGGATCTCGATAACCTGGTCCTTCACTTCTTCCTCGGACTCCTCCCAGAGATCCCACCCTTCGTCTCCGAACATCGCAATGATGCCCTTCTTGTCTTCCGGCCCAGAAAGGGGTACCGACTCAAGCACCTTGATATTGAAGTCGATGGTCTTGCTCACGCAGGTATTCGTGAAGCTACCGAAGCATTCCTCGCGCAATTCCCGCTGCGCCATACCCAGCTTGAAATCAGTGACAGCATCACAGCCCACCAACCCCAGCACGCCACCTACAGCTAAAACCAACCTGAGTTTCATCTCGCGATTTTCCTTGTCCAGACACACAGCTTGTACGGCGCAGCAACTGGAGAGTTGCCGGTCGTGACATTCGTTCCCTTCCTACAGATGTGAAAAAGCCCCGGCCATGCCGGGGCTTTTTCCTGCCTTTCTGCTTAGCCGATACTCACGCCGTGAGCTTCAGCCAGAGGCTTCAGGCCGCCGGCGAAACCTTGGCCGATCGCCTTGAACTTGAACTCGTCGTTGTGACGGTACAGCTCGCCGAAGATCATGGCGGTCTCGGTGGAGGCGTCTTCGGACAGGTCGTAGCGAGCGATTTCCTTGCCGTCGGCCTTGTTCAGGACGCGGATGTAGGCGTTGCCCACCTGACCGAAGGACTGCTTGCGAGCTTCGGCGTCATGGATGGTGACGGCGAAGACCAGCTTCTTCACGTCGGCGCCCAGGCCGGTCAGCTTGACGTTCACTTGCTCGTCGTCGCCATCGCCCTGGCCGGAACGGTTGTCGCCCAGGTGCTCGACGGAACCATCGGTGGACTTCTTGTTGTTGTAGAAGATGAAGCTGGAGTCGTTCAGGACTTTGCCGTTTTCACCGGTGATGAAGATCGAGGCGTCCAGGTCGAACTCGGTGCCATCGGTAACGCGCGGGTCCCAGCCCAGGCCTACTACGACTTCGCTCAGGCCAGGTGCTTCTTTAGACAGGCTGACGTTGCCGCCCTTCGAGAGAGATACTGCCATGGTGTGATTCCTTGATTCAGTTGGGGTGAGGGATCAGTTGACGGTCAGACCGTAACCATTGGCCAGGGCCTTCAGGCCACCAGCGTAGCCTTGGCCGACGGCGCGGAACTTCCATTCGCTGTTGTGACGGTACAGCTCGGCGAAGATCATCGCGGTCTCGGTCGAAGCGTCTTCGGCCAGATCGTAGCGAACGATCTCGGAGCCGTTGGCCTCGTTGACGATGCGGATGAAGGAGTTGCTGACCTGGCCGAAGTTCTGGCGACGGTTTTCAGCGTCGTGGATGGTCACGGTGAAGGCGATCTTGTCGACGTCGGCCGGAACACGGCTCAGGTCGACCTTGATCGCTTCGTCGTCACCGTCGCCGGCGCCGTCGCGGTTGTCACCGGTGTGCTCAACGGAACCGTCCGGGCTCTTCAGCTGGTTGTAGAAGATGAAGTCGGCATCGCCGCGGACTTTGCCGGTGGCGTTCAGCAGGAAAGCGCTGGCGTCGAGGTCGAACTGGGTGCCATCGGTGGAGCGCGGGTCCCAGCCCAGACCGACCAGGATCTTGGTCAGGCCAGGTGCTTCTTTGGACAGGGAGAGGTTGCCACCTTTTTGAAGAGACAGTGCCATGTATACAGCTCCTTGTGGTTGCTACTGATTACTGGTTTTCGGCTTGCGCTTCTTCCTTTTCGGGGAAGATCACGCTTGCCAGGATGCCGACTGCCAGAACTGCCAGGACGATAAGCAGGCTGGTGTTCGGATCGATGCTGATGCCGTGGTGGAACAGGTGGTCGGTGGCGTTCAGGCCGAGCTTGGCGGCGATGAAGAACAGCAGCACGACGACCGCTTTCTCGAGGTGCACCAGGTAACGCTTCAGTGCTTCGAGGACGAAGTAGAGGGTACGCAGGCCCAGGATTGCGAACAACATTGCCGAGTAGACGATCAGGGGCTCACGGCTCACCGCGATTACCGCCGGTACCGAGTCGAAGGCGAACAGTACGTCAGACACCTCGACTACGACCAGGCAGAGGAACAGCGGGGTGGCGAACAGACCGCCCTTCGCCGCCAGGCTCATGCCTTTGTTCTCAGTCTTCTGGACTTCGACTTCGAGCTTTTTACGGCTCACGAAGAAGTTGTGGCCGTACAGCTTCGGCCATACAGGGAAGAGCTTTTTGGCGAATCGGTAGGCGAGATGTTGGGAGTAATCCTCCTCAGCATCATCGTCGTCACCACCTTTGAGCATCATCACCGCCGTCCAAGCCACGATCAGCGCGAAGACGATCTCAACCCAGGGACCAAAGGCCAGCAGGCCGGTACCGATCGCTACGAACACGCCACGGAAAACGATTGCACCGATGATGCCCCAGTACAAAACGCGGTGGCGCAGACCATCCGGCACCTTGAACCAGGCGAAGATGGCCATGAAGACGAACAGGTTGTCGACCGACAGCACTTTCTCAAGGGCGTAACCGGTAACGAACAGGCTGGCGACTTCAGCGCCGTGTTGCACGTAGAGGAAACCTGCGAACGCCAGGGAAATCGCCACCCAGAACACGGACCAGATAGAGGCGCGCGCCAGAGTGATCGGCTTGTCATCGCGGTGGGTGACCATGTCCAGCAGCAGGGCGGCAAGCGCCAGGCCGACAAATACCGCCATGGTCAGCGGTGGGAAGCCAATGTGAGTCGTTTCCACGTTTCAGTTCCTTACAGTTCGAAGTCTGCCGGGTTAAGGCCCAGCTCCAGGCAGATCAGGCGGCAGGCCGCTTTCTCTTTGTCGTCGAAGTCACCGTCGGAAGCGCCGATGGCGCAGGCCACACGCACCAGCAGGCGAGCTTCGCCGTCCTTGCCTTTGACCTTGCTGATCGCCTTCAGGGCTTCGGCTTGGCCAATCTGGAAGTCGAACTCGAACTTGCCGCAGGCATCGCTGAAGACCTTGATCACGTCGTTCAGGTTGAAGACCTTCAGTTCCGGGGAGTTGTTGATGAAGCCGGTCATCTTCATCTTCTCTTCGGATTTGATCTCACCATCCGCCGCGGAGATCAGCGCGCACGCATTGGCTACTGCCTCCATGAAGGTCCGATTTTTGAACTTGGCGACTTCGGTAGTCAGTGTTTCGCGAGCTTTCGTCGCGTTAGTTTTCAGCCATTCGAGCATGTGTTCCCCCTCAATGAGCGGGGCACTAGGGCCCCGCCGGATAAGTTTTACTTGGAGCCCGCTTTCCAGCGCATCCCCCAGCCGTAGGCTCGATCCATCTCTTCGTGCCCGGGATGGAAATCGACTCGGCGAGAGACCTTAACGGCCCCATTCACGTTTTCAAGAAGAGCAATCGCACACATGCCGTGGCGACCTCCCTCCTCGTTCATGCGTACCTCGATCTCCGGTTGCCCGGGAACGAAAATGGTCACCACCCCGTCGGTTGCTTTCCAATTGGGAGCGCCGTCGTAGATGAAGGCGAACACCAGAATCCGTTTAACCTCGCTCCAGTGTTGCCCGTTGATGTGAAGCCATTCACCACCAGCGACAGAGCCAGTACGGTCATCCCCCATCAGTTGGATGTACGGCTCTTCGCGCAGATCACCGAACCGCTGACCGAGCGCCTGTACAGCACCTTTGTAGCCGTCCTGCATTTCGAACAGGCAACCCAGGTCCAGGTCGATGGCATTGCGTTTTCCCAGAAGGCCGCCAAGCAGGCCAGTGCCGCCCTGGTTCCAGTTCAGGTTGACCTTAATCTCACCGAAGCCAGCAGACGTTTTTTCCAGGCTGATGCTCGAGCGAGACTTGTCGAGGGTCACCTTGCTGAGGCTGATCGTCGATTTCGGCGCGGCTGGCGGTACCGGCGCGGGAGCGGGTGCCGGCTGCGCCGTGTTCTGGGCCGGATTCCCCGACGGCGCTGCAATATCGACACCGAAATGCTTAGCCAGCGGCTCCAGGCCACCCGCGAAGCCCTGTGCGACACAGCGGAACTTCCACGCTCCCTGGCGCAGGTAGAACTCGCCAAGAATGAGCGCCGTTTCGTTCATCCCGCGTGTTGGGATCTGAGCTTCAATCCCTCCCGTAAGGGCCAACGCCAGCGTCGAAACGCGATCGAAGGTTGCCTTGTTCTCGTATATGGTCGCGGTGAGCGCAACTTTCTCCACGGCAGGATCAACACGACTGAGATCGACTGCGAATTCAGCACGACCGGCCGAACTGGCCGTCAGCTGGACTGCGCCGCTCAGAATGCTGGTTTGGCCGTAGAAGCACATGTCACCATCGCCGCGGACTTTCCCAGTGTTGGTCAGGGCGAACGCAGAGATATCAAGGTCTGCGCCTGGGATCGGCGTATAGCTGATGTCCACGCGCAGTTGGCCGGTGGCAACCGGCGCATTACCGCCAGGTACCAGTGTTGTCATGCGCGTACCGCCTGAATGGCCAGGTTGACGAGGTCATCCGCGGTGCGGCCGTTGGTGGATTGGCCGATCGCCTTGAAGTCCCAGTCGTTACCCTTGCGGCTGAGGCTGGCCATCACCACACCGGTGTGCTGGCCTTTCTCCGCGAGATTGAAGCGCGCCAGCTCTTGGTTCTTGGACGAGTTCACGATGCGGCAGTATGCATTTTCTACCTGGTCGAATTTCTGCCCCGTGAACGAGTTGACAGTAAATACCAGGTGGTGGACGGTGGCCGGCAGGCGCTGCAGGTCGACGTTGATGGTTTCATCGTCGCCCTCACCTTCCCCGGTGCGGTTGTCCCCGGAGTGCTTGATGGAGCCGTCCTTCGAACTGAGCTGACGGAACCAAACCAGGTCCACCGGCTTCATGTTCCCGTCCAGCAGAATGCAGGAGGCGTCGAGGTCGATCGAGTCGCTGCCGCCCCCGAGGAGCTTGGAGAGGAAACCACCGGACTTCACCGGGTCCCAACCCAGTCCCAGGCTGACCGAGGTCAGTCCGCTGCCGGCAGTTTTCTCCAGCGAGATGCTCTGATTTTTGCTCAGGGTGAGTGCCATGTTTACGCTCCTTGTTGATCTTCAGAGTTCGAGTGGGAGGCACGCGGAGGAACACTCCCCGGGCTCCCTGCTTTGCTAAACCGCGGGCGGGAACGCCGCCATACGGGGTGAAAATGACGCCAATGCGCATCTTGCGCAGCAGCCAGTAATTCATGATCGCCGCGAGTATCGCCCCAGGCCCTCAACCGGTATTGGGTAAGCGGACCATAGATGGCTTCCAGTCGGAGTACCTTGTTCTCGCAGCGACAATTGTTTCCGCTGATCTTGCCGGTCAGCCGGCCATCGACCACTTCCAATTCTGTCCCGATGAGCTTGATACCGAGCCGGTCGGCGAATGGACGCAAAACCAGGGCCGGAGAGGCTGAGCAAAGTGTCACCTCTGCTCCGGAGGCCATTTCGGCCGCGACGGATCGTAACCCTGATGGGCGCATGAGCTTAGGCCAAACCGACTGGCAGAAATCTTCTGCTTTCTGGCCCACCCATTTGGCTTCCACGCCGGCGAGAAATGTGCTCACCAGCTGGGCCTTAAGCTCATCCCGCGACATGCCCCTGCCGAGATACCTCAGGCTGGGCAGCACCAGCCTGAGGATACGAAGGGTGAACTCACGAGTGCCGAAGGCAAACCGAAGGAACGGCACGAAACTGTCGTGCCGGGTGAGGGTTCCATCGAAGTCAAACACCGAGAGCACCTTCGCTCCTTTCGGCCCTGCCTCCAGCATTTCGATGCTCATCAGTTAGCCTCGGCCAGGCGGACACTGAGTTCGCCATTACCCATTTCGGCGGGCTTCACTCCGTGCCACTTGGCGCGCTCGAGGATGTTTACTGCCCACTTGTAATGAGTAGCCGGCTCGCACATTGCGTCGTTGTGCTTGAAGACGGCGGGGGCCACATCGTTGACGATCAGCTTGGCGCAGTTGAGGTCCTCCAGGCTCACGCGGAGCGTGTCCTGAATGATGCTGATCTGGCTTGGATGAATTGCCGTCTTGCCTACCAGGCCATGCGCGATATCGAGCTTCAACTCCTCCCGAAGAAGATGGGGGGTGGCTAGCTGTTCGAATACAGGGGCCGTCAGGGCAAAGCCCTGTGCTCCCATTACGCCGGCGAGCATGGGAATCACGTAGCTCATCGGTGTGTTGTAGAGCGTGGTGGCAGGGTTCCGGCGCAGGCCGAGGCAGCCCATTAGGTCGTTCCCGCCAATCCGGAGGGCGATGATGCGTTGGTTCAGGTTGGCTTTCAGAGCCTGACCGAGCTCCACCATGGCACCCGGATCGTAAACATCGCTCGTTTCCAGAGTTGGCATGAGATAGAGATTAGGGTTGCTGACCGCGGCCTCCCAGAAAGCAAGAGACTTCAGCGTTAGCTTGGGAACGACGAACCCGTTGACGTGCTTCATCAGCGGCCATTCGTTCAGCACTGCTGCCATCTCTGCATCGCGAGGACGGACGAATAGCAACGGCCCCTGTTCCGGGCGGCCGCCACGGGCGTCGATGCCCATGAGGAGCGCCTGCAGATTTGCGAGCGCACTTTCGACGTCGATCGCCGCCACTGCGTCTTCCAGGCATACCACCAGTGAGCGAAGCTCAGGAATCTTCATCCCGAACACCACATCCAGGATGTCATCGCGAGTTGCCGGCATGTACAGAGTCGCCCCGAGAGCGAATGGAGAAATCGCCTTCATCAGTTCGTACTCCGGATGATGGTTACCGCACGGTACGGCCCCAGTGCCTCGCCGGCCTCCTCCACCGTTACCCCAGCGCGCTCAGTGAGATGCAGCAGGAGTTGCACGTCGCCGTCGTTACGATCCCGGACCAGCACGTGATCGGGCACTCGGCGCAGGACTGCTCGGGTTGCCTCGGCAATACCCGGTTTGACGCGGTTCAGGTTGCTGATGCCGAAGCGGGTAGCGAGGGAGGTGACCACGTTTTCAGCTGCGGCCTGGAGCTTCAGGCGCTGCTCGTGCGTCCAGGGCGATGCAGTTTGAACACTGTTCAGCGCTTGGCGCTCAGCCTCGATCTTGTCGATGAACTCACGTGTAACGTCGTGTTCATGCAGGTGGTCGTAAACCACGCAACCATGAAGCCCACCTTGAGTCGGCCAGATGGATCGAGATACCAAGCCTGAAACGGTTGCGCCCAGGATTCCGGACGGGATTACCCAGTCCTCTGCGGAGGCAGCGAGCCATGCGCGGCCGCAGGGGTCGGCAAGTACAACGAGACGTGGTTCTTCCGGGAAACGCTTGTCGGCTCCCAGCGTCCGCTTGAGCTCGCCAGAAATTGCTCCCTTGCCGGTCCAGCCATCCACGAAGACGATGTTCTCCGCACCGTGCAACTGGATGATCGCTTGGAGGGCCACCGTATCGATCCCGCGATCACGGATAATGCTTACGCCATAATGGTGGGCGTCACGGCCCATCTCGACCAGTGCCCGACGGAGCAGGACGCCAAGTGGAAGACCGGCGCGCACGAAGGAAACCAGGGCGATGCTGGAGCCGGTGTAGGCGGCATTCAACGCCAAAGCCAGAGATTGAACATCTTCAGCCATGCGCGCCCCGTTCTGCACAAGCGCACGGGCGTACAGGGACTTGTGCACGTCGGTAGGCGCGTGTTCTTGGCTGATCATCTCCGAATAGTGCTTCTGATTGCTTTGAATCAGGCGCTCCTTCTCCTCGACATCGGTGACATTCATTTCCACCGACTGCAGAAGGAAATGGACGTCTTCCGGCGCGTAGCTACCGCTGCCGACGGTGTTCAGGGTTGCGAGGAGATTACTCATTGATCATCTCCTCCACGGCCTTTGCCAATTGGCTGCGAGCGGGTGTAGCCCACATGTGGCAAAGGTCCATGAATCCCAGGTCAGTGATGCTGTCGCCGAAGCCGAGGACCGGGCGTTCGCCGTTGATTTTGGCGTCACGGCGCAGCCATTCTTGAACGGCCAGGCGCTTAGCCAGCCCCTTGGGCAGGAAAGCGAGGTTGTTGCCGTTGGCATGGATGTGCATGCCTTCCAGCATGCCTCGAGCCTGAACCTCGTTCAGGACCTTGGAGAGGACAGCGTCATCGGATTCATTGTGTTTGGTCACCACGTAGTGGCGCAGGCCCTCTTCTTCCACAACCCAACCGCGGAGCGAATAACCCATGTCCTTCCCGATCTGCAGGGTTGCTTCGCTCAACGCCGGCAGTCGATCCTGGAAGGTCCAAAGGGACTCGGCCATCTGTCCATGCCAGTCCTGATCCAGTGTGCCATCAGGCCGGAGCATCACCCCCCCATGCGAGCAAATAGCCCCCTCGGTGAAGGGGAGCTTGACGCGGCTGTAAGCCTCTACGCTGCGCGCGGTGACAGGCACTACATCGGCCGAAGCCAGCAGCCAGTTGACGAAGGAGTGCTGGACCGGGTTCATGTACCCATTGGGTTGGCCGTGTACATCCAGCGTCGCGGTAGTGCGCGGCGCACCTTCGACCATCTTGCGAGCGGTCTGGAACAAGGTGTCGTCGAGGTCGACAAATACCAGGGGACGATTACTGCTCATCGAAAATCACCTCTGCATTCAGGGCCGCAACCAGCTCTGCAGGGACTGCCTGCGCGGGGGTTTCGGTGCAGATCAGGACTCGGTCAAACTGCCCCGGCTTCACGTTGTAGAGGAAGTTCGGGATGCCAAGACCGTAGTTGTCAGAGAACGACAGGGCATGCTCAATGGAGTGGCCCAAGGCGATTGGAGAGCGACTGGTGGAACTGAAGTGAACATCAGCGCCTGCACGTTCCAGACGCTCGGCCAGCAGGAAGGGACGCCAGACGAACTCACTGGTGCCCAACACGATGATCTTTTCGCCGGGTTGGACCTGGATCTCGGGAGCAAGCGTGTCTTCCACATGACGGACGCCCAGGCGGCCCCAGTCTTTATCTGCCGAAAGTGGCCACTCTCCGATGGATACGGCCCCTACGTCTGGCATTTCGGGCAGCGGCGCTGCCTGGTCTTCATGGAACTGATAGGAGCCCTGCATCAGCGACACCGCTGTCGCCTGCTCGCCGATGGCATGGCGTACAGCGCCAGCAGACCAGTCCGTGAGGACACACGTGACGACACGCTCGATCTTGCTCAGGCCTGCATCTACCAGGGCGCGATGCAAGTTGACGAAGGTCTTCCCGGTGGAAGCCTCATCGTCCACCAGTACCAGCGATCGAGCCTGTAGCATCATTTCCCGGACCTCTGGGTCGACGGGCATGTGGATCAGGTGGGCGCTGGCGTGGCTGTGTTCTTCCTCGAAACGAGCGAAGAGCTCGGTGCCGAGGGGGTGGCGAGTGCTGATGAGGTATACGCTGTCAGGGCGAGTTGCGCTGAAGGCGCGGTGCACGCCGGCACCGAGGCCTACGGCAGTTTCGGCCATGCCAATGACCAGCACTGGTCCAGGGAGATCAGGCGGGATTTCAGCAGCCAGGCTCTCGAAGCTGGCAGCCATGACCGATGGGCGCACTGGTATATGGCGGCCCAGCACTTTGGAAACGAATAGGAATGCCCGCTTGGGATTCCGGCGCTCTGCAAAACCGAACAGGTTAGCGGGAGGGAGGACGGCGTCGTCGACTTTGACCTCAAGAAGCCCCCGCTTGAGTTGGGCGCGTAGGGACGTTGGTACTACGTTGTTTTCCATGATTGCTTCCTTGATTGGCGCGAGGGGTGACCCTAACGCCTTGTCCCTTGCTTTCAACCCGAATAGGGCTTACGGATTCCGCGCCTCGATTTTCCAAAGCGATTGTTGGGCTTCACGGGCCATCTGGGATGTCGTGAAGGTCATTCCTGTCGGGGCACGATTGGGCTCTACACCACAGGCGTCGAGAAACGCCAGGGCAAGTCCAGCCTTGACTGCGAAGTTCATGTTCTGCGCATCAGGAACAGTGGAGGTCACCATCCCCACAACCGATCCAGAACCATCGAACAGAGGGCTTCCGCTTGATCCCGGCTGAATCGGAGCAGTGAACTGGAGCAGGCTGGCGTCATTGTGTAGGCCAAAGAGTGCAGATACGCCCCCCTGAGTAACGTGTATTCCTCCACCGGCCAGCCCAGCGAGTGGGTACCCGAGGGCAACTACTGTTTCCCCCAGGTCACAGCCAATCCCATCGCGGAAAGCCACTGGTTTGAAGGCAGGTGCGCCTTGCACCCGGAGGAGCGCCAGATCATTCCGCTGGTCAACAACTACGGCCTCGGCACGATGCCGACCCTCGAACGAAGCAATGTGGATCTCTTGCATGCCCTCGATCACATGCGCACACGTGAGAATATGAGTGGATGTCACAGCAAAGCCGGTACCGGTCGCGCCGGCTGCCGATCGGTTCTGATCTGAGGAACCGAAGCGGCGATGAGGATGGGCATCGTCGATATTCAGCCCGATCCGACGTCCAAGCGCTGAGAGACCGTATGCCGACCCTTCAGCGAGAGCGCGGAATTTCCACTGTTGATTGCGGCAGTAGAACTCGCCGACGATGATGGCTGATTCGCCATTGTCGGACAGGTCCAAGCTGACTTCGATCTGAGAGTCGACTTGCAGCCGAAGGGACCGGAGTTCGCTGACTGGTCCCATTGCCGAGAAGGTGTAAACCACCAGGAGCAGACGGTCGGCGCCGGTCGGCAGTTGGGCGAGATTCAAGCTGCAGCTGACTTTCTCCTGCGCGCCACTCCACTGCATCCAGGGCTGGGTGACCTGGAACAGTGCTGCCTCCCCTTGGGGGTGACGTTTATCGTCTAGTGGAAGCAGAGCAACAGCTGCGTATTCCCCGAATGCCGAGGAATTTCCGCACTCCAGCGTCCAGGAGCATTGCGCAGCTCCCAAAGCGGTGTTTGCGCCAGGCGCCAGCACCATCATCCCTGCTTCGCTCCTTGAGTCCCGTACCTTATAAAAAGCGGCAAAATAGTATCAAACTTGAGGCTTGATTACATATCAGGTCGCCACTGGCACCGCAACGGTAATGGCTTTCACCCTGATATTTGGTATCCACTGACTCACCGGCTCGGGCAGTCCGAGCCTTCTGGTGGCGAAGATACCAGGCAGGTTGATTCCCGTATGCCGGGTGTAACCGATGCCGCCCGAGTACCGCGGATTGATCTCGAGGAGATGCGGGACACCATCTGCATCATCCCGCGTCTGGACGTTGACCAGTCCATCGCACTGAAAGTGAGCAGCGGCTTTCAGTGCGAGTTCAACCGCTGGCGAATCGTTCTCGAATGTCTGGTGAAGGCCCTGCTTCCGGCGTCCAACGTATGCCACCGGACGGCCGGACTCGCAAACCATGTCGATCGAGCACTCGCTCCCCGCCATGTACGGCATCACCAGCATGGCGGGACGCTCCCCGCCGGCGCGATAGGCTTGCAGGTAAGTTTCGAACTGGACTTCCCGAGAGTCGGGGTTGGCGAAGCAACGGAACGGGTCCGCTTCAGACTTGAATCGCCAGAATCCTTGGCCGTAAATGCCCACAGCCGGCTTCACACAAACGTCTCCGTGAGCGCGAAGGGTTTCGTAGGCGTCGATGAGTTCCTCGGCGTTGGTTGCCGTAATCGCGGGGACACAGGCAAGTCCAGCGCGCTCTGCTTCAGCAGTGAACTTGCTTTTGTCGTCCACCAGCTCGAACGTGCTCATGGTCGAACCACCGGTAACCAGCACCAGCCCTGCAGCCTCGAATCGGCGACGCTGGGCCTCGAAAACACTCCCCACTCGGCCGGCCAGGATAACTTTGATCTTATGGGTCAAGGCTGTCTCGATTACCCAGTCGATTCGTTCTTGGTTGTCCTTCGGCTCAATGAAGCTCACGTCGGCGTGACCGGTGATTTCAGGCCTTTCTTGGCGATGGGAGGCAAAAATCTTTACCTCCGGTGGTAGGGCCTCACGCGCTCCTAGAAGAATGTCGCGCTGGCTGGATTGTCCCTCAAGAAACCAGATCAAGATGTGTGTCCTCATGGAGGCCGCGCCCGTGCAGAACGAGCGGTCAGCTGTGTTTATGGTGGAAGGGACGATAACGGGGGCTCGGCGCGTATCAACCGGGCGGGGGCATTCTACTGGAGGGTATCGGCAAGAGCTGGCCAAAAGACAAGTCACTTTGCCACTAGATATGGCAAACGCTGGCTACACTCTGGGCAAGTCCACCGTAAAGGTCGCTCTGAAATGGATGCAGAACGGATGACTCAGGTCGTGGCGGTCCTCGAGAAACAGGAATCTCGGTACCGGTGTTCAGCTATACGATGGAAGATCGGATACAGACTGCTGCTGATCCTTTCAGCAGTCCTATCCGCATCCGCTGCCATCGTTGCAAAGCTGTCATTCGTCCCTGAGGGGCTAGGATCTGACTTATCAGCCATTCTTGCGGGTGGAGCAGCCATAATGACTACGGTCATGGCTGCCCTGGATTTTGAGACCAATTTCCGCTTGAACAGGCGCTCTCGGCATCAGATGCAGATATTGGTAATCGAAGCGATGAAGGAAGGGGCTGATCCTGAAGCCCTCCTCTCTTCCGCCCAGAAAGTCATTGATGAACGTACCAAGGAGTTGGACAAGCTGGACTAGCTACTCACCTGGCCCACGGAAAAGGCCCAGCGGCGCTTAAAGTCCTCCAGCTTCCGCAGGTTTTCCTCTTCACTCCACTGCGTCGACCAGACGATCTCCTTACCCAATTCTTCGCGCTCCGGCTGAGGGTAGATCGTGTGCCCGTCACTCTGCCGCTCATAGCGCCAGCCATCTGGAATGTAGCTGTAGTGATCCCGATAGTCCGCAGGTTTCGTCCTGTTGTGCTCCTTGTTCTCATTCGACTCGTGCACAGGTATCAGGAAAACGGTAGTGACCAGCTGGATATCCAGGGTGCTTTGCAGATCAACGCTGAAGTGATCTGCAAGGTTCAGAGCGCCAAGCTCTTGCGGATTGAGAGAGGTGAGGTACCCGTAGTAGTCGTTGTGACACGGCCCCTTAGTGAGGATCTTGCCTCCGTGAACGTACAGGAGCTGCGTCTCAGACTCCTGGAGCCAGATAACCTCCCGCTGAAATTCAACTTTCTGACGCTCGCCGCCAATGTTGACGTGGTCAACAAAGGTCTCGGTTGTTCTCTTGGCAATTGGGGAACAAGTGCGGATCGGGCTCATAGACACCTCTTCGAAAGGTTTTGCGCCAGCTTACCGGGAGGTCTGGATTGTTCTAGTCGAAGAGGGCGTGAGAGTTTCGGGTGATGGCCTGATTTTGCTCTAGCTATTTGAGCCGGTCGAAGAAATTTCCACCTCTGCGGGTATAACCGCCGAGGTTGGTGAAACGATGCGCTGCAGATCCGGCCTGCCGTCGGCAAACCTGCGGATTTCCGTCATAGCCGACGGTTAAAACTTCGTCGCCAGCGGCACTGGACAGGACTACCGTGGCAGCAAGAGGCTCACGCTCAATTTCGTTTCCTTCAATATGCTGGGCCAACGCGCGGAACCAATCCGCCAATTTCTTTCGCTCTGCCTGGTTCTGCTGCACCTTGTTGTTGTGCAGCCTGGGCATGGAAGGGAAAGGAATGATGTCGGTCATGGTGTCTCCTTCTCGGCCACCAGGTGTGCAGGCGCGCGGCCGTATTAATTCGCGGTTCCGGTTCTCTATTTGACTAGCAGGTGGCCTGGGCTGGGTAGTGCTCCTCGCAGTCCACACCGAAAAGCTCGAAGGCGTGCTCAAGCTCCCCATCGACAAGGGCTGGAATTGTCGAGTCACCGCGGAAGATGGCCGCTGCTAAACGATGGTTCCCGTCGGTCACCATCCAATTCGGCCCCCAATAACCCAGAGAAGGACAGCCGACATCGATCAGGATCGGGTCTTTGGCGGGGTTCTCCACGAGAAAAGCGATGCGCCCTGCATGATCATCAGAGTCTGGAGTGCCTACAAGTCGGCGCTCGATCAAGGCTTGTCGAACGTCCTTTTGACGAACAGTTACACCCCATGGAGCATCGGATTTGAACGGATTGCAGTGACGTTTCACTGCGACAACGGGAAGATTCGAAGGCATTACTTGGCCCATATGAGGGTTGAGAGGCAGGCCTCGTTTACCGCTTCCGGCGAGGCCCGCTGGGTCATAGGCCAAGATTCTAACGACTGGTGCCTCAACTGAAAGTCAGATCAGTCCATCCTTTTTCCATTGGGCGAGCAGGCCTCTGGACACCTCACCGTTTCTGGAGCCCTACTAACTGTTAGTTGATTTTTTTATTATAAAAATCAGTTAGTTAAACAAACTAATTGATTTGAAATTTTTTGGTGTCTGGGGGCGGTATGGAAGCGTTACCTTTTCCGACTGCAGTTCCATTGAAATTCACGGGCAAATCTGGGCGCTGTAGCAGCGTCAACGCTCGCTTCCCAAGCGCTGATAGCGCCTCTCAAATGCCTCTGCGCCCCCTTCCATCACCTGGCATACCTCTTGGCGCATTACCTGGTCTTGTAGAGAGCCGGTCTGCTTCACATGGCATTGGTGGTTGAAGTCCAGTACATGGATCAACTCGGCATCGCCGTTTACAACGATGTTCGGGTTATGGGTCACGATGATCAGTTGGCGACGCAGCTTGTTAGATCGAATCTGCTGAACAACCAGTCCATAGATAAGGTGGTTGTCCAGATCGTCCTCCGGTTGATCAAGCACCAGGGGCTCGGTGCCATGTGCTAGCAGAAAGGCCAGCATGGCTGCCGCACGTTGCCCAGCAGAGGCCTGCCCGATGGACTGAAAGTCTCGACCGTCACCCTTGCGACTGTACTCTACCTGTAGGCCGTCTTCTGGGAACCAACACAGGATGTGGTCAAGAAACTCTGGGCGCTTGTCTGTCTCGGCTTTCAAAAATTTATTTAACCATCCACCGAATTCGGCTTTGCCACGGCATGCCTGAGACAGACGCTTCTTCTGAGCCATCAATGACTGCTCAAAGTTAGGTGTGTCCCATTCTCCTGGCTTTTCGACAAGATCGGCTGCGGCCATCAGGTCTGCTATCAACCCCTTCGGACTGGAGCCGTCCTGCTCTTGGTACAGGTCGTCAGCATACTTACCGTCTGCTGCACCAAGCACCTCCCGTAGTGATCGCTCAATGCTCCGTACATCTCGGCTGTATGGGATCAATTCGATACGTACAAAGGGGTTGTCGCGCAGCGTGTCTTGCAGGAACGTATTGCGCTGAGCACTGATGGTGCGGCGCGCAGACTGCACTCGTTCCAGCTGCTGCATCGCTTTTTCGCGCAGGTCAACATGTTGCTTCTGTAAAGCCTCCAAGCGCTTCAGTTCGGTTTCCAGCCTCTGCTTTTCCTGCACTAGACGTCCGTACTCGCTAGGGTCACTGACACCCTGCTGTTGCAGATCTGCCTTGAGCTGTTCGTAGGCAGTCTTAGCTGAGCCGATTCGAGCGAACCAAGCCGATGCCTCCAGTTCTCCTCTGAGGGCTTGCCCTCGCGCTTGCAGTGCTGAAGCAGTGTTCTCGACCTCTTGCCTTGCTTTGTCGATAGTCGCTTTCAGTGCTTGAACGAGCGCTAGTGCCGTGCTGTCATCATGGGCATCAAATACCCCCTCTTGCAGGTCTTCCGACTGCAAATTAGCAGCGAAACTCTGCAATTTGGCAGCCAGTTCGGTGGATGCTTCAAGCTGACGCTCAAGCTCACGGCTTTGTTGAGTGGTGCGCTGGTAGTTTTTCAGTATCACCGTATGGTCTGCACCCTCGAAACGAGCGAGCTTGCGCTGTATATCCTGCAGGGATAGCGTTAGCGACTCGCGGCCTTGAAGCTTACCCTCCAGCTCGCGCATCTGAGCCCGGGATGCCAGAAAAGCACTTTTGGCCTCTTCGAACGCCGCTTCTTGCGTCCGAGTGTCAGCGGCATCGTCGATTACCTTCAACAAGGCCTGCTGACTGTCGCTAGCCAAGGCTGCAATCTGCCCCTGACTGAAAAGCCTTACTGGGAAGCGTTGCTCATTGATTCCCTGGCTTTCTGAAGGCTTGAAGTCCGAGGTGGAGGTATCCCATTCTTCCACCACATTTCCTTGGCCGTCCTGTCGCCAAGTCAGGCGATAGGTCGAACCATCACGATGTACCCGAACATCTACGGCTGTGTCTGTGCGTAGGCCGCCATCATCACTTCTGGTCTTGGCGATCGTGCTGAACTTGTGGAAGGTCTGTCCGGCCTCCGATGTTCGCGACAATTCGTTTTCCCGCCGATAGGCCAGGCGCAAGGCATGCACGATGGTCGATTTTCCGGTGCCGCGACCACCGATCAGTGCGTTGAAATAGGGGTTCAATGGTAGGCTGGCGGCTGCTTTACCGCGCCCCATATAGCGTGCGTTGTGGATTTCAACCGACTCAATGAAATGTTCGGGCGTATTGAAAGGTGCAAAGCCATTGCTTTGGTCACTACGGCGAACTGAAACTTCCTGCCCATCCAACAGCGCCAAACGCAGCCCCTCCAGACTGGGCTTTGCCATCTTGATCCAGGTATAACGTGAGCCAGGAATGGCCGAGCCCTGGAAACTGTGGCAATCGCTACCCACCACACTGGCAAAGCGCAGCTTTATCTCCTCCAGCACTACAGGAGTAGGACTGCTGCATGCGGTCCATTCCAAGGCCAGGATGCCCGGCTCTTGTAGAACCTGTTTGACGGTGGTTGCATCAAGTAGGCATTTGCGCGTGTTCAGCTCGACTTGCAGCAGGCCTTTGTCTCCCTCCACATGCGCCGGAATGGCGATACCGCCCTCAGCAATAACACGCGCGACTACCTTGGCTGCACCTTCGCGGGTGACGCCATCACTGTCGCCTCGCGTACCGGAGTAGTCCACTTTGGCCAGCAAATCACTAATGGTTTGGCTGGAGGCAGATGGGTCGAATAGGGCCAGCAAATGGAAGCCACCCTGAACGGATATCTCCACACCAGGAAACAGATATAGTTCGCGAAACCCTTCCGGCGGGTTGCCCGTATTGGCTAAGCGCTTCATTTCGGCGTAAGCGACCTTGAGTCGGTCCACCCATTCACCGCTGTTGTGGTCAGTGACTGCTACGCAGTCGATTTCGGCGGCCATGTACTTGAGCAGCCATTTCTGTGGTGTTAGTTCATCAGGCGTGCCGATAGCTGCTTGCCAAGCACTCGTATCCTTCGATGCAGGGGTGTGCGTGTGAAAATCGAACTTCCACCAGCGTGCGCCGGGGTAAGGCCAAGCTTGGCTCATCCTTTTCTCCATTTTTTGATCATTTTCTGTCCGGCTTGATACCCACTGCATTCACGTCCATATATCGGTCTTTGAATGGATTCAGCATTCGTAGTTCACGATATATTCGCGGTGAGATGGTTGACGTCTCAATGATATTTGCTCAGGGCAAGGAGCTAACTGAGGTAGTCCACCTCCTTTCTGACTTGAGCTAATCGTTGCCATAGTCAGGTTCGTACTCAATTTCTCGTTCGTCTTGGTCGGTGTACTCCTCCTCAAACTCTGCTGCCTCCATTTCCTCAGCGCCATCAAGGCGCAGATCACAGGATGGACAGTAGAACTCCACGGGAGTGAAGATCCTTTCTACTGTTTCGTAGCCGCTTTCGAAGTCTTGATCGATTACCTCTTCATGCACACGGTCTCCGCCCATGAACCCTTTGCACTCACATGCTGGGCATGGGGCTTCCCAGTAGTTATCCAAAAGGTACCGGAAGGTTTTGTAGTATGAATACCACTGGAGCGTCTGCGAGTGCTGTCGAAGCGCCTCAAGTTCTTTTTTACCGAGCTTCTTACCATCAGGGCTTAAAAAAATGGTACGAGCATTGACTATGCGTTGTTTCGCAGCTTCTACCTTGATTGTGCGGAAATCCTGAGCCAGAGTGGCAGGGATCGCTGAGTCGCTCCCCACCCAATCTTCTAGCTCCAAGGTCATCGAGGCCAGGATGAGCTGGGCTGTAGACCAGAACTGCCCCTCCCAATCCTTATCGGCCATACCAGTAAAAGCCGCTTGACCCGAATGGAGTTCGGCATTTCTGCGGGATGAAATTATCTTGCATGCCTCCGCATGCGGTGTGCCGAACTTATCTACCGTGTGTTTTAAGCGAGCGAATACCACATGAGCACTGATTGTCTTGACCTTGGTATCAGTCTCGATACCGCACGCTTCGAGAAGGCTGTTGGTATTTTCCGTTTCAACTACCAAGCAAGGGTGGATGCCAGATAACTGAGCCTTGCCAAGAAGCTCTAGTGCCAACGCAGCCCAGATTTGATAGACCTCGGAATCCTTTGACGCTTTAGCTTGCAAGGCTCGTGAGGCATACAGCCGGGATTTTCCAAGCAGCGCCTCTGCTGAAATAGCCGGGGGGATTTCTTTGTGTGGTTTTTTCGTGCTGCCTTTTGCATTGTGCATCTCAGAAACTCTCCATGACTGTTACCCTTAGGAGCTTTCGCTTGGCGCTTCCAGTCGCCGCTGTACGTCGATGCAGGTAGCGCCAGTTATCAAGTAACAAAAACTTCCCAGCCCCCCACTCGATCTTGTGTTCGTGCACTGGTTTTTCTTGATCTATAGCGCTCACCATTTCCCGGGCTCTGTCATTTGTAGGTGTCATACAGCCAGGGTCATAACGGTAATAGCAATCAGATGGAGGCCGGGCAGAAGCGTAGAAACTATTGCCGCCATTGATAATCCTGAAGACAGCCGATCGAGCTGCTACTGAATTCAATGGATCAAAGAGACGACCTTCAGAGATGAGAGTGTCAGCAGCCTGCTGATCCGCTTCAAAGCACGCCATAACAAGATACCGCGGAGGTGTACTCCAGTGAGCTCCGTCGGTGTGCCAAGGAAATTCGCTCAGTCCATAGCGGGCACTGAGGGATTGAGGGTTGGCTGCTTGCTGTTCGGTCGGTACTAGATGGTCAATCAGTGGGCCACGCCGGCGAGATGCGCGAGGATCTCCTAAGCTATAGGCGATTTCTAGGGCAGTTCTTTCCATCGACTCAAGCCCGGAGTGGTGCATGTGAAAGCTGGCCCAACCGTTCGACCTCAACTGCAACTTGGCATCTTCGATCTGCTCAATCACGTCATGTCCTTTTTCGGTGTTACTTAGCTAAACAATGGTCCGGGAATTTTACTCGTCGAATGTTATAGTGGATCCACCTTTTGAGACAGTGACTACGGGGTAGTTTAAGCTGTCGTCCTCGAAAGGATGACAGCAAATGG
>NZ_MBPN01000067.1 GCF_001695625.1 Pseudomonas defluvii
GCGCCCTGGCGCGGTTTTATCGTTTATGGCGACTCAGTTCTGACCAATCGCGATCCCCCTGTGGGAGCGTGCTGGCCCGCGATCAAGACGAGGTACATCAGGCAGGCTGCGATGCAGTGTTCACGGGCAAGCCTCTACCGCTCAGCGGCCAAACGCGCGGCACGGTTAGAGCCGCGGGCAAAGCACACAAACAGCCCTGCAACCGCCGCCAGGGCCATTGGCAGCCCATGGGGCGCCATGTCCATGGCCACACCACTGATCAGCGGCCCAATCAGGCTGCCAACGCCCCACAACAAGCCAACACTGGCATTGGCCGTAATCAGATCCTGCCCTTTGAATTGTTGCCCGATCAGCACCAGGGCGAGCGTATAGACGCCACCTGCAACCGCCCCCAACACGACAAGCATCGGCCAGAGCAGCCACGGCAGTTGCAACAGCCAAGGCAATGCCACGCCAATCAGCATCGCTACGACGCCACAGACCAGGTGCACCATCGTGCGCTCGCAGCGGTCGGCCAACCAACCCAAGGGCAGTTGGAACACCATGTCACCGGTCAGGATCACGGTGACCATCAACGCCGCAACGCCCAGAGCGAAGCCATGACTGGAGGCATAGACCGGCAACAGCGAGAGGATCACCGCATCAAAGAAGGAAAAGAACAGCACACCCATGCACAGGGCCGGTGCCACCTGGAAAAAGCCCGCCAGGGAAAAGCTCTTCTCGCCCTCCTCGCCATGCTCGACGTAGTCATCAGGCACAGTCCAGACAATGCAGGCCAGCGCCAGCAGGTAGCACAGGCTCACCACGATCGTTACCCACGGGCTTTGCGCGCCGAACAGCGCCAGCATGGTCGGCCCCGCCATCTGGAAACCGGTGAACGCCGTGGCGTACAACGCCATGACTTTGCCACGATTGTGCTCTTCACTCAGCTCATTGACCCAGGACTCGCCGAGAATGATCGCAATACCCATGCCGATCCCCAGCATCAGGCGTAACAGGCACAGCAGGTAGATCGAGGAGAACGCCACTTCGATCAATGCGACGCTCAAGGCGCACATCCCGAAACTCAACAGGTAGATGGTACGGCGCGTCAGATGCCGACAGCAGGCGTCGACCATAAACGCCGAAAGCATCATGCCCGCCGCGGGAATCGCCGACACAATACCGATCTTGAGGGTACCGGCTCCGGCCTCGAACAGCCGCAGGGACACCAAGGGCAACGTCGCCCCCAGGCTCAGGCCAACAACAGAAACCGCGAACAACAGGCCCGCCAGAAAACGCTTGTCCATCTTGACTCCAAACCCACTGACGCAGGGATAGCGATATCCCTGCACTCACACATGCAGACCACAAAGGCGTGTATTCGATACGGACAAGCACGCGTGGCAACACCACGCCCGCGTCCGTCCTGTCAGTTCGGGCAGGTGGGCGGAGAGAAGGTAAAGGCGAACAGGACGCTACGCCGACGCTTGAGCACCGTATCGCTCGGCCAGTCACGCCTTACGGCCTGCATGACAGGCTGTATCAACGTGTAAGGACGGGTGAGGCGGCTCATGGTTCGGCTACTGGAGAAAATGAAGGGCGGCACTCTAGGGGAAGCCTGCGCCGCCCGTCAATCGTTACGCCTGAGCAATAGCACCAAGGTCGGTAACGATTGGCGGCGCAGCCAAACCTCACTGCTTGCCTGTGGACGGCAGCAGGATCGCCAGCAGGCCGAACAGCGGCAGGTACGAACAGATACTGTAGACGTACTCGATCCCATGGCTATCGGCCAGGTAGCCCAGCAGTGCCGCGCCGATACCGCCAAAGCCGAACATCAGGCCGAAGAAAATCCCGGCGATCATCCCGACATTACCCGGCACCAGCTCCTGGGCGTAAACCACGATGGCCGAAAAGGCCGAGGCCAGGATGAAGCCGATGATCATGCTGAGCACACTGGTCCAGAACAGATCGACATAAGGCAGCAGCAGGGTGAACGGCGCCACCCCGAGGATCGAAAACCAGATCACGGCCTTGCGCCCGATCCGGTCCCCAATCGGCCCACCGAAAAAGGTACCCGCCGCAACCGCACCGAGGAACAGGAACAGGTACAACTGCGAACTGGCGACCGAGAGGTTGAATTTTTCGATCAGGTAGAACGTGAAGTAGCTGGTAAAGCTGGACATGTAGAAGTACTTGGAGAACACCAACAGCCCAAGCACCACAAGGGCCCCGATGACCCGCTGACGGGACAGGCCATGGCTCGCACGCTGACCTTGCTTGGCTTTGAACAGGTTCAAGTGCTCGCGGTACCAGCGGCTCAGCGCGTAGGTCACCAGCAAGGCAAATACCGCAAACAGACCGAACCAGGCCACATTACCCTGCCCGAACGGAATCACGATCGCCGCAGCCAACAATGGGCCAAACGCCGAACCTGCGTTACCGCCCACCTGGAAGGTCGACTGCGCCAGCCCGTAGCGGCCACCCGACGCCAGGCGGGCAATACGTGACGTCTCGGGGTGGAACGTCGAGGAGCCAATACCAATCAGCGCCGAGGCCAGCAGGATCATCGAGAAACTGCCGACGAACGCCAGCATCACAATACCGACCAGCGTACACAGCGTACCCAGCGGCAACAGGTTGGGCATGGGTTTGCGGTCGGTGTAAAAGCCCACCCAAGGCTGCAGCAACGAGGCCGTGATCTGGAATGTCAGGGTAATCAAGCCGATCTGAGCAAAGCTCAGCCCATAATTAGCCTTGAGTAGCGGGTAGATCGACGGAAGCACGGCCTGGATCAGATCGTTGATCAAGTGCGCCAATGCGCAGGCGGCGATAATTCGCATCACCAGCGGGCTGCTTTGGGCGCTTGCCAAGGTAGAAGGCGAACTGGACTGGGCACTGCTCAAGGCCATGGGAATGCGTTCCATCCGGATAATTGGGATCCAATTATCCGGAATCCTTTAAGCAGAGCACCATGTTTTTCGTGTAATACAGTCGTAACAGGCCGAAATGCCTAAGCAATTGATCATGCGCGAATTTTTTTTAGAAACAGGTGTTGACAGATATCCGTTTCAGGCTAATAATGCGCGCCACTTGGCTACATAGCTCAGTTGGTTAGAGCATAGCATTCATAATGCTGGGGTCCGGGGTTCAAGTCCCTGTGTAGCCACCAAGTACTAAAAAGGGCTTACCGCAAGGTAAGCCCTTTTTTCTTGCCCGCAAAAAAGTACCCAGCGCATAACACGCTGGCACCCCATCGATACCTTCTCAAGCCAACATCAAGCACCGAACAAGGCTCGCTTGCTCCACGCTAGCGAACACTGGCAAAGACCACCGCTACCCCAAGGCCAATCAAAGCCATGCCAATCACCTTGTCCACCAGCCCCTGACGATCGAGCATTGTGCGCCGCAGGGCATCGCTGGAGAAAAAGACGGCCACCAGGCTGAACCACACCCAATGGGCGAAGGACATGAAGAAGCCATAGCCAAAGTCAGTCGCCAGCGAGCTGTCAGGCTGTACCACTTGGGTATAGGCACTGACCACAAAGAGCATGGTCTTGGGGTTCAGGGCGTTGGTCAGAAAGCCCGAGCGCAATGCAGCGAACACCCCCAGACGACTGGCGCCGTCATCATCCCCCAGCGCGATGCGTTGGGTGTTGGTGAAGGATTTATAACCCAGATAAATCAAGTAGCCCGCACCCAACGCCTTCATCGCCAGAAACAGCAGCGGTGATTGGCTGATGATCAACGCGATTCCCAGCACGGTGTACAACACATGCACCTGCACTCCGCAGGCAATCCCCAACGCCGCCATGAGACCAGCCCTGCGACCGAAGGCGTAGCTGCTACGCGTGACCATGGCAAAGTCCGCACCGGGGCTGATCACCGCCAGAACGGTGAACAGGGCAACAGCGATCAATTCATTCACGTAAAGCGCCTCGATCAGCTAGTAAAATGCACAGATGCGCTCTGCTCGGGCGGCTAGCACCGACGCCATCGCAATGGATCCTTGTAGGAGCCGGGCTTGCCCGCGATGCAGGCACCACGAACTCAAGGGCACCCCACCGACGCCATCGCAGGCAAGCCTGCGCCTACAGAAAAGCAGTGTTCTGTACGGTGCTTATTATCGAAAGCTTCGTTGTGGCTAAAAAGCGATTTATAGTGCGACAAATCCGCTAGTTTTCTTCACAGATATGAAGCTGCCCGCCCTCTCCGCCTTCCGCTATTTCGACGTCGCGGCGCAAACCGAAAGCTTCGTTCGCGCCGCCGAACTGCTGCACGTCACCCATGGTGCCGTGAGCCGGCAGGTGCGCTTGCTGGAGGAGTCCCTCGGGGTGCAGTTGTTTGAGCGACGCAACCGGGCGATTTTCCTCACGGCCGCCGGACGCGCCCTGCATGGCACCACCCAGTCGCTGTTCGAGCAATTGGAAGGTGCGGTCTATCGCCTGCAACAACAGGCGCGGGAAAACGTTCTGGCGCTCTCCTGCGAGCCGACTATCGCCATGAAATGGCTGATTCCGCGCCTGCCGGCCTTCCATGCCGCGCACCCAGACATCCACATCCATCTGGTGGCGGCCGGCGGCCCGGTGGATTTTATCGGCAGCGGTATTGACCTTGCGCTGCGCCGCGATGACTTCCCATGGAACAAAGGCCTGGACGCCGTTAAGGTCTGTGACGAATACGTAGGCCCGGTGTGCAACAACGCCCTGGCCACGCAGGGGCTAGCCGGGCAACGACTGCTGCATACAGGCTCACGACCCAATGCCTGGAACACCTGGTTACGCCTGAGCAAGCAGTCAGCCCAGGACTGCAGCCGAGCCGACTATGAGCATTTCTACCTGTGCATCCAGGCAGCAGTGGCTGGCCTGGGCCTGGCAATGGCCTCGTTCCTGATGGTGCAGGACGAAATCGCGGCCGGGCAACTGCAGGCGCCTCAGGGCTTTATCAAGGACGGCTCAGCTTATTACCTGCTCTGCCCCCAGCCCATTGCCGAGCACGCTACGTACCGACGCTTCGCTGACTGGATCACGGCGCAGTCACAAGCCGCTGGCAATACGATGAACCTGAGCTGAAATCCCCACCCCAGGTCCGATAGCCGGCCGTATCGATGTGAATCCGCCCCGTAGGGTAGCGCCCCAATCCCATGTTCCAGGCAGCACCTTGGGTTTGCCAGAAACGACACAACGACGCAGGATCAGAGCCAAGGGGCAGCAACAGGTCAACCGCAAAGGCGCGAGTATGTGCACTGCCAACAGCGCCACCGGCACACGCATTGAGCGTGGGATTACGGTACGCCGAGACGACCTCGTAGCGGCGCAGGACGTGCTGATCACCCAGGGCCTTGAGCAGTTGCAGGGTCGAGCGTACGGCGGGCCATTGCCCCAGAGGCGGTACCGCGAATGGCTCGGCAGCGCACAGCCGCCAGTCGCTGGCTGAACGCAGCAACTCATGTATTGGAACCCTGCCGTAGAGCCGTGCCTCGACCAGCATGTCACGGAACACTCGCGTCTCATGGTCGCCAGCCCAGAGGGCGAACATGCGCACGTCGCGCTCGTCGGCATACGCCCCAAACGTACCGAGCCACAGGCCCATAACTGGCAGCGCCACCTTGCGCCGTATCACCCGCATAAACGCTCCACTTCCCAAGCCCACAGAAATGCCTACAGTATGGCCTGACTAGCAAAAGGAGAGAGGCCACTGGCATGGAGTCAACTATGCGCAAAACCACTTTATTAACCCTGACGCTGGGGCTGTCTGCCTTGGCCCTGAGCACGACACCACAGGCCGATACCAGGGTCACCCTGGGTGATCAGCAACGGGTCAGCAGGTTGTTTGCCTACCCCAACAACTGCAGCGCTATCTGCTTCCGGGACTGGACGCTGGAACAGACCGTCGAGCACTACCTGAAGCAAAGCGTAGCGCGAGACGGCTACACCCAAGCGACGGTCCGGGTGGGGCGCGACAATGGCACCCTGTATGCTTATATTACAGACGTCCCCAGCACCTACGGCGAACCGCTGACGCGCCTGCTCGACAATGGCGAACTCGCCTACCAGGGCGCCAGCCAGCTCAACCGCGACGGCAAGTGGGCCTACAACTGGCTGCTGTTCCTGCCACTGGGCATGGCCCTGGAAAATCGCCGCAGCATCGAGCTGCTGCACTTTCCGCCAGACTATTCGCTGACCCAGGCGCAAGATTACCTGCGCTCGAACACCACTGACCGCTGGGCGTACCTGTTGAGTGTCAACGGTGTACCTGTGGATAACACGCCGGCCTTCCAGACCATCGTCGACATTGCCCCGATTGCCGCCCCTGCCTCTGCCGGCAAAGCGCTCGAGGGTGTCTACGGGTACTTCAACGACTACCAGACGAACATGGTCAAGGCGGTCACCCGCAACGCCAAGGGGGATTCACTGCCGATGGTGGCATTTGGTTCACCGGTACGTACCTGGGTGGAGCAAACCTATGGCCAAGGCGTCAACGTACTGGGGCTGGTGAACATCAGCCCGACGACCGGGCAACGCGTGCCGGTACTGGGCTCAAACCACCCCAGCGCCATTTGGTACACCGCGGACAAAGCCAACCACGCAGGCGATCAGGACCAGGCAGACGCGGCGGGTTTGAAGATGATGGGCCAGGACCTCAGCGCCGCCTGCTGGCAGGCCGGCATGGGCAGCAACCCCAAGGCCGATGCCGAGGCCACGCTGAATGCCTGCACGCAAAAATGGCAGGTCACCGCGAAGACGCAGACCTGTGAGCTGTTCTACCGTTCAATTCGGGAAATGACCCCGGAGCAGGCCGCAGCCAAATGCAACACCGATGCGGTAAGGCGCAGCTTGCAAACACTGCAACAGCCTCTGGAAGAGATCTGATCGCTCAAGCCTCATTGTCGGCAACGCCGACAATGAGGCTACAGGGCTCAGTCCTGTGGGCGCAGGCGATACTGCGGCGGCAACTGCTCAAAGCCGCTGATGGTGGTGTTGAGGCTCTTCCAGCGGCCATCCTTGATGCCGTAGATGCAGCCATGCACCGACAGGCTCTGCCCACGATGCCAGGCGTTTTGAACGATGCTGGTATGAGCAACGTTAGCCACCTGCTGAATCACGTTCAGCTCACACAGGCGGTCGACCTGCTCTTCCTCAGTAGCCAACTGCGAAAGCGCCACGCGGTTCTCGTAGTAAAGGTCACGGATCGAACGCAGCCAGCCGTCGATCAGGCCCAACTGGCGATCCTGCATCGAGGCCCGCACACCGCCACAGCCATAGTGACCGGTGACCAGAATGTGTTTGACCTTGAGCACGTCTACTGCGTACTGGATCACCGACAGGCAGTTCAGGTCGGTGTGCAGCACCACGTTGGCGACGTTACGGTGAACAAACAGATCGCCCGGCAGCATGCCGACGATTTCGTTGGCCGGCACCCGCGCATCCGAGCAGCCAATCCACAGGAATTCAGGCGTTTGCTGGCGTGCCAGCTTGGCGAAAAACTCCGGATCTTCCTGTTTGATTGCATCAGCCCAGCGGGCGTTGTTATCAATCAGTTCTTGTAGGTCGTGCATGTTCAAGCCTCATAGATGATCCGCAGTCTCTGACAGGCGCCAAGCCGAACAGGTCACGCGCAGCATGGAACTGCCTTCAGTCGATCAACGTGCAGGCCATCACCAGCGCATCCTCGCGACCACCGGCAATGGGGTAATAATCTCGACGCCGACCCACTTCGCTGAAGCCGTAGCGCTCGTACAACCGGTAGGCAGACTGGTTACTGGCGCGCACCTCGAGGAAACACTCCCGGCCGTTGAGCTCGTAGGCACGTTTCATCAGGTGTTCGAGCAAGCGCAGGCCCAGGCCGCGCCCCTGGCTCTCCGGCTTGACGGTGATGTTGAGCAGGTGCGCCTCATCGATGATCACGTTGATCACACCGTGCCCCACCTGCTGCCCACCCTCGAACATCAACCAGATTTCATAGGATTTTAGCCCGTCGAGGAAAATTCCTCGGGTCCAGGGGTGGCTGAAGGCGGCATATTCGATCTTCAGTACGGCATCCAGGTCCGCCTCGGTCATCCGACGAAAACTGATTGTGTCACTCATCGCTTGGTTTCCAGCGCGCCATCAGCCGACGCATGGCTTTCCAGACATCCGCCTTGCGTTGCGGCTCGTCCATCAACACTTCAAGGCCCGGCAAGGCCCAGGCATGCCCCAGGCCCTCGACCGGTAATTCACGGTAAAAGGCCTGCTCATCGGCCTCCCCGGCAAAGCGCACGGCAGGCAGACCAACCAGCCACAGGCAGGCGCACGGAGCGTCTTCCAGACGGGCCTGGATAAAGCCCTGCACGAAATCACGGGCCGCTTCCGGCCCCTGGTCAAGGTTGCCACGCACCAACAGCGGCCAGCGCACGGGCTCACCGATGATCTGCGGGCTGTCTGGCAAGCCTGCGGCACGCAACATGTCCTTGAGCAGCAAGTAGGACGGATCGCGACTCTGGAACGGCTCACCAGTGGCCAACTCGACCAACACCAGGCAACGCCCTGCACGTAGCAATTGCAAGGCAAAACGCGGCGGCGGAACGACAGCCGCCTTGACCGGCGCTACCGCCTCCTGCGCCTCTTCCAGCGGCTTGCTGGCAGCTCGCGGGGTGGTGCTGGGGCGCGGGATCTCGATTTTCTGCCGCTCAACCGGCTTGCTCACCGGCACAACGACGGGGGCGGTCTGTTGCACGGGCGAATGTGCAACCTCCTCCACCAGCGGCTCCAACGGCAGCAAGAGTTCAGGGCGCGACGGCGCAGCGAACGGCAGTTCGGCACGCGGCAGCCAAGGCACTACTTGCATGGCATTGAGGTAAGCGCGGCGGCGGGACTCGGTGAGCAAAGGTCGGCCATCTGTGGATAAGTCAGGGCCCACATTCTACCGCCCTTCGCTGCCCGGCGCCGCAGTTGATCGGCAGAAATCCGCCCGAGAATACCCACAAGCGATCAAGGGGTGAATCGACAACCGCATGATGCAGTACAATCGGCGCTTTTATTTGGCAGCGAGTCGACCCGCCAATGATCGAACCCAAACGCGTCCTGCGCGCCCTAGCCGAACACTGGGCCTTGCTCGAGCCGTTGTGCGAGCGCTTCGACCAGGGCACCCTGAGCCTGGCAGAACTGCGCCTGCAACTGGCGACCCAGCAGCTGGAAAGCACGCCGCAGGACATCACCAACCTGCTCGATGTGTGGATTCGCCTGGATATTCTGGTGCCCGTGGCCAAAAGCCCGAACCGTTTTGAACTGAATGCCCAGATCCACGATTTCCTCGCCTACCTGCGCCGCGAGCACCGCCTTGGCCTGTGCCTGGAAATCGAAGCCTACCTGCGCCACCTCGAGCGTCTGGCCGGGCACATCCAGGACGCCTTCGACATTCGCGACGGCAATGACCTCGCACGCCAACTGCGCCTGCTCGACATGCGGGTGCGTGACGTTCTGAAAAAGCTCGACAACGACGAACAGGCACTGGTGGCCGTGGCCGAACGGGCCAAGACCAGCGACCGACAGATTCCCCTGCGCCAGCGTTATGCTGAAGTTCTGGCGACCTGGGACGAGTACGTCGAGCCGATGATCCAACTGGTCAACGCCGACGGCGCCTTCGAGCAGGGTGTACGCAAGGTCGAGACCGTGCTGTTGCGCCTGCTTGGCGAACAGGCACGCCTGGGCCAACTGGTCGACGACGACATGCTGCTGCGCACCCATGCCCGCATCCTGGAAATGCAGACCAGCGCGCAACTGACCCTGCGCCATGCCCGCGAACTGCTGCTGCCCCTGCGTGAAGAGGCGCGCCGACACAACGCCGTGACCCGTGGCGCGGCACTGGCCCTGTCGGTGATCCGCCGCAAAGGCCTGGACGCCGTGCCACACGCGGCAATGCCCCTGTTCACCCGGCCGCAGAGCACTTTCCTCGGCAGTGCCAGCCAGGTGGAAGCCTATGTCTATGCCCTGGCCCGCTTCGAGCCCAAACCGGCGCAGTTCCCCAAGGCGCACAAGAACCAGAAGGGCGAACCGCCGCGCGCACCGCGCACGGTCAAGGAAATGCTCGAACGCTGTACCGACGCCCTGCCAATGCCAGACCTGATGACCTGGCTGCTGGAGCAGGAGCCCGAAGGCGCCACCGACGAATTGCTGTACTGGTTCTCGCGCCTGTCGCGGGAAAAGCGCTTTACCCGCGAACGCCTTGAGCGCCGTGACTACCACACCCGCGAGCACCAGGTCAGCCTGCGCTCATTCGCCCTGACGTCCAGCCGCGAAACGCCGCTGGAGCCTACTGCGAGCACCTCACATGCATCTTGATCTTTCCGAACTGTCCCAGCTCGCGCCGATCTTCCGCGAGCTGTTCAAAGGCTTCCACATCAGCCGCCGCGACCCGGAGCTTTACGCTCAACTGTCGAACTTTCAGGACCAGTACCGCGGCCTGTTCAGGGCATTGGGCTTCGAACTGGTCTGCGATACCCGCGGTTTCTACTACTTCGTCCCCGAGCAAGCCGCCGCGCAAGTAAACAAGACCGCCCAACGCCTCTCGCTGTTCACCTTCATTCTGGTAGAGCACCTGGCCGACCAGGGGCGAGACCCAATCGCCGTGCTGGATGGCGGCAGCCTGGGCCGTGATGAGCTGCCGTCGCTGCTGGAGAAGTACCGCGACCTGTTCATCCAGGCTGAAGTCCAGACACCAGAGGAACTGGAAGAAAAGATCATGCGGCGCATGACCCAACTCGGGTTTGCCAGCGAAGAGAATGGTATCTACCGCTTCCTGCCGCCGATGCACCGTTTCCTCGACGTGTGCCTGTCGGTCCAGCAGGACCGCGACCTGGCCGCCAGCCTGCACAGCGCGTTGCCACTGCCAACGCCCGTACTGGTCGACGAAGACAGCGACGAGAAACTGCTCAAGACTGACGACCCGCTTGATCTGGGCCCGTTCGACGACCTGGACGAAACCGAAGAAGAGGCCCTGGCCCGCGCCATCGCCGAAGAGCAACAGGAGATTGATGCATGAGCCAGGAACGCTACGGCATCCGCCGCTTTGCACTGCTCAACACTGCCGGCTACAGCCTCGGTCTGTTCCCGCTGGAGCACCCGCTGTCGGTCTACGGCGCCAACAACCTGGGCAAGAGTGCGTCGATCAACGCCCTGCAGTTCCCGATCCTGGCACGCATGTCGGACATGAGCTTCGGCAAGTACAGCCTGGAGCAGTCGCGGCGCTTCTACTTCGCCAGCGACACCAGCTACATCCTCTGTGAAGTCTCACTGCCCCACGGCCCGCACGTGATCGGCGTGGTCGGACGCGGCCCGGGTGGCGGTTTCGGTCACCAGTTCTTCGCCTATGCCGGCGAGCTGGACCTGGCTCACTACCAGAAGAACGACACCTGCCTGCGCCAGAAAGAGCTGTTCAGCAACCTCGAGCGCAATGGCCTGAAGGCTTACGAACTCAAGCCTGACGAGCTGCGTCGACTGCTGGTCGGCGGGCACACGTCGGTGCCGCTGGACCTGACCCTGATTCCCTTGCGCTCCACCAGTGAACAGAGCCTGAAGACCTTCCGCGCACTGTTCATCAACCTGCTGCACATGCGCGAAATCACTGCGGCCAAACTCAAGCAACTGTTCCTCGATGCCTTCGAGCACAGCCTGCGCTCGGGCAGCGTCGACTATATCGCGGCCTGTGAAGAAGCCTTCCGCGACGTACGCCGCATGGAGCAGGACTACAACGCCCTGGTCTCAGCCGGCCCACTGGTCGAGGCCTTGGCCAACGGCGTAACCCAGCGTGACATTCTGCGCGGCAAACTGCACCGCCTGTCTCCCCTGCTCGACTCGCTGCTGGGTACCTGGCAGGACTACGCGATGGCCCGCAAGGAAGAACTGGTCATCCAGTCTGAACACTACCGCAACGAGCAGGATGCCCTGCAGAACAATCAACGCGGTGGTACCCAGGAACTGATGCGTCTGGAGCGCGAAATCACCGGCATCCAGCGCTGGCTGGGCGAGTTGTCAGTGCTCAAGCACCGCTTTGCCCTGATCGATGACGTCAAGGTCCTGGAACAGCAACTGTTGGCAGCCAAGGATGCCCACGATGAACTGGCCGGTGCCCTCGCCCAGTCACGGCAGTTCAGTGCCGAAGACCTTGAAGAACGCCTGCGTGACCTGGAAAAGCGACTGAAATCGGTCAAGCAGCAACTCGACCACGCCGACAACAACAGCTATGCCCGCCTGCGCGAAGAGTTTTCGCAACAGGACGTCGAGCGCCTGATGCGTCTGTTCAACGGCGCCCTGTTCAGCCTGCCCCTGGGCGAACGTGGCATCGAACTGGACGACAGCGAACTGTGGGTCAAATCCCTGGAAGCGGTACTTGAACGCTTCAAGGGCGAGCGCTTTGAAGTGCCGGGCCTGTCTATCGACCTGTCGCACATTGAACCCCCTGCGCTGCAGGCACTGGCCGACCGCGCGGCCCTGCGCGACCAGAAAGAGCGTCTGGAAAAAGAGCTCAAACAGCTCAAGACGCAACAGGCCGTCGCTGCCGACCGCGCTGCCAGCAAGACCCAGACCGAAGCCCTGTACCAACAGGTACTGGACGCTCAAAAAGCGCTGGAAGACTACCGCCGCGCGCAGACACTGAGCGCCGAAGAAGGCGAAAAACTCGAGCAGCTCGCGCAACTGGAGGCGGCTCAGGACGAACTCAAGCGCTCCAGCGACGCCTTCACCGAACGCGTCCAGCAGTTGTCGGCCAAGCTGCAACTGGTCGGCCGGCAGATCGCCGACATGGAAGCCAAGCAACGCACCCTTGACGATGCCCTGCGGCGCCGCCAACTGCTGCCGGCTGACCTGCCATTCGGCACCCCGTTCATGGAGCCGGTGGACGACTCGATGGACAACCTGCTGCCGCTGCTCAACGACTACCAGGACAGCTGGCAGGGCTTGCTGCGCTGCGATGGGCAGATCGAAGCGCTGTACGCCCAGGTACGCCTCAAGGGCGTGGCCAAGTTCGACAGCGAAGACGACATGGAGCGCCGCCTGCAACTGCTGATCAACGCCTATGCCCACCGCCAGGACGAAGCCCTGACCCTGGGCAAGGCGCGCCGCGCCGCGGTCACCGATATCGCCCGAACCCTGCGCAACATCCGCAGCGACTACGACAGCCTTGAACATCAGTTGGCGTTGTTCAACCGTGAGATCAACAAGCGCCAGGTATCGAACCTGCAGAGCTTCCGCATTGTTCTGGCACCGAACAAGGAAGCGCTCAAGCACATCGATCAGATTATCCACAGCGCCGGTCAATATGAGGAAGGCGAGACCCTGTCGGTGTTTGACCTGAGCCAGAGTGCCGAGCAGGACAACAAGAACGAGGAAGCCAAGGAGTACCTGGCACGCCTGGTGGCCGCCAACCACAACCAGTTGGGCCTCAAGGACCTGTTCGAGCTGGCGTTCGAGATTACCAAGGTCGGTGGTCAGCCAGTGATCCATACCGACATCGACGGCGCCGCCTCCAACGGCACCACCATGACCATCAAGGCACTGACCAACATGTACTTGTTGCTGCACTTGATGGACCGTGACCTGGCGGGTCGCGTACGCCTGCCGTACTACCTGGACGAGGCCGCCGACATCGACGAGCGCAACCAGGCGGCGCTGCTGGAGACCAGCCTGCAACTGGGCTTTGTGCCGATTCTGGCCAGCGTCAAGCCGCAAGTCTCAGCCAAGGTGGCCATTGACCTGGAAGGTGGCAGCGGGCCGAACGGGATCTACATCGATGAAGCGGACTGGAAATTCATCAGCCGCCACGAAGAGATCAAGACGGTAGCACACGAAGAGGACGCGGTTTCAGCGTAGTGGCGCCATCGCAGGCATCCGTGGAAACACGGCTTGCCTGCGATGAATTCAACGCCGTATTACTGAGCCCACGGCAAGATCGGAATTGCAGTCACCGCATTCTGCGGGCTGCCTTCGATGATCCGGTCACTGTAGACCAGGTACACCAGGGTGTTGCGCTTCTTGTCCAGGAAGCGCACGACCTGCATGGTCTTGAACACCAAGGAGGTGCGCTCCTTGAACACCTCCTCCCCCTCCTTGAGCTCTTCCTTGAAGCGAATCGGCCCGACCTGACGGCAGGCAATGGACGCCTCGGCACGGTCTTCAGCCAAACCCAGCCCGCCTTTCAGGCCACCGGTCTTGGCGCGCGACAAGTAGCAGGTCACCCCTTCCACCTTCGGGTCGTCGAACGCTTCGACCACGATGCGGTCATTCGGCCCGACAAATTTGAACACCGTCGACACCTGGCCGATTTCCTCGGCCGAGGCCAACAATGGCAGGGCCAGCAAAGCCCCCAGCAATCCTTTGATCAAACGCACACGGTTCTCCCTCATACCAGAATCAGATTGTCGCGATGGACCAGCTCCGGCTCAGCGCTGTAACCCAGCAGGCTTTCAATGGCCTCGGAGGACTGGCCGATGATTTTCTGCGCTTCCAGCGCACTGTAGTTAGCCAGGCCTCGGGCGATCTCCTGGCCGTCCGGGCCGACGCAGACCACCATCTCGCCACGGCGGAAGCTGCCTTGCACACCTTTGACGCCAACCGGCAACAGGCTCTTGTTCCCTTCGCGCAGCGCCTGGACGGCACCGGCATCAAGGGTCAACGTACCACGGGTTTGCAGGTGACCGGCCAGCCACTGCTTGCGTGCCGCCAGCATGCCACGCTCAGGCGACAGCAGGGTACCCAGGCGCTCACCTGCCTTGAGACGGTCCAGCACGCGCTCCAGGCGCCCGCCGACGATGATCGTGTGCGCCCCGGAGCGGGCCGCCAGACGCGCAGCGCGCAGCTTGGTCTGCATACCGCCACGGCCCAGCGCACCACCCGTACCACCCGCGACGGCGTCCAGGCTCGGATCATCGGCACGGGCTTCGTAGATCAACTCGGCATCGGGGTTGGTGCGCGGGTCGGCATTGAACATGCCATCGCGGTCGGTGAGGATCACCAGCAGATCAGCCTCGACCAGATTCGCCACCAGCGCCCCCAGGGTGTCGTTATCACCGAAACGGATCTCGTCGGTGACCACCGTGTCGTTTTCGTTGATAACCGGTACAACCCCCAACTCAACCAGCGTGCGCAGGGTGCTGCGGGCGTTCAGGTAACGCTTGCGGTCAGACAGGTCGTCATGGGTCAGAAGGATCTGCGCAGTGTGCCGGCCGTGTTCAGCGAAGCTCGACTCCCACGCCTGCACCAGGCCCATCTGGCCGATGGCAGCGGCTGCTTGCAGCTCGTTCATGGCACTCGGTCGCTTGGTCCAGCCCAGGCGGCTCATACCGGCGGCTACCGCCCCGGACGACACCAGCACCAACTCGACACCCGCTTCATGCAACGCCACCATCTGCTCGACCCAGACACCCATGGCCGCGCGATCCAGGCCTTTGCCATCTGCCGTCAGCAGGGCACTGCCGATTTTCACGACCCAGCGCTGGGCACCCGTCACCTTGCTCCGCATCTTCTTCCAACCTATGCCGATCTGTGGATTCTAAAAAACAGCGCTTGCTACGCCTTGTAGGAGCCGGCCTTGCCGGCGATGCAGCCTAACAGGTACCACGCTGATGCAATCACGGGCAAAGCCTGCACCTACAGACAGCAAAACGCCGCTTGAAAAAGCGGCGTTTAGTGTACTGCAACGGATCAGTCGCGCACGTAAATGATTTCTGGACCGTCTTCGTCCTCTTCATCCCAATCGTCGTCGTCATCGTCACCGATGTCATGCACGCTCTTCACGCCGCTACGGCGCAGAGCACGTGCGTCGTCCAGCGCCTGAAGCTGGGCACGGGCCTCGTCTTCAATACGCTGATCGAGATCCGCCAGCTCTTCGGCATACGCCGGGTCATTGGCCAGGCGATCAGCACGGTCTTCCAGGTAGCGCATGATGTCGCGGCTAAGCTGCTCGGTGCCCTGCTTGGAGATCGCCGAGATCACGTACACCGGGCCTTCCCACTGCAGACGCTCAACCACTTCCTTGACGCGCTCGTCGCGCTCGTCGTCCATCAGCATGTCGGTCTTGTTCAGCACCAGCCAGCGATCGCGCTCAGCCAGCGACGGGCTGAAGCGGGTCAGCTCGTTGACAATGACCTCGGCAGCATCGGCACTGTTGCTCTCGTCCAGCGGCGCCAGGTCGACGAGGTGCAGCAGGAGGCGAGTACGCGCCAAGTGCTTGAGGAAGCGGATACCCAGGCCAGCACCCTCGGAAGCGCCTTCGATCAGGCCGGGAATGTCGGCGATGACGAAGCTCTTCCAGCGGTCGACACTGACCACGCCCAGGTTCGGCACCAGGGTGGTGAACGGGTAATCGGCGACCTTCGGCTTGGCAGCCGATACCGAGCGAATGAACGTACTCTTGCCTGCGTTAGGCAGGCCCAGCAGGCCGACGTCGGCCAGCACTTTCATTTCCAGCTTCAGGTCGCGCTGCTCGCCCGGCTTGCCCGGCGTGGTCTGACGCGGAGCACGGTTGGTACTGGACTTGAAGCGCGTGTTGCCCAGGCCGTGCCAGCCGCCCTGGACCACCATCAGCTTCTGCCCTGGCTTGACCAGGTCGCCGATGACTTCCTGGGTGCTGGCGTCAATCACGGTAGTACCGACCGGTACACGCAGGATCAGGTCGTCGCCCTTCTTGCCGGTGCAGTCGGTGCTGCCGCCATTGGAGCCGCGCTGGGCCTCGAAATGGCGGGTATAGCGATAGTCGACCAAGGTATTGAGGTTCTCGTCGGCAACCATGAACACCGAGCCGCCGTCACCACCGTCACCGCCGTTGGGACCGCCGTTCTCGATGAACTTCTCACGACGAAAGCTCATGCAACCATTGCCACCGTCACCGGCTTTGACCCGGATCGACACTTCATCAACAAACTTCATAAAAACCGCCTCTCGTCGTCTCGACGAGTTGAATGACACAAAGACATAAGGCTCTTGCAAAAATGAGCGCGGCGGCCCCGTCAACGACCGTAGAATCCAGCGCCGGCAGCCCATACAAACAGTTTTGCAAGAGACTCACCCCACAAACGAAAAAGCCCCGTCGCGAGACAGGGCTTTTCCAGCGACATCGCTATTAGGCAGCGACAACGCTTACGTAACGACGACCGAACTCGCCTTTTTTCTCGAACTTGATCACGCCTTCGATTTTAGCGAACAGGGTGTGATCTTTGCCCATGCCAACGCCGTAACCAGCGTGGAATTGGGTGCCGCGCTGGCGAACGATGATGTTGCCGGCCTTGATGACCTGGCCGCCATACATCTTCACGCCAAGGCGTTTGGCTTCTGAGTCGCGACCGTTACGGGTACTACCACCAGCTTTTTTGTGTGCCATGAGTTCAACTCTCCAATAAGGGGATTAGGCTGAATTAAGCCTGAATACCGGTGATTTTGATCTCGGTGAACCACTGGCGGTGGCCCATACGCTTCATGTGGTGCTTACGACGACGGAACTTGATGATGCGCACTTTGTCGTGACGACCTTGGGAGATCACTTCAGCGACTACTTTAGCGCCAGCGACGACAGGTGCGCCGATGTTTACGTCATCGCCATTGGCGACCAACAGAACGCGATCGAAAGTTACGGATTCGCCGGTAGCGACTTCCAGTTTTTCGATCTTCAGGTATTCACCTTCGGCGACTTTGTACTGCTTACCGCCGGTAACAATTACTGCGTACATGGTATTTCTCCGATAATCCTGCTCACCCAGCTCTTTATAGGTAAGAGTATTGGCTGGCATGGCTGCATAAGGCTGGAACGGCCCTGTGCAATTGCGTAAGGCAGGTGCTGCCCAGGAAGTTCAGGGTGCGCGATTGTACGCAAGCCCCGCGGCGCTTGCAAGTACCGCCCCCGGCCAACCGGCACCGCGCCTTGACAGGCCGGGACCTGCAACCTAGCATGCCGCGCAACCTTTATGGAGCACCTGTGGCCGATGCAACCCCAAGCTTTCTACCGCGCGGTAGCGGACGACTTCAGCGCCGTTGACGAGATTATCAAGAAGCAGCTGACTTCACGTGTGCCGCTGGTCTCGAAAATCGGTGACTACATCACGTCGGCTGGCGGCAAGCGCCTGCGCCCGCTGCTGGTGCTGCTGTGCGGCAAGGCACTGGGCCGCGATGGCGACCAATTGCGCCTGCTCGCTGCCACCATCGAGTTCCTGCACACCGCGACCCTGCTGCATGACGATGTCGTCGACATGTCCGGCATGCGCCGTGGCCGTTCCACCGCCAACGCCCTGTGGGGCAACGCGCCCAGCGTACTGGTCGGCGACTTCCTCTACTCGCGCTCATTCGAAATGATGGTCGAGCTGGGGTCGATGCCGGTCATGCAGATTCTCTCCAAGGCGACCCGCGTGATCGCCGAAGGCGAAGTACTGCAGCTGTCCAAGATCCGCGACGCCAGCACGACCGAAGACGTCTACATGGAGGTCATCCGCGGCAAGACGGCAATGCTGTTCGAGGCCTCGACGCACAGCGCCGCAGCCCTGGCTGAAGCCAGTGACGCTCAGCGTGAAGCCCTGCGTACCTTCGGTGACCACCTGGGCGTAGCCTTCCAACTGGTCGACGACCTGCTCGACTACAAGGGCGATGCGCAAACCCTGGGCAAGAACGTCGGTGACGACCTGGCCGAAGGCAAGCCAACCCTGCCGCTGATCTACACCATGCGCGAAGGCACCGCCGAGCAGGCTGCCCTGGTTCGCCAGGCCATCCAGAAGGGCGGTATCGAAGATCTGGAAAGCATCCGCGCAGCCGTCGAGGCTGCCGGCGCACTGGACTACACCGCGCAACTGGCCCGCGACTATGTCGCTCGCGCCATTGCATGCCTGGAAGTGCTGCCTGCCAGCGAGTACCGTGACGCGCTGGTTGAACTCAGCGAATTCGCCGTCGCCCGTACCCACTGATCCCTCCCCGGCCCATCTTCGGATGGGCCCGCTTGCCCTCTGAGCGACAAAACCTTATACAATGTGGGTTTTTGCACGCACCCCCAGAGGAACCTTAGTGAGCACTTTGCCTCCCTGCCCAAAATGCAACTCCGAATACACCTACGAAGACGGTGCCATGCTGATCTGCCCCGAGTGCGCCCACGAGTGGTCCGCCAGCGGTGAGGCCGAAGCAGGCAACGACGAGGCAGTGAAAAAAGACTCGGTGGGCAACGTCCTGCAAGACGGCGACACCGTTACCGTGATCAAGGACCTCAAGGTCAAGGGTTCGTCCCTGGTGGTCAAGGTCGGTACCAAGGTCAAGAACATCCGCCTGTGTGACGGCGACCATGACATCGACTGCAAGATCGACGGCATCGGCGCGATGAAACTCAAGTCCGAGTTCGTCCGTAAAGTCTGACCTGCACCTGGATTCGGGGCCGTGCAACGGCCTCGGATCGACCTTCTGGCAGCAACTGCCAATCACTTCTTGCTATTTTGCTAATAAGAATTATTCTCATTGAAACCTCAAGGAGAATAGTCATGACCTATCTGATCGACGCCTGGCTGGAACGCCCTCACCCTTGCCTGCGCATCCTGCACCGGGAAACCGGCGAGGTCTGTGCCGTGCTCGAAGAAGACGCACTGCATGAGCTATACGCCCAGGGTGATCTGGACCTGAATGGTTTGAATTCAAACGAGCCGAATGTGCTCAAGGAACTGGTGCGCAACCTGTTTCTGTTTTCTTACGCACGGGCGTTGCGCCCGCTGTAATCGCCAGCAACGCTGGCTCCCGCACGGTTGCGCAGAAGCCGGCATTGCCGCTGCCGGAGAGCCGAGCCCCCCAGCAACGCCAGGGCTTACAGAACGTCGAGCAGCTCGACGTCGAAGACCAGTACGCTGTGCGGCGGGATGCTGCCAACGCCCTGAGCGCCGTAGGCCAGCTCGCTCGGTACGTACAGGCGCCATTTGCTACCAGCGTTCATCAGCTGCAGGGCTTCGGTCCAGCCAGCGATCACGCCGCTAACAGGGAACTCAGCAGGCTGACCGCGCTCGTAGGAGCTGTCGAAGACAGTGCCGTCGATCAGGGTGCCGTGGTAGTGGGTACGGACGCTGTCATCGCGAGTCGGCTTAGCACCTTCACCAGCGGTCAGTACTTCAAACTGCAGGCCCGAAGCCAGGGTAGTGATACCTTCACGCTTGGCGTTTTCAGCCAGGAAAGCCTTGCCTTCGCCAGCCGCAGCTTCAGCCTTGGCAGCCGCTTGCGCTTGCATGATGTCGCGGATGACCTTGAAGCTGGCCGACAGCGCTTCTTCGCTGACACGGCTGGCCTGGCCATTGAACGCGTCGGTCAGACCGGCCAGGATCGCTTCCAGGTTGACGCCTGGTGGTGGGTTGTCACGCAGTTGACCACCCAGCTGACGGCCGATGCCGTAGCTGACGCGCGTTTCGTCGGTAGACAGGTTGATTTCGGACATTGGCTTGCTCCGCTACAGGGCGCACGAACACCGCGCCCTTCATGAAAAGGGCGAGCAGCCTAGCACACTGCGGCGCAGCAGTTCAGCTACCAGGCCGAACGCCGGGAAATCGGCACTTTCAGATCCTCTTCCGCCGTGCTGCTCATGCCGCACATTTCGTCCTGCACCGACCAATGCACCAGGTTCAGCGGCAGGTCTGGCAACCCCTGCAACTGCCCGCGCGCCTCCTCCACGGAGTGCACGCGCAAGCGCTGGCCTCGTGTATCAGACAACGGGTGGGCGCGCCCATGTACGCGTGCCTCAAGCAGGTAATCCCCCCCTTCGATAGCGATCAGGTTGAGTTCCTCGACATGACCAGCCCTGGCCTCGGTATTCAGATCGTGCAGGTTCATTGCAGCACCTCACTACTCGGACATACGAGCGACTGTTCATTCTTCGTACAGGGATGAACAAAGTACAAGCCAGAAACGCAACCGCCCGTCCGTTTTGTAACGGACGGGCGGTTTCAAGCGCACCGAGCAAGACGCAATCAGTGCTTGGTCAATTTGTCCAGGTAACCCATCGCGAACGCAGACACCACAAAGGTCATGTGGATGATCACATACCACATCAGGTACTGCGTCTCGATGTTCCGCGCGTCCATGAAAACCCGCAACAGGTGGATCGAGGAGATCGCCACGATCGAGGCCGCCACCTTCATCTTCAGTGAGGTGGAGTCCATCTTGCCCAGCCAACTGAGCTTTTCCTTGTCGTCATCGATGTTCAGTTGCGAGACGAAGTTCTCATAGCCGGAGAACATCACCATGACCAGCAGGCCACCCACCAGGGACATGTCGATCAACGAAAGGATCACCAGGATCAGGTCGGCTTCAGCCATGGAAAACACGTTGGGCAATACGTGGAAGATTTCCTGGAAAAATTTCAGTGCCAGCGCCAGCAGCCCCAAGGACAAACCAAAGTAGATGGGCGCGAGCAGCCAGCGAGAGGCATACATCGTGTTTTCGATAAAACGTTCCATTAAAAAACTCATCGGTGGCTAGAAAACGGGCACAAGTATACCAGCCACGAATGACAGAAAAAGCCCGCGTCAGGTTGCCGCAAGGCAACCGGGGGCAGCCCTCAGGTCTCTGGATGGAACTGGAAATCACCCACGTGATGCACCCGTTCGCCGTTGATCCGTCTGAGCTGTGCCTGCAAGTGAATGCACCAGATCTGTGGCCCATCCGCAACTTGATACCCATGCAAGGTCAGGCTATCGACGATGGCATTGAGTACTGACTCAGCGACGTAAGGACCGTGGAACGGCCCCTGAGCCTTGATCGCGGAAGGTTGCTCGCCAGCCATGCCGGCGGCGAAAAGCAGCGTCCACATACCATTGTCACCGGCCAGCGGACGAATGCTGCATTCAATGCGGGTGACCAGACCCAGGCATTGACGAGTAAGGCTGAGGCTGCGCGGCATGGCGACGATCCTCGGAGAAACCCTGTTCAGCGCCCATCGGGAGCTGTCTCTATCCTGTACCTACGACTGTCCATGATCTGAAGAATAGAAGAAAACCGACAGCGACAAGCGGTAGCACAGCAGCGGGCGCCGAATGGTCATGCCGACCCTGGCGCCCACCCTCCCCCGTCAGGACGACTTGACCTCGACCAACGCCTGTTCAGCGTGCTCTTTCTCCGCCTCCTTGAGCTCCTCGTCGCTGATCATCTCGGCAATTTCCCGCAGCCGCTCGACCACCCTGGCGTTGACGCTACCCTCGGGGAACTGACCTTCGGCATCGGGCGTACCGGCGGGTTCGCCCACCAGCAGGCTCAATGCCTCATCGGCCTGGCTGACCGCATAGATGTGGAACTGCCCCGCGCGCACGGCCTGCAGTACACGCTCATCGAGCATCAGTGTCGTGACGTTGGCACGCGGAATGATTGCCCCCTGTTCACCGGTCAGGCCACGGGCTTCGCAGAGCCGGAAGAAGCCCTCGATTTTCTCGTTGACCCCGCCGACAGCCTGCACCTCACCGAACTGGTTGATGGAGCCGGTAATAGCGAAACACTGCTTGAGCGGGGTTCTCGACAACGCCGAAATCAGGGTACAGGCCTCACCGAGGGAGGCGCTGTCACCGTCGACGTAACCATAGGACTGCTCCAGCGCAATACTTGCGGAAATGGCCAACGGGAATTCCTGGGCATAACGACTGCCCAAGTAACCGGTCAGGATCATTACCCCCTTGGAGTGAATCGGCTGGCCCAGATTGACCTCGCGCTCGATGTCGACGATGCCACTTCCACCTGGGTACACCGTCGCGGAAATCCGTGCCGGCACGCCGAACGCCGAATCACCCACCTCAAGCACTGTCAGGCCGTTGCACTTGCCCACGGCCGCACCTTCGGTGTCGATCAGGATGATCCCGGCAAGCATGTCGTCGAGAATCCGCGCCGAAACCCTGCCAGTACGCGTGGCCTTGGCCCTGAGCGCCCGTTCGATATGGCCGCAGTCGGTCATTTCGTCGTTGGCCAGGTGGCGAATGAAGTCCGCCTCGCTGACCAGCTGGAACAGGTCACCGATTCGCGCCGACAAACGCCCTTGATGCTCGGCCAAACGCGCACTGTAGGTTGCCAGGCGTGCGACCGCATCGGCAGTCAACGGCGCCATGCCTTCCTCGCTGGTACGGGTTTTGAGCAACTGCGCGAATTGTTCCAGGCTCTCGTCGACCATTGGAATGTCTTCGTCGAAATCCACTAGCACCCGGAACATTTCCTGGAAGTCCGGATCATGGTCCTGCAGGGCGTAGTAAAGCTGGCGGGCCCCAATGATGACGACCTTGACCTGCAGCGGAATCATCTGCGGCGTAAGGCTGACGGTGGCCACACGCCCCAGTTCGCCCAACGGTGACTCCATTTTCAGTTTGCGCGATTGCAAGGCACGCTTGAGCGCATCCCAGACAAAGGGTTCGCCCAGCATTTTCTCGGCTTCAAGAATCAGGAAACCACCATTTGCACGGTGCAGCGCGCCGGGACGCAGTTGCCGATAGCTGGTGTAGAGCGCGCCTTGATCGGTGCTGTATTCGATACGGCCAAACAGGTTGTCGTAGGTCGGGTGCGGCTCAAACACCACCGGCGCACCGCCACTGACCGGATGCCCAACCACCAGGCTTGGCGCATATTGCTCTTCCAGCATCTTGCGGGCCACCGCGTCGCTTTTGCTGTCGTCGACCAGTTGTTCGACCACCGTGCGCAACAAGTTGACCTGCATGGCTTGCAGGTAGGCGCAGACGGCGGCGTTCTCCGCGTACTTTTCCGAGAGCGGCGACAACAGCGGCTGCAAGGCCAGGGTAATGGTTTCTTCGTTGAGCTGACGCAACTGGTTGCTCGACTCGCGCTTCCACTGCGGCAAGCTGGCCAGCTCTTCGTTCAGACGCTCTTCCAGTGCGGCAATGTCCTCGTGGAAACGCTCACGCTCAGCTTCAGGCAACTGTGCAAACTCGGCCTCATCCAGCGCCTTGCCGTCACTCATCGGGGTGAAGGCAACGTTACTGCTGTCACGATACAGGGCAACGTCCTTTTCCAGGGACGCCCGCTCGATAACATCCAGTGCACGGTCATAACGTTGATTGAAACCGCGATCGATGGCACTTTTTTTCTGCTGGAACGAGGGGTGCTCGAACACCGCCGGGAAGGTTGCCAGCAGGTTGTCGATCAAGCCGCCAATATCTGCGATGAACGCACCGGCGCTGCCAGGCGGCAACTCCAGTGCCTTGGCTTCGCGCGGGTCATCGAAGTTGTTGACGTAGACCCAGTCCGAGGGGGTATGCAGGCGCTTGCCTTCGGCTTTCAGGTAGCGTTTGACGAACGAAAAACGCCCAGTGCCGGGCTCACCCATGACAAAAACGTTGTACCCAGGACGCGGCATGGCGACGCCAAACTGCAAGGCTTCGACAGCACGTTCCTGGCCAAGCACACCGCGAAAAGGCTCCAGATCATTGGTGGTGGTAAAAGCGAACTGTTCGGCGGAAAACGGCCGGGTCAAGGCTTCTGGCGCAAGACGCAGGCTCGCAGCAACAGGATCGGGCATCGGGCTTCCTTACTTCGGCGGGGCGGATGAAGCATTCTGGCGCCGGGCGCGTGCGGCTTGCAAGGCTCTTCAACGCTTTCTGCAACGGAGTGAATCCTGCCCCCCATAGCGTCCCAGTAATATTTTGTAATTGATCAGCGAACTGTTAGATCATGCCTAAACTGTAAGCTGCGCGGCTGGGTAAATAACCGACCCGTCCTGGCTACAGGTCTCACCGATATGCCAGATAACCCTGACCTTTGGTTTGCACTTCCTTAGAAAGAGAACAATGCTATGAAACGGATTCTTCTGGGTACTCTGTTCGCCGCCGCATCCCTGAACGCCATGGCCCAGGCGCCTGGCGGCCCGGATTGCGGCTGGGGCAACATGTTGTTCGAGGGCCAACGCGGTACACCGGCCCACTTCCTTGCATCAACAACCAACGGCACCTCCGGTAACGCAACGTTCGGCATGACGTCCGGCACCAACGGCTGCGCGACCAACGCTGCGCTGACCTATGGCGGCAAGTCGTGGTTCGCCATGAATGGCATGATGAACGAACTGTCTGAAGACATGGCCAAAGGTCAAGGCGAAGCACTGACCACCTACGCCGTCGTCCTCGGCGTGGCACCTGAAGACCGCGCGCACTTCGCCGCCGTCACCCACCAACACTTCCAGGAGATCTTCAAGACAGCCGACATCACCGCTGAAGATGTCCACACCAACACCCTGGCTGTTCTGAAAAGCGACCCACGCCTGGCCAAATACGCCACCCAGGCTTAAGCTCGGCCCACCCGCCCCTCAGGGGCGGGTTCGCCTCTATCGGCATCATCCCGACGTAGTTGCCCGACATGCTCAAACGCCTTGCCTACCTGGCGCTCTGTGTCTGCGCCCCGTTGCATGCTGCTCCCGCTTTCGACGACAACCGCCTCAACCAGTTGGCCAATGACCGCTACTGGATCGCCTTGGGTCACTACGAAACCGCCAAGCTGGGTGGCTGGCGAAGTTATGTCGACGACGAGCGCTTCTTTCTCGCCAAAGACGGAGGCCATCACCCTGATCTGGAGTTAAAGGCCACCCTCCAGGCGCTCTATGCACCGGCAAGCCTGGGCGACAAACATGCACAGTGCGTATTCCCGGCACGCACCCGCTGGCTACGCGAACAACTGCAGTTGAATGACCTGCCAGCACCGGACTGCAAGGAATACCCCCAGTGGTTCAAGGATGTGTCGCCACACAGTGCGGTGATGATCTTCCCGGCAGCCTACTTGAACAGCCCCTCATCGATGTTCGGCCATACGCTGCTGCGTATCGACCAGGCCGATGTGCAAAAGAACGACACGGCCCTGCTGAGCTACGCGATCAACTTCGGCGCCTACATAGAAGGCAACGACAACAGCATCCTCTATGCCTGGAAAGGCCTGATGGGCGGCTACCCGGGCTTGTTTGCCCTGGTGCCCTATCAGGAAAAGCTTTCGGAATACCGCAGCCTGGAGAACCGCGACCTGTGGGAGTACCGCTTGAACCTGACCCCGGAAGAAACCGGGCGTATGGTCGAGCACGTGTGGGAGCTCAAACAGATTCGCTTCGACTACTTCTTCTTTGACGAAAACTGCTCTTACCGTTTGCTCGAGTTGCTACAGGTGGCTCGCCCAAGCCTGGACCTGACCTCGCAGTTCCCGCTCACGGCCATTCCGACCGACACCGTCAAGGCCGTCAAGCAATCGGGGCTGGTGGAGCGTATCGACTACCGGCCTTCGCGCGAACGTGAATTGCTGGAGCGCGCAGCGCCACTGGATGCCGAGGAGCAACGCCAGGTGCTGGCCGTCAGTGCCGATACTGCACAACTGCAAAGCCCGGCGTTCAGCGCACTGCCACGTGACCGCCAGGCCTTGGTGCAAGACGCCGCCTACCGCCTGGAGCGCTACCGTGCCAACGGCCAGGAGCGTGATCCGGCACGCGCCAAACGCAGCTTTGAACTGCTGCGAGCGATCAACCGCAACCCTCCACCTGAGCTCGACATCAAGCGCCCAGGGCTGCCTGAAGATGGCCATCAGTCACGCACTTGGCAGTTAGGGGTGGGCACACGAGAAGACCGTGCGTTCGCTGAGTATGGCCTGCGCATGGCTTACCACGACCTCAACGACAATATGTATGGCTTCCCGCTGGGGGCGCAAATCGAAATCCTCCAGCTGAAACTACGCCAGTACGAAAACAACCAGTGGCAACTGCAACGCCTGGACCTGGCGACCATTCGCTCGCTGACCCCGCGCAACGCCCTTTTGCAACCCTGGTCATGGCAAGTCGCTGGCGGCCTGGAGCGGGTGCTTGGCAGGGAGGGTGACGAAACCCTGGTCAGTCAGGTAAATGGCGGTGCTGGCGGTACTTGGGCGCTGAGCGACGAAATGCTCGGGTTTGCCCTTGGAACCGTGCGGGTCGAGCACAACGCCGACTTTGCCGGCTTCATTGCGCCAGCAGCGGGCTTCAACACCGGCCTTTTGTGGCGTAACGGGCTGGGCAACCTGAGCCTGGAGGCCAAGGGTGATTACTTTACCAATGGCGAAGTGCGCCGCAGCCTGAGCCTGAACCAGCAGTGGGAGCTGTCGAACAACCTCGGCCTGCGCCTGAGCGCAAAACGCGATTTCAGCGCGTTCACCACAGCGCAGAACGAGGTGATGCTTGAGCTAAAGTGGTACAACTACTGATTAGCGGCTGTGTACTGGCCCCTGTGTACGGATCTTTGTGCACTGGCCTTTTCGGCGATTGCCAATGGCACTCGGGAGACGACCGTGACGGTTGTCAGGCCGCAGCTTTAATAGCTGGCGACTTTCGCAAAGATGTACCACGCTACCTGCACAACCGCCAATATGAGACCGGCTGGGACAATGGCTTTCGCCAGTGCCAGGCCATGCAGGAGCATCAGGACCTGCGAGACTACCGTGCCCGCCATTGGGACGATCACGAAACAATGGCAGCAGGAGAAAGACCGCGATGCGGCGACGCAAACAGGTCGCATACGGGTCAGCCAGAGTGCGTACGTCTGTCAGCAGGGTCTCCTGAGAAGGAGCCGTTCATGAGTCGCGCATTCGTCAATGAAGATCAAGCCAGTGACCAGGCTGATCAGCCCGTTGAACGTCAGATCAGCGAGCAACCCAACTACGTCACCGCCCGAGGTCTTACCTTGCTGCATGAGCGTGTCGCCGAATTGAACACACTGCGCAGTGAACTGCTCGCCCAAGGTGAGCAGGCAGACAAGCAGCGGCTCGTGGAGACCGAGCGTGACCTGCGCTATTTCAATGCCAAGGTGCAGAGTGCGCTGGTGGTTGCGCCAGCGGCATCACGGGACAAGGTGCAGATTGGCAGCCACGTGACCTTTGCCGATGAAAGCGGTCAGCAACATCAGGTTCAACTGGTCGGAGAAGATCAGGCCTATGCCGCAAGCGGCCTGATCAACTGGGGATCCCCCCTGGGCCGGGCACTGCTAGGCGCCAAGCCAGGAGACGAAGTGGTGTGGCGACGACCGGCGGGTGATCAGTCGATCGAGATCATCGCCATCGAACCGGAGGCTTAAACGACCCCTTGAGCCAGCATGGCATCGGCAACTTTGACGAAGCCGGCAATGTTGGCGCCTTTGACGTAGTTGATTCGACCGTTTTCCTCACCGTAGTGCACGCAGGCGTGGTGGATCGACTGCATGATGTTGTGCAGCTTGCTGTCCACTTCGCCAGCAGTCCACAACAGGCGCATGGCGTTCTGCGACATCTCCAGCCCGCTCACGGCCACGCCACCGGCGTTGGACGCCTTGCCCGGAGCGAAGAGGATACCGGCCTCAAGGAAGATATCCACTGCCTCCAGGGTGGTCGGCATGTTTGCACCTTCGGCCACACAGAGGCAGCCATTGCTCAGCAAGGTGCGGGCATCGTCGGCGTCCAGTTCGTTCTGGGTAGCGCACGGCAGGGCGATGTCACACGGCAGGCTCCAAGGGCGCTGGCCTGCACGGAACTCCAGGCCAAAGCGCCCGCCCATCTCACTGAGGCGGCCACGCTTGACGTTCTTCAGCGCCATCAATGCGTCCCATTGCTCATCACTCAGGCCCGCTTCGCAATACAGGGTACCTTCGGAGTCGGACAAGGAGATCACCTTGCCACCCAGGTCCATGACCTTGCGCGCGGCGTACTGGGCCACGTTGCCGGAACCGGATATGGCAACACGACGACCGTCAATGCGCAGGTCCTGACGCTTGAGCATCTCTTCGGCAAAGTACACGCAACCGTAACCGGTCGCTTCAGGGCGGATCAGGCTGCCGCCGTAGGTCATGCCCTTACCGGTCAGCACGGAGGTGAACTGGTTCGCCAAACGCTTGTATTGGCCGAACATGAAGCCGATTTCCCGTGCGCCGACGCCGATATCACCGGCAGGTACGTCAAGGTCGGCACCAATGTGGCGGTACAGTTCGCTCATGAACGCCTGGCAGAAGCGCATCACTTCAGCGTCGCTCTTGCCTTTGGGGTCAAAGTCAGAGCCGCCCTTGCCGCCGCCCATGGGCAGCGAGGTCAGGGAGTTCTTGAAGACCTGTTCAAAGGCCAGGAACTTCAGCACGCCTAGGTTGACCGACGGGTGGAAACGCAAGCCGCCCTTGTAAGGGCCAATGGCACTGCTCATCTGGATACGATAACCGCGGTTGACCTGGACCTTGCCCTGATCGTCGACCCACGACACGCGGAACAGGATCGCGCGCTCAGGCTCGACCATACGCTCAAGAATACCGGCCTGCAGGTAGTGCGGATTGGCCTCCAGGAAGGGCCAGAGGCTGCGCAGTACCTCTTCCACCGCCTGATGGAATTCAGGCTGGGCTGGGTCACGTTTTTTCAGGCGTGCGAGGAAGTCTTCGACGGATTCGATCATGGGAAGGTCTCGGCAGATGATTAGCTTGTAAGAATTTTTCCCGGGACTTTATCAAGTCAAGGCGCACTGCGACAGTGCAAAATGTCGTTTTTTTGAAATTAAATGGTGCATTTATGTAAATGTATACACATTCAAGCGCGTCTTCAGCCAGGCTTTTTTGCCTGGGCCAGCGCATGCATAGC
>NZ_MBPN01000068.1 GCF_001695625.1 Pseudomonas defluvii
AGCCAGGCCGACGACTACCCGTTGGTAGCGCTTAGCGCGCTGGAGGCTTTGGCTTGTAGGCGCAATAGCCCGGCCGAGGGCCGATTTTCGGGTGGTTGCGGCAGGTGTCCGGGCGCTTGTCGTAGATGGTGCAGAGGCGGCTCTTGCGGTCCAGGTACAGGCAATCGTCGTTGCTCATCCGCGCCAGGGTGAAGATGCCCGACTTCTGATTGAAGCGCTCGACAATCCCTTCCTTTTGCAGCCGCTTGGCAACGTTCTTCGGCGGCTCGTCCTTTTCAAATTCGTCGACCACCCCGATACGGATCAAGTCCTTGATGCGCACTTCCACTGGCAGGGTGCAGCAACTGGACATGCAGCCTCCACACATGTGGCTGGCATATTTTTGCCAGGTATCCAGGCGGTCTAGTTCAGCTGCTGCGATCAGGGTCGGTTTCATCGGGTTCGACTTTCGGCGGTCATACGGGCGCGCGATGATACCGGGGTTGGTGAAAGAATGAACAACCATTTGCCGGTTTTTCTCGATGAAAGTTTCTGGCGTCACGCAGAAAACCACGAACCAGGGCTGTCGGTCTGTGCTGGAGCGTCTAGGCTGATAGATCGCACCCGAACGTCAACCTGCTTGAGGACGACGAATGTCTCAGGAAACGCTTGCTCGTGACGAAGAGGTGGCGGCCTTCCGCGCCGCTGTATTGGCCAAACTGACGTATGCGGTTGGCAAGGACCCGGAGCACGCTTTCGACCATGACTGGTTTGAAGCCATTGCCCTGGCGGCCCGTGATCATATGGTCAACCACTGGATGGACCATACGCGGGAGATCTACCGAAGTAACCAGAAACGGGTCTATTACCTGTCACTGGAGTTCCTGATCGGTCGCCTGCTGTATGACAGCCTGAGCAACCTGGGCTTGCTTGACGTTGCACGTGAAGCCTTGACCGGGTTGAACGTTGACCTGGAGCGTATTCGCCTGCTCGAACCGGATGCTGCCCTTGGCAATGGTGGCCTGGGGCGCTTGGCAGCCTGTTTCATGGAAAGCATGTCAACGCTCGGTATTGCGGCGCACGGCTACGGCATCCGTTATGAGCACGGTCTGTTCCGTCAGGCGGTCGTCGATGGCTGGCAACAGGAGCAGACTGAAAACTGGCTGGATTTCGGTAACCCCTGGGAATTTGAACGGGCCGAAGTCATTTACCCCATCAGTTTTGGTGGCAGCGTGGAGACCGTCAAGCAGGCTGACGGATCTTCCCGGCAAGTATGGTGGCCGGCCGAGACGGTACGCGCGGTGGCGTACGACACGCCGGTCGTCGGTTGGCGTGGCGCCAGTGTGAACACGTTGCGCCTCTGGCGGGCGCGGGCGCTGGAAGAACTGCACCTGGAGCGCTTCAATGCCGGTGACCACTTGGGTGCCGTGGCTGAGGTGGCGCGCGCCGAGAGCATTTCGCGGGTGTTGTACCCTGCCGACAGCACCGAAGCCGGTCAGGAGTTGCGGTTGCGCCAGGAGTACTTCTTCGTTTCGGCCTCGCTGCAGGACCTGCTGCGCCGCCACCTGAACATGTATGATGACTTCCTTAACCTGCCCAAGCAGGTGGCGATCCAGCTCAACGATACCCACCCCTCGATTGCCGTGGCTGAGTTGATGCGGCTGTTGGTCGATCAACACGAAGTGCCCTGGGATACCGCCTGGCAGTTGACCGTCGATACCCTGGCCTATACCAATCACACGCTATTGCCCGAAGCGCTGGAAACCTGGCCGGTGGGCCTGATGGAACGGATGCTGCCACGGCACATGCAGATCATTTACCTGATCAATGCCTTCCATATCGACGCCCTGCGGGCCAATGGCATTCATGATTTCGATGTGCTGCGGGCGGTCTCGCTGATTGAAGAGGACAACGGGCGCCGTGTGCGCATGGGTAATCTGGCGTTTCTAGGGTCACACAGCGTCAACGGTGTTTCGGCGCTGCATTCCAAGCTGATGCGCAGCACGGTGTTTGCCGAACTGCACAAGTTGTACCCCGACCGAATCAACAACAAGACCAACGGCATCACCTTTCGCCGCTGGCTCTACCAGGCCAATCCACGCTTGACCGGCATGATGGTGGAGGCACTCGGTGCCGACTTGCTCGACAACCCGGAGACCCGTTTGAGGGGGCTTGAGCCTTTCGCTGACCAGGCCGACTTCCGCAAGCGTTTCGCCGAGCAGCGCCTGCACAGCAAGCGGGTACTGGCGCAAATGATTCAGGACCGCTTGGGTATCACCATCAGCCCTGAGGCGATGTTCGATGTGCAGGTCAAGCGCATCCACGAGTACAAGCGCCAACTGCTCAACCTGTTGCATACCGTGGCGCTGTATCAGGCGATCCGTGCCGAGCCCGAGACCAACTGGGTGCCAAGGGTGAAACTGTTCGCGGGCAAGGCGGCAGCCAGCTACCACCAGGCCAAGCTGATCATCAAGCTGGCCAACGACATTGCCAAGGTGGTCAATAACGATCCGACGGTGCGGGGCCAGCTCAAGGTCGTATTCCTGCCCAACTACAACGTCAGCCTGGCGGAGAGCATCATTCCGGCGGCAGACTTGTCCGAGCAGATCTCCACTGCTGGTTATGAGGCGTCTGGCACCAGCAATATGAAGTTCGGCCTCAATGGCGCCTTGACCATCGGCACGCTGGATGGCGCCAACGTCGAGATGTCCGAGCAGGTCGGTGCCGAGCACATGTTTATCTTTGGCCTCACCGCCCAGCAGGTCGAGGCACGCAAGCGCAGTGGCGATTTCAGCGCCCATGCCACTGCAGCCGCCTCACATCGCCTCAATGATGTGCTTCATGCCATTCGTGGCGGAGTGTTTTCGCCGGATGATCCATCGCGGTACGTCGGGTTGATCGACTCGCTGCTGGCCTATGACCGCTTCCTGGTGTGCGCTGATTTTGACGCCTACTGGGAGGCGCAGCGGCGCGTAGAGGCGTTGTGGCGCGAACCTGAGCTGTGGTGGCGTTCGGCGGTACTCAACAGTGCGCGCATGGGCTGGTTCTCTTCGGATCGGACCATTCGCGAGTACGCCACCGAGATCTGGCATGCGCTGGAGTGAGTGGCTGCATGTGGCCCGAGGGGGTGAACTCTCGGGCCAATGTGCCGTCTGATCAGACGAGCCCGTCCTATTGCTCGCTAGCGCTTCACTCTCCCTGTAAACTGCGTGGGTTTTTTACTACCCCCTTCCTTCGGAGCCTTACATGTCCCGCGTTACCCTGAGTCGCTATTTGATTGAGCAGACCCGCAGCAACAGTACCCCTGCCGATCTGCGCTTCCTGATCGAAGTGGTGGCGCGTGCGTGCAAGGAGATCAGCCACCACGTCTCCAAAGGCGCCCTGGGCGGCGTCCTCGGCAGCATGGGCACTGAAAACGTGCAAGGCGAAGTCCAGAAGAAACTGGACGTGATTTCCAACGATATCCTGCTTGAGGCCAACGAGTGGGGCGGCCACCTGGCCGGCATGGCGTCCGAGGAAATGGACAACGCCTACCAGATCCCGGGCAAATACCCGAAGGGTGCCTACCTGCTGGTGTTCGACCCGTTGGACGGCTCTTCGAACATTGACGTCAACGTGTCGGTCGGCACCATCTTTTCGGTACTGCGTTGCCCGAATGAGTACCTGAGCCAGAACGAAAGCCTGAACGAGAAAGCCTTCCTGCAGCCAGGCACCAAGCAGGTTGCTGCCGGTTACGCGATCTATGGCCCGCAGACCATGCTGATCCTGACCCTGGGTGATGGCGTCAAAGGCTTCACCCTGGATCGCGAGCTGGGCAGCTTCGTCCTGACTAACGAGAACATCAGCGTGCCGGAAAGCACCGCCGAGTTCGCCATCAACATGTCCAACCAGCGTCACTGGGAAGCCCCGGTACAGCGCTATGTCGGCGAGTTGCTGGAAGGCGAAACCGGCCCGCTGAAAAAGAACTACAACATGCGCTGGATCGCGTCGATGGTTGCCGATGTGCACCGCATCCTGACCCGTGGCGGCCTGTTCATGTACCCACGTGACTCCCGCGAGCCTTCCAAGCCGGGCAAGCTGCGCCTGATGTACGAAGCCAACCCGATGTCGTTCATCATCGAGCAGGCCGGTGGCGCCGCCACTGACGGTCATCAGCGTATCCTCGACATTCAGCCAGACAGCCTGCACCAGCGCGTTGCAGTGTTCCTCGGCTCCAAGCAGGAAGTCGAGCGCGTGACCGGCTACCACAAGGAATAATTCCATGCTCGCACCTTGGCAGCCGTTACTGGAGTGGTGGTTTGGTTGGGGCACCAGCCCTCAAGACGTGGCTGACGAGAAGAGCACCTTGTGGTTCGGCAAGCACCACGATGCCGAGGCGCATGAGCGCTTCGGTGATCTGGTCGAGCAGGCATTGGCTGGCGGCTTGGATGAGTGGTTGCAAAGCCCTCAGGGTTGGTTGGGCCTTGTGTTGTTGCTGGATCAACTGCCGCGGATGATCTATCGCGATACGCCGCGAGCCTTCGATGGCGACCGGCGCGCACAGGTGCTGGTGATGCAGGGCCTGGACAAGGCCTGGGATTATCAGCTGTTGCCGATCCAGCGGGTGTTCATCCTGCTGGTGCTGGAACATGCCGAAGTGCTGGACTGGCAGAATATCTGCGTCGAGCGTTACCGGCTGTTGCTGGCGGCCCAGCCTGAGTCTGATCGTCGCCTGTTTGAGGGTTTTCTCGATTATGCCGAGCAGCATCAGCGCGTCATAACCCGTTTCGGGCGCTTCCCGCACCGCAACCTGGTACTCGGTCGGCCCAGCACCGACGAGGAAATGGACTTCCTGCTGGAGCCGGGCTCTCGGTTCTAAGGCACAACGCCGGCCTGGCCGGCGATGCAGCGCTGTTTAGATCCTGAAACTGCCGACCAGATGTTTCAAGCGTGTGGCCTGGTGTTCCAGGTCATTGCACGCCTGCAGAGTGGTTTGCAGGTTTTGCACCCCCTCCTGATTCAGCGTGTTGATCTCGGTGATGTCGACGTTGATCGACTCCACCACGGCGGTCTGCTCCTCGGTGGCCGTAGCGACCGATTGATTCATGCCATCGATCTCGCTGATCCGCTGGGTCACACTGCCCAGGCGCTCACCGGCCTGGTTGGCGATACCGACACTGCGTTCACTCTGGCTCTGGCTTTCGGTCATGGTGTTGACCGCATCCCGCGCCCCGCTCTGCAGTTCTTCGATGATCCGTTGTACCTGCTGCGCTGAGTCCTGGGTGCGATGGGCAAGGTTACGCACTTCATCGGCCACCACCGCGAAACCACGCCCGGCTTCACCGGCACGCGCTGCTTCGATGGCAGCGTTAAGCGCCAACAGATTGGTCTGCTGGGAAATGCCACTGATGACGTCGAGGATTTGCCCGATGTTCACCGTGTTGGCGTTCAGGGTTTCGATATTGCCGCAGGAGTCGCTGATCTTTGTCGACAGCTGATTCATCACCGAAATGGTTTGATCAACCACCTGCTGGCCGTCTTCGGCCAGGTTGCGCGCTTCACTGGAGTGTTGCGACGCTAGCGCAGCGTTTTGCGCGATCTCCTGTGCGGCGGCGCCGAGCTGGTTGATGGCCGCAGCAACACTGTTGGTCCGGCTGGCCTGCTGGTCGGCATTCTGAATCGAGGCGTTCGAGGCGCTGACCACGCGGGTGGCTACTTCATTGACCTGACCGGTGGCCGAGGACACTTCGCGGATCGACTCGTGGATACGTTCGACAAAGCGATTGAACGACTGCCCCAATGCGCCGAATTCGTCCTGAGCATGGATGCGCAGACGCTTGGTCAGGTCGCCTTCGCCTTCGGCAATATCGTGCATCGCACGGCCCATCACATGCAACGGCTCCATCAGCACGCGAATCAGCATGCCGAGCAGGCCGATGATGATCAGCACGGCAATCGCCATCGCAATCATCGCGGAGGTGCGGAACTCGCCGAGCATGGCAAAGGCTGCCTCTTGGTCCAGTTCCAGTGCGACGTACCAGTTGACCGACGGAATGCCGCTGACCTGTGTGAAACTGATGAACTTCTTGTGCCCATTGACTTCAACCTCCTTGAGCCCGCTGCCAATAGTCGGTGCACCTTGTGGGTACACATCGGCCAGTGTCTTCAGGTTCAGCGAGCTGTCCGGGTGGATCAGGATCTTGCCGTCACTGCCGACGATGAACGCGCGGCCATGCCCATCGAAGTTCAAGGCATTGATGATTGAGCTGATGGTGTCCAGGCCTGTATCGGCACCCGTCACCCCAACCCGCCGGCCATCATGCTGCACCGGGGTCGCAATGGTAATGACCAGCTTGCCCATGGAAGCCGATACATAGGGCTCGGTGATAATGGTGCTGTTGGCGTTGCTGGCAGCCTTGTACCAGCCACGGGCGCGTGGGTCATAGTCGGCAGCACGGTTTCCGGCAGGCACTGACAACATGCTGCCATCCTCGCCACCGAAGTAGGTCATCAGGAAGTTATCGCTATAGACCGGTAACTCAATGCTGCGTGTCAGGCTGTCTTTTTGGGTGCCGTCCACGGCAATTTGCTGAGCCAGAGAATTCAGGATCTGAATACGGCTGCCTAGCCAGTTCTGGATGTTGCTGGTGGTCAGGCTGCCCAGTTCCTGCATCGATGCTTCGGTGCTGTCGCGCAGGGCCTCGCGTTGCCGGTAATCGTTGAACAGGATGAAGCCGGAGAAGGCGACGACGACCACAAGGGCGGCAGCGAGAAGGATCTTGTGGCTGAACTTCAGGTTTTTGGTCATTACGAGGTCTTTTTACGCAAGGCGAATCAATGGTGAGGGCGCGGCAAAAGGTCGCAGCGCACTCTAGGTGTCGTCCAAGCGGTAAAAAAGATTAATGCTCATTTCACCTGAGCCGACCAACGTCATCGATCAATGTTCTACTGCGGGGAACCACAGGGGCTTTTCCCCTTCTAAGCTGATGGCAGGCTATCCGCCCAGCCCCCTCATGTTCAGGAGTGACCTTTCATGTCGTTGCGTTCCCTCGCTCTGTTGTCCTTGTGCGTGTTTCTGACTGCGTGCAACAAAATCAATCAGGAAAACTACTCACGGCTCAAGGCGGGCATGGCAAAGGTCGACGTTGAAAAGCTGCTCGGCAAGCCAACTGATTGCTCAGGTGCATTGGGCATCTCCAGCTGTACCTGGGGTGACAAAGACACCTTCATCAGTATCCAGTTTGCGGGTGACAATGTGTTGATGTACTCAGGACAGGGGCTCAAATGAAACGACTCTCTCACCTGCTGGGGCTAAGCGCGGCTCTGCTTCTTGGCGGTTGCGCGCACTCTGATAGCGGGCCACTGCCGCCAAAGACAGTCGAACGTGTCGACCTCAAGCGCTACCAGGGCACGTGGTATGAACTGGCGCGTTTGCCGATGTTCTTCCAGCGTGATTGTGCGCAATCTGAAGCGCATTACAGCCTCAAGCCAGATGGCAATGTCGGCGTTCTCAATCGTTGTCGCACGTTAGAAGGGGAATGGCAGGAGGCAAGCGGTACCGCCACGCCACAGGTTCCAGGCAAGACCGACAAGCTCTGGGTCGAGTTTGATAACTGGTTCTCGACACTGCTGCCGGGCGTCGCCAAGGGCGACTATTGGGTGCTGTACGTCGACGAAGACTACCAGACCGCACTGGTTGGCAACCCGAACCGGCGTTACCTCTGGCTGCTCTCGCGCAAGCCGACCGTGCCAGCCTATGAGCGCGAAGGCCTGCTGGCCAAGGCGCGCCAGCAGGGGTACGACACGACGCGCTTGATCTGGCGAGTGTCTGATCAGGATATTGCCAGGCAGCCGTGATTGCTTGCCTGGCTGGCCCCTGCATCAACTCCAGCGTCAGCCCAACAGTTCTCTCAGCACACGGGTAAAGGCCTGGGCGGTCTGTTCTTCGGCGGCATGATGGCCTTGGCGTACCACCCATTTGCCGTTGACCATCACATCGCGGACCTGGCGATCGCCTCCGGCAAACAGCCAGCGATTGAGGATGCCGTCGCCCTTGGCCGTTGCCAGGTAGGGGTCGTTGCCATCGAGCACCAGCCAGTCGGCGCGGTGACCTTCTGCCAGCGTACCCACCGGCTGCCCCAGCGCTTGTGCTCCGCCACTGAGGGCTGCATCGAACAGCGTGCGCCCAACCATCGGCTGCTCCGCGCGGTACAGTCGGTTGCGTCGCTGGTCGCGCAGGCGTTGGCCGTATTCGAGCCAGCGCAGTTCTTCCACCACGCTGAGCGAAACATGGCTGTCCGAGCCAATACCCAGGCGACCGCCACGGGCCAGGTAGTCGACTGCAGGGAAGATGCCGTCGCCCAGATTGGCTTCGGTGGTCAGGCACAATCCAGCTACCGCGCCGCTGGTCGCCATCAGCGCGACTTCGTCGGCTTCGGCGTGGGTGGCATGGACCAGGCACCAGCGCTGATCAACCTCGGTGTTCTCGTACAACCATTGCAGCGGGCGTCGGCCACTCCAGGCCAGGCAGTCGTCGACTTCCTTCTGTTGCTCGGCAATGTGTATGTGCACAGGGCAGTGCGGGTCGCTGGCGGCCATGACCTGAGCGATCTGTTGCGGGGTGACGGCGCGCAGCGAGTGGAAGCACAGCCCCAAATGTTGCGCGGGTTGCTGCGTCAGCAGCGGTGCCAGGCGCTCGTGTAGCCGCAGATACTGCTCGGTGTTGTTGATAAAGCGACGCTGCCCATCGGTGGGCGCTTGGCCACCGAAACCTGAATGGCTGTAGAGCACGGGGAGCAGGGTCAGGCCGATGCCGCTGTGGCTGGCAGCCTGGCTGATACGCTGGGACAGTTCCGTCGGGTCTGCATAGGGAGTGCCATCAGCATCGTGGTGCACGTAGTGGAACTCGGCGACCGAGGTATATCCGGCCTTGAGCATCTCGATGTACAACTGGCGGGCAATCACTTCCAGTTGTTCCGGGCTGATCTGGCCGACCATGCGGTACATCAGTTCGCGCCAGGTCCAGAAGCTGTCATTGGGGTTGCCAACCACTTCAGCCAAGCCGGCCATGGCGCGCTGGAAGGCATGTGAGTGCAGGTTTGGCATACCCGGCAGCAGTGGGCCTGCCACGCGTTCGGCGCCCTCGGCCGAGGCATCGGTATGGACGCGGCCGATTCGGCCGTCGGTACCGACCTCGATGCGGACATTGTTGGCCCAGCCGGTAGGCAGCAAAGCACGTTCGGCAAAGAAGACGGACATCGACACGGCACCTCGTTTTGTTTATTTGTATATACATATACAGACGTTTGCCTGCTGGGTAAACTCCGGCAATCTATGGAGTACTCATTTTGAACAAGGATCTCGACGTGCCGACACCACCTGTCTCCGCGCTGGTTGCCCAGATGGGCGAGGGGCCGGCGCCGCTGTATGCCCGGGTCAAGCAAATGATTGCCCAGCAAATCAAGAACGGTAGCTGGCCGCCGCACCACCGTGTGCCTTCGGAAAGCGAACTGGTCAGTGAGCTGGGCTTCAGTCGCATGACCATCAACCGCGCACTGCGCGAGCTGACAGCCGAGGGGCTGTTGGTGCGCATGCAGGGCGTCGGGACCTTTGTTGCCGAACCCAAGACCCGTTCCGCATTGTTCGACGTCAATAACATTGCAGACGAGATCGCCGCGCGGGGGCACAAGCACACCTGCAAGGTGGTGACCCTGGCTGAAGAGGCTGCCGGCTCCGAGCGGGCGCTGGCACTGGATATGCGCGAAGGTCAGCGGGTGTTCCATTCGTTGATCGTGCATTACGAGAACGACATTCCGGTGCAAATCGAAGACCGCTTCGTCAATGCCCAGGTTGCACCTGACTACCTCAAGCAGGATTTCACCGTGCAGACCCCTTATGCCTACCTGTCCCAGGTGGCACCCCTGACCGAGGGCGAGCATGTGGTCGAGGCGATTCTGGCTGAGCCGGAGGAATGTCGCCTGCTGCAGATCGAGCAGGGCGAGCCGTGCCTGCTGATTCGCCGTCGCACGTGGTCCGGCCGTCAGCCGGTGACGGCGGCACGGTTGATTCACCCTGGTTCCCGTCATCGTTTGGAAGGACGTTTCAGTAAATGAGTCAGATGCAGGTACTTCGCGCGGTCAATTACCCCCGCATGCCCTGGAAGAATGGTGGTGGCAGCACCGAAGAAATCGCCCGTGACGCCGGAGAGGGGCTTGAGGGCTTTGGCTGGCGTCTGTCGATTGCCGATATTGCCGAGTCGGGTGGCTTCTCCAGCTTTGCCGGATACCAGCGGATCATCACCGTGCTGCAAGGTGACGGCATGGTGCTGCAGGTCGATGGTGAGGCAAGCCGTGTACTGTTGCCCTTCGATGCCTTCATATTCTCAGGTGAAAGCCAGGTGAGCTGCCGCTTGTTGGGTGGGCCGATCCGCGATTTCAACCTGATCTATGCGCCGCAGCGTTACCGCGCACGCCTGCAATGGCTTGAGGGTGAGAGTCGTCTCTTCAGTTCGGCGCAGACGCTGTTGGTCTTCGCTGCTGGCGAGCAGGTTCGTGCTGCGTTGGGCGGGCATGCGGTGCAGACGCTGTCACGCCACGACTGTCTGCAGGTCGAAGGAAACGCGGGGTTGCAGGCGCTTGAGCTGAGTGGTCACTGCTGCCTGATCGAGCTGAGCCACTGCTGAGATTGTTACCGCGGTTACTGATGAGTTGCGCGCGGGTGTGTTACTGATTGACCCAAGGTGGTGCAACGCCACCTTGTCTGACGGCGTTGTTCTGCACCCCTGTCCCCCTCCCATACGTTTTCTTTTGCTGCCAGAACCCCGGATTTCTTGCGCTGCGTTGGCCTTGGCGTGCCTCTGTGGCAGTTCGTCGGAGAAGTTGGCACTTCAATTGCCTATGCTTGTACATACAAGTAAATATGTGTTTGTATAAGTGTACATGGCAGTCCTGCTGCCATCCCGAATTTGCCTGCCACCACTGGCACGCTCGCCCACAGCCTGGGTTGGGCGGGATCGATCGCTTGAGGAGCCGTTACCGTGACTGACAAGAACATGAACAAATTCCGTGACGTCGAAATTCGCGCACCGCGCGGCACTACGCTGACCGCCAAAAGCTGGCTGACCGAAGCGCCGCTGCGCATGCTGATGAACAACCTCGACCCTGAAGTCGCGGAAAACCCGAAAGAGCTGGTGGTGTACGGCGGCATTGGCCGTGCGGCGCGTAACTGGGAGTGCTACGACAAGATCGTCGAGAGCCTGACCAACCTGAACGACGACGAAACCCTGCTGGTGCAGTCCGGCAAGCCGGTCGGCGTGTTCAAGACCCACGCCAACGCCCCGCGCGTATTGATCGCCAACTCCAACCTGGTACCGCACTGGGCCACGTGGGAGCACTTCAACGAACTGGATGCCAAGGGCCTGGCCATGTACGGTCAGATGACTGCCGGCAGCTGGATCTACATCGGTAGCCAGGGCATCGTTCAAGGCACCTACGAAACCTTCGTCGAGGCCGGCCGCCAGCACTACAACGGCAGCCTCAAGGGCAAGTGGGTACTGACCGCTGGCCTGGGTGGCATGGGTGGCGCGCAGCCGCTGGCCGCAACCCTGGCCGGTGCCTGCTCGCTGAACATCGAATGCCAGCAGAGCCGCATCGACTTCCGCCTGAGTACCCGCTATGTCGACGAACAGGCCAACGACCTGGACGACGCCTTGGCGCGCATTGCCAAATACACCGCTGAAGGCAAAGCCATTTCCATTGCCCTGCACGGCAACGCGGCTGAGATCCTGCCTGAACTGGTCAAGCGCGGCGTGCGTCCAGACATGGTCACCGACCAGACCAGCGCCCATGACCCGCTCAACGGCTACCTGCCAGCAGGTTGGACCTGGGAACAGTACCGTGACCGCGCACAAACCGAGCCAGCTGCCGTGGTCAAGGCGGCCAAGCAGTCGATGGCCGTGCACGTTCAGGCCATGCTCGATTTCCAGAAGCAGGGCATTCCGACCTTCGACTACGGCAACAACATCCGTCAGATGGCCAAGGAAGAAGGCGTAGAAAACGCATTCGACTTCCCAGGCTTCGTACCGGCTTATATTCGCCCGTTGTTCTGCCGTGGCATCGGCCCGTTCCGCTGGGCGGCCTTGTCGGGTAACGCCGAAGACATCTACAAGACCGACGCCAAGGTCAAGGAGCTGATCCCGGACGATGCGCATCTGCATAACTGGCTGGAAATGGCCCGTGAGCGCATCAGCTTCCAGGGCCTGCCAGCACGTATCTGCTGGGTTGGTCTGGGGCAGCGCGCCAAGCTGGGCCTGGCCTTCAACGAGATGGTTCGCCGCGGCGAGTTGTCGGCACCGATCGTGATTGGTCGTGACCACCTGGACTCCGGCTCTGTATCGAGCCCGAACCGCGAAACCGAATCGATGATGGATGGCTCCGACGCTGTGTCCGACTGGCCATTGCTCAACGCACTGCTCAACACCGCCAGTGGCGCGACCTGGGTCTCGCTGCACCACGGCGGCGGTGTCGGCATGGGCTTCTCGCAGCACTCCGGCATGGTCATCGTCTGTGACGGTACCGACGAGGCCGCCGAGCGAATCGCTCGCGTTCTGACCAACGACCCGGCCACTGGCGTGATGCGCCATGCCGATGCCGGTTATCAGATCGCCATCGATTGCGCCAAGGAACAAGGCCTGAACCTGCCGATGATTACGCGCTGATTGGCGCGCAATGGTTGATACTGAATTAACGACAGGCGTAATCGCCTCTCTGTAGCGGAGCAACAACGTGACTGAATTGACCCTGAAGCCTGGCACCCTGACCTTGGCTCAGCTGCGTGCCATCTACAAGAACCCGCTGAAACTGAAGCTGGATGCCAGCGCCGACCAGCAGATCGACGACAGCGTTGCCTGCGTCGAGCAGATTCTTGCGGAAAACCGTACCGCCTATGGCATCAACACGGGTTTCGGCCTGTTGGCATCGACCCGTATCGCCAGCCATGACCTGGAAAACCTGCAGCGCTCGCTGGTGCTGTCTCACGCCGCAGGTGTCGGCGAGCCGATCTGCGATGAGCTGGTGCGCCTGATCATGGTGCTCAAGGTCAACAGCCTGAGCCGTGGTTTCTCGGGCATCCGCCGCAAGGTTATCGATGCGCTGATCGCGCTGATCAACGCGGAGGTTTACCCGCACATCCCGCTCAAGGGTTCGGTGGGGGCATCCGGTGACCTGGCGCCGCTGGCGCACATGTCGCTGGTCCTGCTGGGCGAGGGCAAGGCTCGTCATAAAGGCCAGTGGCTGTCGGCGACCGAAGCACTGGCAGTAGCCGGGCTTGAGCCGCTGACCCTGGCTGCCAAGGAGGGTCTGGCCCTGCTCAACGGTACCCAGGCGTCCACGGCCTATGCGCTGCGTGGCCTGTTCCAGGGTGAAGACCTGTTCGCAGCGGCCATGGCCTGTGGTGGCCTGACCGTTGAAGCCGTGCTCGGTTCGCGTTCACCTTTCGACCCGCGGATTCACGCCGCCCGTGGTCAGCGCGGTCAAATCGACGCGGCGGCCTGCTACCGTGACCTGTTGGGTGACGGCAGTGAAGTCTCGGCGTCCCATGAGCATTGCGGCAAGGTCCAGGACCCATACTCGCTGCGTTGCCAGCCTCAGGTCATGGGGGCTTGCCTGACCCAGTTCCGTCAGGCGGCCGAAGTACTGGTCATCGAAGCCAACGCCGTATCCGACAACCCACTGGTATTCGCCAAAGAGGGCGACGTGATTTCCGGCGGCAACTTCCACGCCGAACCGGTGGCAATGGCTGCCGACAACATGGCCTTGGCCATTGCCGAGATCGGCTCGCTGAGCGAGCGCCGTATCTCGCTGATGATGGACAAGCACATGTCGCAGTTGCCACCGTTCCTGGTGGCCAATGGTGGGGTCAACTCCGGCTTCATGATCGCGCAGGTCACGGCAGCAGCGCTGGCCAGCGAGAACAAGGCCCTGGCTCACCCGCACAGTGTCGACAGCCTGCCGACCTCGGCCAACCAGGAAGACCACGTGTCGATGGCGCCGGCTGCTGGCAAGCGCCTCTGGGAAATGGCTGACAACGTTCGCGGCATCCTCGCCGTGGAATGGCTGGCCGCCTGCCAGGGCCTGGACCTGCGTGAAGGGCTGAAGACCTCGCCGAAGCTGGAAACGGCTCGTCAACTGCTGCGCAGCAAGGTCGCTTATTACGAAAAGGACCGGTTCTTCGCGCCGGACATCGAGGCAGCCAGCGCCTTGCTGGCTGAAGGGCACTTGAACGGTCTGCTGCCGGCTGGCGTTCTGCCGAGCCTCTGATCCGTTGGGCTGATATCGCCTTTGCCGTACGGGCCCGAAAGGGCTCGTACCGCTTTTCGCCTACAAAAATAATCAGGACCGCGAAATGCAATCTCAATCGCAAGGACTCAAACGCGGGCTAACGGCTCGCCATATTCGTTTCATGGCCCTGGGCTCGGCCATTGGTACGGGCCTTTTCTACGGCTCTGCTTCGGCGATCCAGATGGCGGGCCCGGCAGTGCTTCTGGCCTACCTGATCGGCGGTGCTGCCGTCTTCATGGTCATGCGCGCCCTGGGGGAAATGGCCGTACACAACCCGGTTTCGGGCTCGTTCGGTCAATATGCCTCCACCTATCTGGGGCCGATGGCCGGGTTTGTGCTCGGCTGGACCTACGCATTTGAAATGGTCATTGTCTGTTTGGCCGACGTGACGGCCTTCGGCATTTACATGGGCTTCTGGTTCCCCGAAGTCGCGCGCTGGATCTGGGTGCTGGGTATTGTCTTCCTGATCGGCGGGCTGAACCTGTGCAACGTCAAGGTCTACGGCGAGATGGAATTCTGGCTGTCGCTGCTCAAGGTCGTTGCCATCGTCGCGATGATCCTGGCCGGCTTCGGCATCATGCTCTTCGGGCTGGGCAGCGCCAATGGCGACACGGTCAGTGGTATCGCCAACCTGACGGCCCACGGCGGCTTCATGCCCAATGGCGTGAGCGGCCTGATCGCCTCGTTTGCCGTGGTGATGTTTGCCTTTGGCGGTATCGAGATCATCGGTATCACTGCCGGTGAAGCGAAAGACCCTCAGCGCGTGCTGCCCAAGGCGATCAATGCTGTTCCGCTGCGGATACTGCTGTTCTATGTGCTGACCCTGTTCGTCCTGATGTGCCTCTACCCGTGGCCGCAGATCGGTACCCAAGGTAGCCCGTTCGTACAGATTTTCAGCAATCTGGGGATCGGTTCGGCTGCAGCTGTACTGAATATTGTGGTGATCTCGGCGGCGGTATCGGCGATCAACAGCGATATTTTTGCCGCTGGGCGCATGATGTACGGCTTGGCTCAGCAAGGTCAGGCACCGAAGGGGTTCGCCAAGGTTTCCCGTCAAGGTGTGCCATGGATGACTGTACTGGTCATGGGTGTGGCACTGCTGAGCGGCGTCGTGCTGAACTACCTGATCCCGGAAAACGTCTTCCTGCTGATCGCCTCCATTGCCACGTTCGCCACGGTATGGGTCTGGCTGATGATTCTGGTGACCCAGGTCGCCATGCGTCGCAGCATGAGCCGTGAAGAAGCCGCACAACTGAAGTTCCCGGTACCGTTCTGGCCCTATGGTCCAGCGGCAGCGATTGCCTTCATGGTGTTCATCTTCGGTGTGCTGGGTTACTTCCCGGATACACAGGCAGCGCTGATCGTCGGCGTGGTCTGGGTGGTGTTCCTGGTTGCCTCTTACCTGCTCTGGTGCAAGCCGCGCGTGGCTGTGGCGCCTGCTCAGGTATTGTCCAACACTCAACGATAGTCACGGAGACGGTGCATGAAAACCCTCTGGCAGCACTGCCATGTGGCAAGCATGGCGCAAGGTGTTTACTCGATCATCGAGGATGCGGCGATTTTGACGTCCGGCGAGCGGATCGAGTGGATCGGCCCGCGCCAGTCCCTGCCGGCCACGGCAGATGCCAGGGTGGTCGAGCTTAACGGTGCCTGGGTAACCCCGGGCCTGATCGACTGCCACACCCATACCGTGTTCGGTGGTAACCGCAGCGGCGAGTTCGAGCAGCGCTTGCAAGGTGTCAGCTATGCCGATATCGCCGCCCAGGGTGGTGGTATCGCCAGCACCGTGCGCGCTACACGCGCCGCTACGGAAGAACAGTTGTACGCCAGCGCTCGGCAACGCCTGCAGGCCTTGTTGCGCGATGGCGTGACCACCGTCGAAATCAAGTCCGGGTATGGCCTGGACCTGGCCAGTGAGCGCAAGTTGCTCCGGGTCATTCGTCGGCTGGGCGCCGAGTTGCCGGTGACGGTGCGCGGTACCTGCCTGGCGGCGCACGCCATGCCGCCGGAGTTCGCCGGTCGGGCAGACGACTACATTGAACACATCTGCACTGAAATGCTCCCGGCTCTGGCCGCTGAGGGGCTGGTCGACGCCGTGGATGCGTTCTGCGAATACCTGGCGTTTTCCCCGGCTCAGGTCGAGCGGGTGTTTATAAAAGCCCGTGAACTGCGCCTGCCGGTCAAATTGCATGCCGAACAACTGTCGTCGCTGCACGGCTCCAGCCTGGCGGCGCGCTATCAGGCATTGTCGGCGGATCACCTGGAGTTCATGACCGAGGAGGACGCCATCGCCATGGCGGCAGCCGGCACCGTTGCGGTGCTGTTGCCCGGCGCTTTCTACTTCCTGCGTGAAACCCAGTTGCCGCCGATGGACGCTCTGCGCAAGCACGGTGTGAATATCGCCATTGCTACCGACCTCAACCCCGGGACCTCGCCGGGGCTGTCGTTGCGTCTAATGATGAACATGGCCTGTACGCTGTTCCGCATGACGCCGGAAGAAGCCCTGGCCGGGGTGACCCTGCATGCTGCCCGCGCCCTCGGGCTGGGCGACAGTCACGGGTCGCTGGAAGTGGGCAAGGTCGCCGATTTCATTGCCTGGGACATCGAGCGTCCTGCCGACCTGTCCTATTGGTTGGGCGGCGACTTACCCAAGCGGGTCATTCGCCATGGCCTTGAAACCCATTTTTGAAGAGCGTCTTTATGGATAAGGTTCTGAACTTTCACCAAGGCACCTTGCCGCTATTGATCAGCATGCCCCATGCCGGCGTGCGTTTGACACCGGCAGTCGAGGCCGGCCTGATCGAACCGGCACGCAGCCTGCCGGATACCGATTGGCACATTCCACGGTTGTATGACTTTGCGGTGAGCATGGGCGCCAGCATTGTTTCCGCCGAATGTTCACGGTTTGTCATCGACCTCAACCGTCCAGACGATGACCAGCCGCTGTATACCGGTGCCACCACCGGGCTGTACCCGGCCACCCTGTTCGACGGTACGCCGTTGTTCAAGGAAGGGCTGACGCCACCGGCCCGCGAGCGAGCTGACTATCTGGAGCGTATCTGGCGGCCGTATCACGACACCTTGCGCCAGGAACTGGCGCGTCTGCGTGAGCAGTTCGGCTACGCGCTGCTGTGGGATGCCCACTCGATCCGCTCGCACGTCCCGCACCTGTTCGACGGCACGCTGCCGGACTTCAACCTGGGCACGTTCAATGGGGCCAGCTGCGACCCGCAACTCGCCGAGCAGTTGCAAGCGGTGTGCGCTTGCGCCGAGGGTTACAGCCATGTGCTGAACGGGCGCTTCAAGGGTGGGCATATCACCCGTCACTATGGTGACCCGGCCAGGCACATTCATGCGGTACAGCTGGAGTTGGCGCAGACTACCTATATGGAGGAAGTCGAGCCGTTCCATTATCGCGAGGATCTGGCGCAACCCACCCGGCAGGTGCTGGAACGCCTGCTCAACGCAGCAGTGGCCTGGGGCAAGGCGCGCTACGCAGTGTGAACGGTTTTATGCGGTGTCAGATGTTGCGGGGGGCATGCTCAAAGCGCAATTCGGGTTTATGATGCCCAACGGCAGAATAATTCCCCCACACGGAGTGCGTAATGCAGACCTTGTACCCGCAGATCAAACCCTACGCCCGACACGATCTGGCCGTGGAGGCGCCGCATGTGCTGTATGTTGACGAGAGCGGTTCGCCCGAGGGATTGCCGGTGGTGTTTATCCACGGTGGGCCGGGAGCAGGGTGTGATGCACAGAGTCGCTGCTATTTCGACCCGAACCTGTACCGCATCATTACCTTCGATCAGCGCGGCTGCGGGCGCTCGACTCCTCATGCCAGCCTGGAGAACAACACCACCTGGCATTTGGTCGAGGATCTTGAGCGCATTCGCAAGCACCTGGGTATCGACAAGTGGGTGGTGTTCGGTGGTTCCTGGGGGTCGACCCTGGCCTTGGCCTATGCCCAGACTCACCCGGAACGCGTACATGGTTTGATCCTGCGCGGTATCTTTCTGTGCCGCCCACAGGAAATCGAGTGGTTCTACCAGAGTGGCGCCAGCCGCTTGTTCCCTGACTACTGGCAGGACTACATCGCGCCGATTCCCGCCGAGGAACGCGGCAACCTGGTCCAGGCTTTCCACAAGCGCCTGACCGGCAATGATCAAATTGCCCAGATGCATGCCGCCAAGGCCTGGTCGACCTGGGAAGGACGTACCGCTACCCTGCGGCCCAACCCGTTGGTCGTCGACCGCTTCTCCGAGCCTCAGCGCGCGTTGTCTATTGCGCGGATCGAATGCCATTATTTCATGAACAATGCATTCCTTGAGCCCGACCAACTGATTCGCGACATGCCGAAGATCGCCCACCTGCCTGCAGTGATCGTGCATGGTCGTTATGATGTCATCTGCCCATTGGATAATGCCTGGGAGCTCCATCAGGCCTGGCCAAACAGCGAGCTGAAGGTGATTCGCGATGCAGGGCATGCGGCGTCTGAGCCGGGTATCACCGATGCGCTGGTGCGTGCTGCCGACCAAATGGCCCGGCGTTTGCTGGACTTGCCACTGGAAGAAGCGTGAAGGGCCTGTTGCAGCGCGTGCGTAGCGCACGCGTTGAGGTGGACGCAGAGATTGTCGGGGCGGTCGACCAGGGATTGCTGGTGCTGGTTGCCGTCGAGCCGGGCGATACCCGCGCCCATGCCGACAAGCTGCTGCACAAACTGCTCAATTACCGCGTGTTCAGTGATGAGCAGGGCAAGATGAACCTGTCGCTCAAGGACATTCAGGGCGGCTTGCTGCTGGTCTCGCAGTTCACCTTGGCGGCTGATACCCAGAGCGGATTGCGCCCGAGCTTCTCCAGCGCTGCACCACCTGCGCTGGGCGCGGAGCTTTTCGAGTACTTGCTGGGGCAGGCGAGGGCGTTGCACGCTACAGTTGAAAGCGGGCGTTTCGGTGCCGACATGCAGGTACATCTGGTCAATGATGGCCCCGTAACATTTATGTTACAAATATAAGGCTGAAAACCTCCTTTTTTGCAGGAAAAAAGGAGGGTTCTAGCAGAAATAGTTGTGTTGCCCTGATGCGTTGTAGCGCCGCCTGCTAGATAATCGCGCGCTACCAAGATCGGCGTTCGCCGATTTGTTTTACTTTAACTTGAGAACTGTCTGACGCCGTTTAGGGAATCATTACGCCCTTTCGGAGTCCGAACAGTGCTCGCCAACCCGGCAAGCGATGGCTGGCAGTTGGTTCTTTGATCTGTTTTCGGCGAGGGTTGCTCGTGATTGTAAGTCCCTGTAATGCACCAAGAACTTCTGGCAATCGGCTGCGCAAGGCTCTGGCAGCCGGCTCGGCGCTCGTCTGCCTGCTCGGCGCAGGCCAGCTCTGGGCGTTCAACCTTGACGATGTAGCGGCCAAGGCGAAGGATCTTGCCGGGCAGAAGTACGAGGCGCCGAAGAGCAACCTGCCCGCAGTGTTCCGCGAAATGAAATTCGCGGACTACCAGAAAATTCGCTTCCGTGAAGACAAGGCCGAATGGGCCAAGGCCAAGACGCCGTTCAAGCTGTCCTTCTATCACCAGGGCATGCACTTCGACACCCCTGTGACGATCAACGAGGTTGTCGGCAGCAAAGTCCACGAAATCAAGTACGACGCCAGCCGCTTTGACTTCGGTGACCTGAGCTTTGACAGCAAGGCCACTGAAAAGCTCGGTTACGCCGGCTTCCGCGTGCTGTACCCGATCAACAAGGCTGACAAGCAAGACGAAATCATGACCTTGCTGGGCGCCAGCTATTTCCGCGTGGTCGGCAAGGGGCAAGCCTATGGCCTGTCTGCCCGTGGTCTGGCTATCGACACGGCACTGCCTTCTGGCGAAGAGTTCCCACGCTTTACTGAGTTCTGGATCGAGCGTCCAAAGGCGACCGACAAGCAACTGGTCATCTATGCGTTGCTTGACTCGCCACGTTCCACCGGTGCTTACCGTCTGACCCTGCGTCCGGGTAGCGACACCATCGTTGACGTCAAGTCCAAGGTGTTCCTGCGTGACCGTGTCAGCCGCCTGGGCATTGCCCCGCTGACCAGCATGTTCCTGTTCGGTGGCAACCAGCCATCGAAGGTGCTCAACTACCGTCCTGCCCTGCACGACTCTGAAGGCCTGTCGATTCATGCCGGCAACGGCGAATGGCTGTGGCGCCCGCTGAACAACCCGAAACACTTGGCCGTCAGCAACTTCAGCGTGGAAAACCCACGTGGTTTTGGCCTGTTGCAGCGTCAGCGCGAGTTCAGCCAGTTCGAAGACCTGGATGACAACTACCATAAGCGCCCAAGCGCCTGGATCGAGCCTGTTGGCGACTGGGGCAAGGGCACGGTCGACCTGGTGGAAATTCCAACTGCCGACGAAACCAACGACAACATCGTTGCGTTCTGGAGCCCGGAAAAACTGCCTGAGCCTGGCACTGCTGCCGAGTTCGAGTACCGTCTGCACTGGACCATGGATGAGTCCGAACTGCATTCGCCGAAGCTGGGTTGGGTCAAGCAGACCCTGCGTTCGACCGGTGATGTCAAGCAATCCAACCTGATCCGTCAGCCTGATGGTAGCGTGGCCTTCCTGGTCGACTTTGAAGGCCCGGTGCTCAAGGCGTTGCCGGAAGACACCGCTGTACGTAGCCAGGTCAGCCTTGGCGACAACGGTGAGTTGGTCGAAAACAGCCTGCGCTACAACCCGGAAATCCAGGGCTGGCGCCTGACCTTGCGGTTCAAGGTCAAGGACCCGAACAAGTCCACTGAAATGCGTGCTGCGCTGGTACGTGACGTTCCTGTTGAGCCGGCCAAGCCGACCAAGCAGGAAAAAGCCGCTGCCAAGCAGGCCAAAGACAAGGCCGAGAAAGCGGCCGCACAGCCAGCCGCCGATGCGGCATCCACCACCACGGCTCCGGCCACGACCGAACAAGTCCTGACCGAGACCTGGAGTTATCAGTTGCCTGCCGATGAGTAAACACTCTGCACAACCAGGGTCGCTGAGCGAATACCTGGAACACCTGCCACTGAGCGACGAGCAGCGGGCCGAACTGGCCAGCTGCACCTCGTTCAGCGAGCTGCATCAACGCTTGTCCGCACAACCGTCTGCCGGGGAGGCCGAGGCCGCCCAGGCGTCGGTTGCAGGTCGCCTTACCTTGGGTACGGCTGAGGAGCTGGAGGAGGCCGAGATGCTCGGCCTCGATGCCAGCGGTCGGTTGTGCCTGAAGGCTACCCCGCCAATTCGTCGCACTCGGGTGGTTCCTGAGCCGTGGCGGACCAATATCCTGATCCGCGCCTGGCGTCGTTTGACCGGCCGGACAAACGCCCCTGCGCCCGAAAAGCGCGAGCTACCGGCTGCACGCTGGCGCTGGGTCGGTTCGCTGCGCCGCTACATCCTGCTAACGCTGATGCTGGGGCAGACCATCGTTGCCGGTTGGTACATGAAAGGCATCCTGCCCTACCAGGGCTGGTCGTTCGTCGAACTCGACGAGGTCCTGAACCAGCCCCTGCTGACCACCGTCCAGCAGGTCTGGCCGTATGCACTGCAGACCAGCATCCTTATCTTGTTCGGTATCCTTTTCTGCTGGGTATCTGCTGGTTTCTGGACCGCCCTGATGGGCTTCCTTGAGCTGCTGACCGGGCGCGACAAGTACCGTATCTCCGGCAGCAGTGCTGGCAACGAGCCGATTGCGCCGCAGGCGCGTACTGCGATCGTCATGCCGATCTGTAACGAAGATGTCCCGCGTGTATTTGCAGGGTTGCGGGCGACCTTCGAGTCGGTGGTTGCGACGGGCGATCTCGACCGTTTCGATTTCTTTGTGCTTAGTGACACCAACGACACCGATATTGCCGTGGCCGAGCAACAGGCCTGGCTGGAGGTTTGCCGCGAGGCCAAAGGCTTTGGGCGGATCTTCTATCGCCGTCGTCGTCGCCGTGTGAAGCGCAAGAGTGGCAACCTGGACGACTTCTGCCGTCGTTGGGGGGGGGACTACCGTTACATGGTGGTACTCGACGCCGACAGCGTCATGAGTGGCGAATGCCTGACCAGCCTGGTGCGGTTGATGGAAGCCAATCCGGACGCCGGTATCATCCAGACCGCGCCAAAAGCCTCGGGCATGGACACGCTGTATGCGCGCATGCAGCAGTTCGCCACCCGCGTCTATGGCCCGCTGTTCACTGCCGGCCTGCACTTCTGGCAGCTCGGCGAGTCGCACTACTGGGGGCACAACGCAATTATCCGGATGAAGCCGTTCATCGAGCACTGCGCCTTGGCGCCGTTGCCGGGTAAGGGGGCCTTCGCCGGTGCGATCCTCTCCCACGACTTCGTCGAGGCCGCACTGATGCGGCGTGCGGGGTGGGGCGTGTGGATTGCCTACGATCTTCCGGGCAGCTACGAAGAACTGCCGCCGAACCTGCTCGACGAACTCAAGCGCGACCGGCGCTGGTGCCACGGCAACCTGATGAACTTCCGGCTGTTCCTGGTCAAGGGCATGCACCCGGTACACCGTGCGGTGTTCCTCACGGGTGTGATGTCCTACCTGTCGGCGCCGCTGTGGTTCTTCTTCCTGGTGCTGTCGACAGCGCTGCTGGCAACCAACACCTTGATGGAGCCGCAGTACTTCCTCGAGCCACGTCAGCTCTACCCGCTCTGGCCTCAATGGCACCCGGAAAAAGCCATTGCGCTGTTCTCGACGACCATTGTGCTGTTGTTCCTGCCCAAGTTGCTCAGCATCATTCTGATCTGGGCCAAGGGCGCCAAGGAATTTGGCGGTCGTTTCAAGGTGACGCTGTCGATGCTGCTGGAGATGCTGTTCTCCATGCTGCTGGCGCCTGTGCGGATGATTTTCCACACCCGTTTCGTACTGGCCGCGTTCCTGGGCTGGGCGGCAACCTGGAACTCGCCACAGCGTGACGACGACTCCACACCATGGAGCGAAGCTGTTCGCCGGCATGGCCCGCAAACCCTGCTGGGCGTTGCCTGGGCACTGTTGGTGGCATGGCTTAACCCGAGCTTCCTCTGGTGGCTGGTACCGATTGTCGGTTCGCTGATGCTGTCGATCCCGGTTTCGGTGATCTCCAGCCGGGTCAACCTGGGCCTGCGCGCCAAGGATGAACGCCTGTTCCTGATCCCTGAGGAGTACGCGACACCGCATGAGTTGCTGGCGACTGATCAGTACACCCATGAAAACCGTTGGCATGCACTGAATGACGGTTTTGTCCGGGCCGTGGTCGATCCACAGCAGAATGCCCTGGCCTGTGCCCTGGCGACAGCGCGTCACGGTGTTGCTGCACCGATCGAGGCCCTGCGCGCCGAGCGTATCTCCAAGGCGTTGGAGGTTGGCCCTGGCGCACTCGACGGCAGTACCCGATTGGCACTGCTCAGTGACCCGGTAGCGTTGTCACGCTTGCATGAGCGTGTCTGGGCCGAGCAGAGTGCCGCCTGGCTGGACGTCTGGCGGCAATCGATTGCCAGCAACCCGCATTCGCCGTTGTTGCCGTTACACCCGCAGTCGCAGGAGTTGCCATCGCTGGCTAATGCCTGATCGTTGAACTGCGCTGCAACCATCGCCGACAAACCGGAGTGCCCTACATGGGGCTTGGGCTTGCCGGCGATGTCGTTTCTGCCGACAACACATAACAAAGTGCCTATCGCCTATATGTGCCTTGCGGCGCATGGGGTAGCATCGCGCACTTCGATACAGTGCGTCGTCCATCAGGGCGATCTGCGATCACAATAAAATTCGAGCTTTCCTGTTGGGGGATCTGGTGATGATGAAAAAGTACCTGTCGATGCTGCTGGCCGGCGTCGCGGCACTGGCTACAGTGGCAACGGCCCAGGCCGGGGCAATTGACGACGCAGTCAAGCGCGGCACCCTGCGCGTGGGTATGGACCCTACCTACATGCCGTTCGAGATGACCAACAAGCGTGGCGAAATCATCGGCTTCGAAGTCGACCTGCTCAAGGCCATGACCAAGGCCATGGGCGTCAAGCTGGAGCTGGTGTCCACCAGCTATGACGGTATCATCCCGGCGCTTCTGACCGACAAGTTCGACATGATCGGCAGCGGCATGACCCTGACCCAGGAACGCAACCTGCGTCTGAACTTCAGCGAACCCTTCATCGTGGTCGGCCAGACCCTGCTGATCCGCAAGGAGCTCGCAGACAAGGTCAAGTCGTACAAAGACCTGAACACCGACGAGTACCGTATCACCTCCAAGGTGGGGACTACCGGTGAACTGGTCGCCAAGAAGCTGATCGGCAAAGCCAAGTATCACGGCTACGACAACGAGCAGGAAGCCGTGATGGACGTGGTCAACGGCAAAGCCGATGCGTTCATTTACGATGCCCCCTACAACGTGGTTGCGGTGAACAAGGCCGGTGCTGGCAAGCTGCTGTTCCTGGACGAGCCGTTCACCTATGAGCCGCTGGCCTTCGGCCTGAAGAAAGGCGACTACGACAGCATCAACTGGATCAACAACTACCTGCACCAGATCCACAACGACGGCACTTACAAACGTATCCATGACAAGTGGTTCAAAGACACCGCTTGGCTCAAGGACATGGAATAAGGCCGTCGTTCGACTGGCTTGAAACTTGACGCGCAGGCTAGCCCTGCGCGTTCGCTTTTACGGAACTACCTTTCGTGATTAAACACAAGAAAGCTCAGTGGCCTTGGCACGGGCTGACCGCATTGGTGTTGGTCGGCCTGGCCGTCAGCCTGTATTACGCGACCTCGGTGATTTCCTACGAGTGGCGCTGGAGTCGGGTGCCACAGTATTTCGCTTACCAGGCTGAAGAAGCGCAGCGCGCGGCCGGCTACGGCAAGGTCGAAGCCATTGTGCAGCAGGGCAGCATGGCCAAGGTCACCCTGCGCGACGAAGACGGCGGCGAACAGGTGCTGGACGTCGAGCAGAACAGCCTGCAGCTGTCCAAGGGCGACGATGTTGCTGAAGGCGATCTGGTGGGTGTCACTCGGCACTGGACCGCAGGGCCGCTGGCCTGGGGCCTGTGGACCACCGTATGGATTTCGCTGGCCTCCGGTGTGCTGGGCCTGCTGGTCGGCCTGGTGGCCGGTTTGTGTCGGCTCTCGAACAACCCGACCCTGCGCGACCTGTCGACGGTGTACGTCGAGTTGGTGCGTGGTACGCCGTTGCTGGTGCAGATCTTCATTTTCTATTTCTTCATCGGCACGGTGCTCAACCTGTCTCGAGAGTTCGCCGGGGTAGCAGCCTTGGCGCTGTTTACCGGTGCCTACGTGGCCGAGATCGTGCGTGCGGGGGTTCAGTCGATTGCCCGTGGCCAGAGTGAAGCCGCCCGCTCGCTGGGGCTGAGTGCGAGCCAGTCGATGCGCCATGTGGTGCTGCCACAGGCATTCAAACGTGTCCTGCCGCCGCTGGCAGGGCAATTTATCAGCCTGGTCAAAGACACGTCGCTGGTCTCGGTCATTGCAATCACCGAATTGACCAAAAGTGGCCGTGAGGCAATTACTACCTCGTTCTCGACCTTCGAGATCTGGTTCTGCGTTGCCGGCCTGTACCTGCTGATCAACCTGCCGCTGTCGCATTTCGCCAGCCGGCTTGAGCGGAGGCTCGCGCAAAGTGATTGAAGTTCGCGATCTGGTAAAAGTCTTCGATACCCGTGGTCAGGTGGTACGAGCTGTCGACCACGTCAGCACCGACGTAGCCAAGGGCGAAGTATTGGTAGTGCTCGGTCCTTCGGGGTCGGGCAAGTCGACCTTCCTGCGCTGCCTCAATGGCCTGGAAAGTTTTGATGAGGGCTCGGTGGCCATTGACGGCTTGCAGTTGAACGACCCGAAGACCGACATCAACGCCTATCGCCGTGAAGTCGGCATGGTGTTCCAGCACTTCAACCTGTTCCCGCACATGACCGTGCTGGAGAACCTGTGCCTGGCACAGAAGGTGGTGCGCAAGCGCAGCAAGCAGGAGCGCGAGGCCAAGGCGCGGGCATTGCTGGAGAAGGTCGGTATCGGTCAGAAGGCCAACGAGTACCCCTCCAGGCTCTCGGGTGGCCAACAGCAGCGCGTGGCGATTGCCCGGGCACTGTCGATGGACCCGAAGGTGATGTTGTTTGACGAGCCGACCTCGGCACTCGACCCGGAAATGGTCGGTGAAGTGCTGGACGTCATGAAGACTCTGGCTGTGGAAGGCATGACCATGGTCTGCGTCACCCACGAGATGGGCTTTGCCCGCGAAGTCGCGGACCGGGTGCTGTTCTTCGATCACGGCAAGCTGCTGGAGGACTCGCCACCCGAGGCGTTCTTTACCTCGCCAAAGGACCTGCGTGCCCAGGCGTTCCTGCGCCAGGTGCTGTAGCGCTTGTGTCATGGGTGCTGGTTCGCCAGCCCCCATGCTCGGGTCATTCCTTGCGCAAGGCTCAGATGCCGAATCGGCCGACCATCGTCGTCAATTGATTGCCCAGTTTCTGTAGCTCCACACTCGATCGGGTGATCTGTGTGCTGGCCGATGCGGTTTCCTCGGCAACATCGCGCACATTGATCACGTTGCGGTTGATCTCCTCGGCGACTGCGCTTTGCTCTTCGCTGGCTGTCGCGATCTGCTGGTTCATGCCCTGGATGTTCGAGACGCTGTGAGCGATCTGGGCCAGGGCCGCGCCAGCTTTTCTGCTGAGGGCAACGCTGTCCTGGGTCAGGTTCCTGCTGCTGTCGAGCAGTTCAACGACCTGAGCGGTACCGTTGTGAAGGTTGGCGATCAGTTCCTCGATTTCCTCGGTGGACTGCTGGGTGCGTTGTGCCAACCCTCGTACCTCATCGGCAACTACGGCGAAGCCTCGTCCAGCCTCACCTGCCCGGGCAGCCTCAATGGCGGCATTGAGTGCCAGCAGGTTGGTCTGCTCCGAGACCGACTTGATCACATCCAGAATGCTGCCAATGCGCTCGCTTTCCTGCGCCAACTTGCCCATTGCCTGGATTGAACGGTTGACTTGATCCGCCAGCTGTTCGATTTGTGCGACGGCTTCCGCGACGACCTGATCGCCCAGTTGGGCCTGATGGTCGGCATCACAGGCTGCAGCCGAAGCCTGTTCGGCATTGCGAGCCACCTCCTGTACCGTTGCGGCCATCTGGTTCATGGCGGTCGCCACCTGATCGGTTTCTTCCTTCTGGCTGCTGACACCGCCGTGCGTCTGAGCGGCTACGGCCGAAAGCGTCTGTACGGCGTCCGACAGCTGGGAAGTGCTATGACCAATACCGCCGATCAACTCGCGCAGGCTTAAGGTCATGCGGTGCATGCTGCGTTGCAACTGGCCCATTTCATCCCGGCGCGTCACCTCGCTATCGCCGCTCAGGTCGCCCTGAGCAATCCGTGCGGCCAGCTCAAGGGTGTGTCGCAGGGGCGTGGTGATCTGCAGGGTGATAATCCACGCAGCCAGAATGCCGACCAGCAGTGCCAGCGCGGAGACGCTGCTGAGGGCGGCTTGTGCGGTGTTTGCCTCTTGCTCTTGAACACTGAGTTGATGGTCTGTCAGGCGTTGGCCGACTTCACGCATCTGCTTGCCAAGGGTTTCCAGATCATTCTGTACATTTTCGACTGCAATGGCAGCATTACGGTACTGATCCAGCGCCTGGCCATAGCGGCTCAGCGCTGAGCCGCTCGCCTGCAGTGCCGAGGTGTCCGTCAGCTGGAGTTGAGCCAGTGCCGTACCCAACTGACCGAGTGCCGACTCGGCAGCGGTCATTGCCTGCTTGCCGACATTGGCAAAGGCGCTGGTAGGGTTGGACATGTAGGCTGGCACCTGACGTTGCTGGCTGACATTGTCGATCTGCCGGCCCAGGTTCTCCAGCAACCTCAGCGCCTTGGAGCGAGCCGTCTGGTTATGCTCCATATCCTGCAGGAGCAGGAGCTGCTTCTCGATGGCATCAATCGTGTCGAGAACTTGCTGCTCCTGAACCTCCAGCGCTTGAAAGTGCGTCATGCGCAACGTGACGGCTTTTTGCAGGGTGTCGAAGTCGCGCTGGTAGGTGTGCACGAGCTGTTGCTCGTCGTTCAGCAATTTCAGTTCTACGGGGTCGTCGAACTGCGGCAGCATGAGTTCCAGCATGTGCTGCATGTCGTTCAAGGCCTTGAGTACCTGGCCCTTGCTCTCATCGTCAGCCAACACCCGGAAGGTGATGCGCTCGGCGCGCAGATCCTTGTTGAGCTCACTGAGTCGGGCAATGCTGGACAGTCGCTTTGAGCTCTCAATGGCATCACCCAGCGCGGTCCAACCGAACAGGGTTATGGCCAGTGTCAGCGACAGAACCATGGCAAAACCGGCGGCGAGTTTGAGCTTGACGCTCAGGTTGCTAAGCAGGCGGGACAAGGGGCCGAACATGGCGGTTCTCCTGAATGATGAAGGGCTTCGCGCCTGAAGGGGGAGGCGCGGCCATTGTGCTCATCGGCCGGAGAACGAGGACCTGAACCTGTGAGTGATGTAGGAAATTTCGCCTAA
>NZ_MBPN01000006.1 GCF_001695625.1 Pseudomonas defluvii
CGATTCCCCATCGCGATGCACCGGTTGCGCCGCTCGAATCGACCCCGCCGGTGGTTGCAGCGCCTGCGCCAGCCGCCGAACCTGCACCTGCGTCGGTCGTAACTGCGCCGATCACTCAGGCAGCGCCACCTGCGCCTGTGGCTGCACCAGTCGAGCCGGCACCAGAGCGTACCGAAGAAACCAAAACTGGTTTCTTTGCCCGCCTCAAGCAAGGCCTGTCGAAAACCAGCGCCAGCATCGGCGAAGGCATGGCCAGCCTGTTCCTGGGCAAGAAGGCTATCGACGACGACTTGCTCGACGAAATCGAAACCCGTCTGCTGACCGCCGACGTCGGCGTTGAAGCCACATCGGTAATCATCCAGAGCCTGACCCAGAAGGTCGCGCGCAAGCAGTTGGCGGACAGCGATGCCCTGTATAAATCGCTGCAAGGCGAACTGGCCGACCTGCTCAAGCCTGTTGAACAACCGTTGCGCATCCAGTCGCAGAGCACGCCTTTCGTGATTCTGGTCGTCGGTGTCAATGGCGCGGGCAAGACCACCACCATCGGCAAACTGGCGAAGAAACTGCAGCTTGAAGGCAAGAAAGTCATGCTGGCAGCAGGCGACACCTTCCGTGCCGCCGCCGTCGAGCAGTTGCAGGTGTGGGGTGAGCGCAACAATATCCCGGTCATTGCCCAGCACACCGGCGCCGACTCGGCCTCGGTCATCTTTGACGCACTGCAGGCCGCGAAAGCCCGCGGTATCGACGTGCTGATCGCCGACACCGCAGGCCGCCTGCATACCAAAGACAACCTGATGGAAGAACTCAAGAAGGTCCGTCGGGTAATGGGCAAACTCGATGCGGCTGCCCCACACGAAGTCCTGCTGGTGCTGGACGCCGGCACCGGGCAGAACGCCATCAATCAGGCCAAGCACTTCAACCAGAGCGTTGAGCTGACCGGCCTGGCATTGACCAAACTCGACGGCACCGCCAAAGGCGGGGTGATCTTCGCCCTGGCCAAGCAGTTTGGCTTGCCAATTCGTTACATTGGTGTGGGCGAAGGCATCGACGATCTGCGGACCTTCGAGGCCGAACCCTTTGTGAAAGCACTGTTTGCCGAGCGGGAGCATCCATGATCCGATTCGAACAGGTCGCCAAACGCTATCCGAATGGTCACGTTGGCCTGCATGAATTGAGTTTTCGGGTACGTCGGGGCGAATTCCTGTTCGTCACCGGCCATTCCGGCGCCGGCAAGAGCACCTTGCTGCGCCTGCTGCTGGCCATGGAACGTCCGACCAGCGGCAAGTTGCTGCTGGCTGGCCAGGACCTGGGGCAGATCAGCAACGCACAGATCCCGTTCTTACGCCGCCAGATTGGCGTAGTGTTCCAGAACCACCAGTTGCTGTTCGACCGCACCGTGTTCAACAACGTCGCCCTGCCGCTGCAGATTCTTGGCCTGTCCAAGGTCGAGGTGGCCAAGCGGGTCGACTCCGCACTTGAACGCGTGGCCTTGTCGGACAAAGCCGAGCTGTACCCCGGCGACTTGTCCACAGGGCAACAGCAGCGCGTCGGTATCGCCCGGGCCATCGTTCACCGCCCGGCCTTGCTGCTGGCTGACGAACCGACCGGTAACCTTGACCCACGCCTGGCGGCAGAGATCATGGGTGTTTTCGAAGACATCAACCGCCTGGGCACCAGCGTGCTGATCGCCAGCCACGACCTGGCACTGATCGCACGCATGCGTCACCGCATGCTGACCTTGCAGCGCGGCCGTCTGATCGGCGATGGGGAGGCCGGGCAATGAGTGCAACACGTAGTCCCAAGGTTTCCGAGCGGGTGGCACCGAAACCGGCCGACCCTGCCCCGGAGAAGAAAAAACGCGGCAACGACGACGATGACGGCCCGGACTTCGGCACCCTGCTGCATGCGTGGCTGGAAAGCCACCGCTCGAGCCTGCTCGACAGCCTGCGTCGCCTGGGCAAACAACCGATTGGTAGCTTCTTCACCTGCCTGGTGATGGCCGTCGCCCTGAGTCTGCCCATGGGCCTGTCATTGCTGCTGAGCAATGTCGAGCGGCTCGGCGGCTCCTGGCAGCGCGCAGCGCAAATCTCTTTGTACCTGAAGCTGGACGCCAGCAGCCGTGACGGCGAAGCCTTGCGCGACCAGATCAAAGGCATTGCGGGTGTCGCCGAGGCAGAGTTTGTCAGCCGTGATCAAGCCCTCAACGAGTTTCAGAAGCAGTCCGGCCTGGGCGAAGCCCTGCGCGAGCTGCCCGAAAACCCGTTACCCGGTGTAATCGTGGTCACCCCGAAAGAAGTCGACAAACCGGCGCTCGAGGCCTTGCGTCAGCGTCTGGCCGAACTGCCACGGGTTGAACTGGCCCAACTGGACCTGGTCTGGGTCGAGCGCCTGGCAGCGATCCTGAAGCTGGGTGACCGCTTTGTGTTCGGTCTGACCGTGCTGCTGGTCTCGGCGTTGCTGCTGGTAATTGGTAACACCATTCGTCTGCATATCGAGAACCGCCGCATCGAAATTGAAGTCATCAAGCTGGTCGGCGGTACCGATAGCTATGTCCGTCGACCGTTCCTGTACATGGGCGCACTCTACGGATTTGGCGCAGGTGTACTGTCCTGGGGCGTGCTGGCATTTGGCTTGAACTGGCTGAATGATGCGGTGATCGGGCTTTCTGGCCTCTACGGTAGCGATTTCGCACTGGCAGGTGTGCCGCCAGCCGATGGTCTATCGCTCTTGCTTGGTGCAGTGTTGTTAGGGTATATCGGTGCTTGGATTGCGGTCGCTCGTCACTTGAGCGAGCTCGCACCGCGATAAAAGTGTCTTTTTGCCTGCATTGACGTAGCGTTTGGGGGAACTTGTTCTGGGTTCCCCGGTCAATGTTGGCAGTGCCCACGGGCACGAATTCAGTGAGTCGGAGGTTTTTTCGTATGACCACTTCGTTGCAACCTGCTTATGCCCTGGTCCCCGGTGCAAACCTGGAGGCCTACGTACACACGGTCAACAGCATCCCTTTGCTGACCGTCGAGCAGGAGCGTGAACTGGCCGAGAGTCTCTACTACCAGCAGGATCTTGAGGCGGCTCGGCAAATGGTGCTCGCCCACCTGCGTTTTGTCGTGCATATCGCCCGCAGTTACTCGGGTTACGGGCTGGCCCAGGCTGACCTGATCCAGGAAGGTAACGTTGGCCTGATGAAGGCGGTCAAACGCTTCAATCCGGAAATGGGCGTTCGTCTGGTGTCGTTCGCCGTGCACTGGATCAAGGCCGAGATCCACGAATTCATCCTGCGTAACTGGCGGATCGTCAAAGTCGCGACCACCAAGGCTCAGCGCAAGCTGTTCTTCAACCTGCGCAGCCAAAAGAAACGTCTGGCCTGGCTGAACAACGATGAAGTGCATCGTGTAGCCGAAAGCCTGGGTGTAGAGCCGCGTGAAGTCCGCGAGATGGAAAGCCGCCTGACCGGTCAGGACATGGCCTTCGACCCAGCCGCTGAAGCGGACGACGACAGCGCCTTCCAGTCTCCAGCCAACTACCTGGAAGACCACCGTTACGACCCGGCCCGCCAGCTTGAGGATGCCGACTGGAGCGACAACTCCACCAGCAACCTGCACGAAGCCCTGCAAGGCCTGGATGAGCGTAGCCGCGACATTCTCTACCAGCGCTGGCTGGCCGAGGAAAAGGCCACCCTGCATGACCTGGCTGAGAAATACAGCGTGTCGGCTGAGCGTATTCGCCAGCTGGAGAAAAACGCGATGAACAAGGTCAAGGCGCTGATCGTCGCCTGAGACCGCCTTAGCGGCCCAAACCCATCGTTGGCAAGCCAACTCCCACACCGCCTTGTGCAATCCAGTGGAAGTCAGGCTTGCCTGCGATACAGGCGCCGCGAACCGACTGCCCTGCAGAATCATGCGCTCGCTACGTTGACGTAGGCGCCGGCCCTGCCGACGACACCGGCATCCCATCCAATACGCCTTCAACCAATGCCTTGGCCATTTCCGCCGAATGCAGCACCGACCACAACATCCCACGCCCGGTTTCTTCGGCATGGTGCTGGCAGTAGTAGTCGGTAACGTCACGGATACCACGCAGCAATAGGGTCGCATGAACCAGCGCGTCTTCGGCCTGGACACCGCTGCAAACGCTGAACATCGGAGGATGACTGGACTGGCAGGTGCCAAAAGGGATGGCGGCAGTGGTGCCAAGGGCGGGCGGCGGATCGGGGACGATTTTTTTCATGGTGCAGCCTCCAAACTCATTATTGAAGCTGACCACCCCTCCTTCTCACAGAATGGGTGGCAGCCATGCGCGGAGTGAGAAACCGGCGAGTTTGGAGACCGGCCAGGCATAAGCCTGCCCGCGCACAGCTACCATAAAGACGCTGCTACACGAAAACTCGCGGGTTCTCACGCCCGATCGCCGATGGAGCGGCGACTGAACGAAAGTAATCTCACGATTCCCCCCGAACAACCTTTCGAGTTCGACAGCGCTCGTAGGATAGTTCCTAAATTCTAGAATTACAGTAGCCCGTGACACCGGTTAGCTAACGCTTCAACGCTTCGCAACACTTTTTTATTCCAAAAACAACTAAGCAAATTCCATTTCGATATAAATTCGTCAGTTTTCATGCTGTTAGCATTTCTGTTCGCAATCGCACACAGAAGCGATGCCCCTGCTTTGTTCTGGAGCTTCAATGAATCTGCCGTTAACCCTCAACCTGCTGGCGTTCCTCGCATTGCTGCTAGGCCTGGCACAAACCCGTAACAGCACCTGGAGCCTGGCGAAGAAGGTCCTCGCGGGCCTGATCCTCGGCGTACTGTTCGGAACCGCTCTGCATGCCATTTATGGCGCCGGCCACCCGGTGCTCAAGGCCACCCTCAGTTGGCTCGATCTGGTCGGTAACGGCTATGTGCAGTTGCTGCAGATGATCGTCATGCCGCTGATCTTCGCGTCGATCCTCAGCGCTGTGGCCCGTTTGCACAACGCCTCGTCACTGGGCCGGATCAGCTTCCTGACCATCGGCACCCTGCTGTTCACCACGGCCATTGCCGCGCTGATCGGCATCGTGCTGACCAACCTGTTCGGTCTGAGTGCTGAAGGGCTGGTCGCCGGCACTCAGGAAATGGCGCGCATGCAGGCCATCCAGAGCGATTACGCCGGTAAGGTCGCCGACCTGAATATCCCGCAATTGCTGCTGTCGTTCATCCCGCAGAACCCGGTGGGTGATCTGGCACGGGCCAAGCCAACCTCGATCATCAGTGTGGTGATCTTCGCGGCCTTCCTCGGCGTGGCCGCGCTGCAGCTGCTCAAGGACGATGCGGAGAAAGGCAACCGTGCCCTGGCGGCCATCGACACCCTGCAAGCCTGGGTGATGCGCCTGGTTCGCCTGGTGATGAAGCTGACCCCCTACGGCGTGCTCGCACTGATGACCAAGGTGGTGGCCAGCTCGAACCTGGACGACATCCTCAAACTGGGTAGCTTTGTGGTGGTGTCCTACATCGGCCTGGGGCTGATGTTCGTGGTGCATGGCCTGTTGCTGTCGCTGAGCGGCATCAACCCGCTGCGTTTCTTGCGCAAGGTCTGGCCGGTGCTGACCTTCGCCTTCACCAGCCGCTCCAGTGCAGCCAGTATTCCGCTGAATATCGAAGCGCAAACCCAGCGCCTGGGCGTGCCGCAGTCGATTGCCAGCTTCGCTGCCTCGTTCGGCGCCACCATTGGCCAGAACGGCTGTGCCGGCCTGTACCCGGCAATGCTGGCGGTAATGGTTGCACCAGCGGTGGGCATCAACCCGCTCGACCCTCTGTGGATCGCAACCTTGGTGGCGATTGTGACCCTGAGTTCGGCCGGTGTGGCGGGCGTGGGGGGCGGAGCTACCTTCGCCGCGCTGATCGTGCTGCCGGCGATGGGCTTGCCTGTGGAACTGGTGGCGCTGCTGATTTCGGTAGAACCGCTGATCGACATGGGCCGTACAGCGCTGAACGTCAGTGGCTCCATGACAGCGGGCGTGGTTACCAGCCAGATGATGCAGCAGACCGACAAGGCACTGCTGGCGGCGGATGAACACGCGGCGCTGTCAAATACCTGAGTAGGGCGTCAGCGCCTACAAGGCCTTCTCCCAGACCTCGAAGTGATACGCCGGGGTCTGTTCATTGGCCGGGTTTTCCTGGGTGGATGCCAAGCGCCAGTGCGCAGCATCAAACTCAGGGAACCAGGCGTCCCCTTCCGGGCTCAACTCGACCCGGGTCAGGTACAAGCGATCTGCCAGACCACCCGCCAGCGCCTGGGTGTAGAGCTGCGCACCGCCGATCAGCATCAGCTCGTCCACCCCCTGCTCACGCGCCCAGGCGTCGGCACGGGCGATAGCCGCCTCCAGCGAATCGAACACCTCGGCACCTTCCAGTGTCAGCCCGGGCTGGCGGCTGACCACCAGATTGAGCCGCCCCGGCAATGGTCGACCGAGCGAATCCCAGGTCTTGCGACCCATGATGATCGGCTTGCCCAAGGTGGTGGCCTTGAAGTACTTGAAATCCCCCGGCAGGTGCCAGGGCATGCGGTTGTCGATGCCGATCACACGGTTCTCGGCGAGCGCCGCGATCAGGCTGAGGGGAAGTGATGTTTTCATGTCGGCGAGGATAGCAAAGCCCGCTGTGCCACGCCTGGGTTATGCTCTGGACTGACGTGATCAATGGACTTTTGCGTGACTGGACTGACAGACCTGGACAAACGCTGGCTTACCGAAGCGGTACGCTTGCGCGAAGAACACGCCGGCCCTCTGGACGATCAGGAGGCTAATCGCCGTGCCCGCCAACTGGGGGGCGACCTCGCAACGCGGATCGAAAACCGTGCGCTCTGGCTGGCTGAACGTGACGGCATGCGTGCCGCGCTGCTGCACTGGAAACAGGGCGCGCGCCTGGCACTGCTGGTGCTGCTGGCGGTGGCTGTGCTGAGCGGTGCCGGTTTGGCCTTTGCCGCGCTGGGCGACGGCCAGCGACCGGTGAATGTGTTCTGGGCCGTGGGCAGCCTGCTCGGGGTCAACCTGCTGCTGTTGCTGAGCTGGGCCATGAGCTTTTCCCTGGCTGGCGAGCAAGGTGCAAGCCTGGGCCGTGTGTGGCTATGGCTGAGCGAAAAGCTCGCCCGTGACGCGCAGGCGGTGCATCTGGCGCCGGCCTTACTGCTGTTGTTGCAACGCCAGCGGCTCAACCGCTGGCTGCTCGGGGCACTGGTCAACGGCCTCTGGCTATTGGCACTGGGCAGCGCCCTGCTGGTGCTGCTGGTACTGCTGGCAACCCGCCGTTATGGCTTTGTCTGGGAGACCACCATCCTCGGCGACCAGACCTTCATTGACCTGACCCAGGCACTCGGTGCCTTGCCGGCACTGCTGGGTTTCAGCGTACCGGACGTGGCCATGATCCGCGCCAGCGGCGTCAGCCAGCCGGTGCTGGAACTGGCCCGTCAGGCGTGGGCCGGCTGGTTGCTGGGCGTGCTGGTGGTCTACGGCCTGCTGCCGCGCCTGCTGCTGGCCGCGACCTGCCTGTGGCGCTGGCGACGCGGCCGTCAGCACCTGAGCCTGGACCTGCAACTGCCCGGCTACAGCACCCTGCGTGAGGCCCTGATGCCCAGTAGCGAACGCTTGGGGATCAACGACCCAGAACCCGCGGCCATGCCAGAGGTCACTCGTCTGGCCGACGCGGAACACAGCGCAGGCGCCCTGCTGGTGGGCCTTGAGCTGGACGACCAGCGCCCGTGGCCACCCGCACTACCCGCCAGCGTCGTGGATGCCGGCATCCTCGACAGCCGCGAGTCGCGCAACCGGCTGCTGGAGCAACTGAGCCGCTTCCCCCCTGCACGTCTGGCGATAGCCTGCGACCCACGCCGCTCGCCGGACCGTGGCAGCCTGGCGTTGATCGCCGAACTGGCGCGCAGCGCCGGGGCCACGCGGATCTGGCTGATGCAAGCGCCACCTGGGCAAGCACTGGACAGCGAGCGACTGGGCGACTGGCATCAGGCGCTGGAAAAACTTGACCTGACGTTCGCCGACACGGCGCCCTTGCACTGGCTGGAGCATGGCCATGACTGAGCCCTTGAAGCTGGCCGTGGTCGGCCACACCAACGTCGGCAAGACCTCGCTGCTGCGCACCCTCACCCGCGATGTGGGGTTTGGTGAAGTGTCACACCGGCCCAGCACCACCCGCCACGTGGAAGGCGCACGGTTGTCGGTGGCGGGCGAGCCCCTGCTGGAGCTTTACGACACACCGGGCCTGGAAGACGCCATCGCCCTGCTCGACTACCTCGAACGCCTGGAGCGGCCCGGCGAACGCCTCGACGGCCCGGCACGACTGGAGCGCTTTCTGCAGGGCAGCGAAGCCCACCAGCGTTTTGAACAAGAAGCCAAGGTGCTGCGCCAGTTACTGGCCAGCGATGCCGGGCTATACGTGATCGATGCCCGCGAGCCGGTGCTGGCCAAATACCGCGATGAACTGGAGGTGTTGGCAGGCTGCGGTAAACCGCTGCTGCCGGTGCTCAATTTCGTCGCCAGCAGCAACCATCGTGAACCAGACTGGCGCGAAGCGCTGGCCCGTTTGGGGCTGCATGCGCTGGTGCGCTTCGATAGCGTGGCCCCACCGGAAGATGGCGAACGCAGGCTTTATGAGAGCCTTGGCATTCTGCTGGAAAGTGCCCGCCCGGCCCTGCAGCGCTTGATCGACGACCAACAGGCGCAGCGCGAAGCGCGTCGGCACAGCGCCCGCCAACTGATCGCCGAATTGCTGCTCGACTGCGCAGCCTGTCGCCGCAGTGTAGTGGCAGACCCCGCACAGGAGGCGGCGGCTATCGAGCAGTTGCGCCAGACCATACGCCAACGTGAACAACGTTGCGTCGACGCCTTGCTCAAGCTCTATGCGTTCCGCAGCCAGGATGCCAGCGCCGAGGACCTGCCGTTGCTCGACGGACGCTGGGGCGATGACCTGTTCAACCCGGAAACCCTCAAGCTGCTGGGTGTTCGCCTGGGTAGCGGCGTGGCGGCAGGGGCTGCCGCAGGTGCGGGCGTTGACTTGCTGGTAGGTGGCCTGACCCTGGGCGCGGCAGCATTGGCTGGCGCCATTGCCGGCGGCGCGCTGCAGACCGCACGCAACTATGGCTCGCGCTTGCTGGGCAAGCTCAAAGGGCAACGTGAACTGACAGTGGACGATGGTGTGTTACGCCTGCTGGCCTTGCGTCAGCGCCAGCTGGCCCAGGCATTGGACCACCGTGGGCACGCAGCACAGGCGCGCATCACACTGGGCACACCACAGGACAACAGCTGGCGTGACGGCAAGCTACCCGAAGCCCTCAACAAGGCTCGGGCGCACCCGCAGTGGTCATCGCTCAATGCGGGGGCGCGGCTGAGCCAGGCAGAGCGCCTGGAGCAGCTTGAAGCCTTGGTGCAAGAGCTGTAGGCCCTGTCACTTACTGCTGCGCCACCTTTTCCGACTTGCCGTCATAGCGCTTGCGCCATTCAGCCAGGATGCCGTCACGGTTTTTCGAGGCCCAGGCGAAGTCGTTCTTGATCAGGCGCTGTTCATAGTCGGCTGGCAGTTCGGTCTGTGGCTTGGCGATGCCCGGCTGAGCCAGCACGGCGAAGTTTTCCTTGTACAACCCCATCGCTGCCGGGCTGGCGGAGAAGTCGGCCAAGCGCTTGGCGGCTGCTTCATGCTGGCTGCCCTTGAGTACGGCAGTAGCCTCGATCTCCCAGCCCAGGCCTTCTTTTGGCAAGACGATGTCCAACGGCGCACCCTGGCGCTTGAGCTGAACCGCCGGGTATTCGAAGGAAATACCAATCGGGAATTCACCGGCCGCGGCCAACTTGCACGGTTTGGAACCGGAGTGAACGTACTGGCCGATGTTCTGGTGCAGAGCGTCCATGTACGCCCAGCCCTGTGGTTCACCAAAGGTCTGCAACCAGGCGCTGACGTCCAGGAAGCCAGTGCCGGAGGACGCAGGGTTCGGCATGACGATCTTGCCCTTGTATTCCGGCTTGGTCAGGTCCTGCCAGCTCAGAGGCTTGCTCAGGCCCTGCTTCTCGGCCTCGATGGTGTTGAAGCAGATGGTCGCCGCCCAGACGTCCATGCCAACCCAGGCCGGTGGATTGGCCGCGTCGCGGTAGTTGCCACCGATCTTTTCCAGGTCTTTGGGGGCGTAGTGCTGCAGCATGCCCTGCTGGTCAAGAACCGCCAGGCTGGAGGCCGCCAGGCCCCAGACCGCATCGGCTTGCGGGCGATCCTTTTCCGCCAGCAGCTTGGCGGTAATGATGCCGGTGGAGTCACGTACCCATTTGATCTCGATATCCGGGTTGGCCTTCTCGAAGGCCTGTTTGTAGGTCTTCAACTGCTCGGCCTCCAGTGCGGTGTACACCGTCAGTTGAGTCGTAGCGGCCTGGGCCTGCACAGTCATGGCAGTGAGGACGGCAGCGGCAAGAGCAAGTGGCTTGAACATGGTGCGGTTCCTTGAGCGGTACAGGTTAGAGGGTGATCAGTGGCCTGGCGCACGCTGGCGCCAGGCTTGGGAGCGTTGCAGCAGGCCGCGCGAGGCCCAGGCCAGCAGCAACGAGACGGCCGCGCTGGTCAGCAGAATCAGGGTGGACATGGCCGCCGCGCCGCCGACGTTGCCGGCATCGTCCATGTTCAACACAGCGACGGCGGCGAGGATGGTGTCGGGGCTGTAGAGGAAGATCGCCGCTGACACCGTGGTCATCGCCGAGACGAACAGGTAGCGAATGATGTCCAGCAGTGCGGGCAGGCAGATCGGCACAGTCACCCGCAGGAAATGCCGGTACAGCGGCGCCTTGAGCGACAGTGCGGCGGCCTCGAACTCGCCGTCGAGCTGGCGCAGTGCGGTGGTCGCGGTCATCTGAGCGGTGGTCAAATAATGTGCAATGGTGCACACCACCAGCAACGTCATGCTGCCGTAGAACACATGCAACGGGTTGCCGCTCAAGTTGAAGAAGAAGACATAGCCCAGACCCAGCACCAGCCCCGGCACAGCCATCGGCACAAAGCTGAGCAGGCGCAGCAGCAGGTTCAGGCTGCGTTGGCCGCGGGTTTTCTCCATCAGGTAGGCACCGGTGAAGATCACCACACTGCCAATCAGTGCCACACCCAGGGCCATGGTCAGGCTGTTGCGATAAGCGAGCCAGCCGCCACCGGCGGTGTCGTCGAACTGGTAGTGCTTGAGTGAAAGCGACAAGTTGTAAGGCCAGAACTTCACCAGCGACGAGTACACCGCCATGCCCACCACCAGCAACAGGATCGCGCACACCAGCAGTACCAGCGCCAGGAACCAGCCATCGCGCTGCCGCGATGGCGCCGGCAGGAACACCTGTGCCCGGCCACTCATTGCATCGCCCTGACGGCGGCGCAACCAGGCATCGACCGCGAAGCTGAACAGCGCTGGCAGCAACAGCACCATACCGATCAGTGCGCCGCGACCGAACTGCTGCTGCCCCACTACGGCCTTGTAGGCTTCCAGCGCCAACACCTGATAGTCGCCGCCCACCACGACCGGCACACCGAAGTCCGTGATGGTCAGGGTGAATACCAGGCAGAATGCAGCGAAGACCGCCTGCCGGGTTGCAGGCCAGGTAATGCTGTGGAACGCCCGCCAAGGGCCTGCGCCCATACTGGAGGCTGCATCGAACAACCGTGCATCGGCCAGCGACAGTGCCGACAGCAGGATCATCAGGGCATGAGGAAAGGTGTAGATCGCCTCGCCAAGGACAATGCCCCAGAAGCCGTAGATGTTGTCGTTGAGCAGACCGCGCAACAGCCCCTGGTTACCGAACAGGTAGACCAGCGCAATGGCCGGCAACATCGACGGCGCCAGCAGTGGCAACAGCGAAATCCCGCGCCAGATCGACTTGCCCGGAATCAGCGTGCGCTGCAGGGCATAGGCGAACAGGTAGGCCACGGGCACGACGATGGCTGCCACACTCAGCGATACCTTGAGACTGTTGCCCAGCAACCAATGGAAATTGGCGCTGGTCACCAGCTCAATGGCCGCCGTCAGGCCACCGCCCTGCCCGGCCTCGCTGCTGAAACCACGCCAGAAAATCGCAAGCAGCGGCAGCAGGACAGCGACGGTCAACAGCAGCAGCAACACCACCTTACCGCCGACCACGAACAGGCGATCACCCCGTGCGATGCGGGCCGATTGAGTGCGGGACGCCTGAGCGCCCGGCAGTGCGATTGGCGCAGCCATCTCAGGCAAACACCTGCAGGCTGCGCGGTGGCAGGGCGACCCAGATGTCCTGTGAACCCAGGCGCGGCATGGCCTCTGGCGCGACTTCCGCCAACAGCGGATGGCCGGGTAGTTCGTTGAACTCAAAGCTCATGCGGCAGCGGTTGCCGAGGAACGTGATCTCCCGCACCCGGGCCGGGAACAGGTTTTCTTCGTGGGTCGGCGGGTTGACACTGATCGCCTCGGGGCGGCAGAACAACCGACCGCTGCGGGCCTGGCTAGCGCCTTGGTCGAGGCGCATGTTCATCGAACCGACCTGTGCATGGCTGTCGCTGCTGCGCTGGAACGGCAGCCAGTTACCCTGGCCGACGAACTCGGCCACAAACGGAGTGGCCGGTTTGTCATAAATCGCCTGCGGGGAGGCGTACTGCTCAACCTGCCCGTTGTTCATCACGGCAATGCGGTCGGCCATCAGCATGGCCTCGTCCTGATTGTGAGTCACCATCAGGGTGGTGATGCCAAGCTGACGCTGCAGTTGGCGTAACTCGCTGCACAAGTGCTCACGCACACGGGCGTCGAGCGCCGACATTGGCTCATCGAGCAGCAACAGTGAGGGGGCTGGCGCCAGGGCACGCGCCAAGGCAACGCGCTGCTGCTGCCCGCCAGAGAGTTGCCCAGGGTACTTTTTCTCGCTGCCCGACAGGCCCACCAGTTCCAGCATCTGCGCGACACGCTGGCGCACTTCATCACGGCCACTGCCGCTCAGGCCATAGGCAATATTGGCTTCGACCGTGAGGTTGGGAAACAGCGCATAGGACTGGAACAGAATGCCGTAGTCCCGCGCCTGCGGTGGCAGGTCGGAAATATCACGATCACCGATGTACAGCGTGCCACGGTCCTGGCGCTCCAACCCGGCGATGCAACGCAGCAACGTGGTCTTGCCGCACCCGGAAGGGCCAAGCAGGCAGACCAGCTCGCCTGCGGCGATATCCAGGGATACATCCTGCAGTGCCGTGAAAGCACCGAAGCGTTTGTGGATGCCGCGCACCTTCATCTGTGCGCCAGGGTTTACGAGTGGGTTGTTCATGGCAGGGCCTCACCGAGCAGATGAGGGTCATGCTAGGAGGCGAATGCGAAGCTTCTGTGGCGCGCAGGCAAAAGCTACCGATAGTGGTATAGGCAGATTTGGGTTAACTGCCATTGCCAGCAAAGCCGCACCTTTTGCAGCGGCGGGGTGCCCGTGGGTGCGCAGCGCCTGCATCGCGGGCAAGCCCGGCTCCTACAGGGATAGGCGCAGCAGGCTTGCCTTGGCCTACAGGTCGCAGGCCGCGACTTCTTGGGCGAGGCCAAGAAACGCTGCGGGCAGGCGGGCCTGGCGCCGTTCCTTCAGGCAATAGAGGTATTCGTACATGTGCGGAGCGCCCTCCAGGGTCAGCACGCGCAATTCCGGGTTATGCGGCACTTCATGGCGGGCAATGATGCTGATGCCGATGTTGCGCAGCACCCCCTCGCGAATCGACTCGCGACTGCCGATTTCCAACAACGAACCCGCCTTCACCCCGGCATCGGCCAGCATCTGTTCAGTCAGGCGACGCGTCGTGGAACCAAGTTCACGCATCAGCAGGCAATGCCCGCTCAAGGCGCTGAGCGGCACAGACCCGCGATTGGCCAACGGATGATTGCGATGCACCGCCACCACCAGCGGGTCGGTGCCAAGTACCCGCCGCACCAGCCGGGCATCTTCGAGTAACTGCGAGGACGCCGCGAGGTCCACCCGGTAGTCTTCCAGCAACTCCAACACCTGTTGGGAGTTGCCGATCTCTACCGAAACCTCAACCTGCGGCAAGCGTTCACGGAAGATCTTCACCAAGTCGAGAATGTAGTACGGCGCCGTCGCGGCGATGCGCAGGGTGCCCTGGGCCTGGCCGCTGTTACGCAGGAAGAACTCGATGTCCGCTTCCTGCTGCAACAGCACCTTGACCATCGGCAACAGACGCGCACCGTCGTCACTCAAGGTCAGGCGACGACCGCCACGGTAAAACAACTCAACCCCGTACTGGCTTTCCAGATTGCGGATCTGCGTGGTCACGGTCGGTTGGCTGAGCCCGAGCTTCTTCGCCGCCAGGGTAATGCTGCCCAACCGCGCGACCATGTAGAACGCTTTCAACTCGGCACTCAACATACATCCTCATTTTCTCAGCAGACGCAGACCGTTGAAGACCACCAACAGACTGACGCCCATATCGGCAAACACGGCCATCCACATGGTCGCCATGCCAGCAAAGGTGATGCCCAGGAAGATCGCCTTGATCCCCAGCGCCAGCACGATGTTCTGCTTCAGAATCGCCGCGCTGTTGCGCGAGAGCCTGACGAAGGCCGGGATTTTGCGCAAGTCGTCATCCATCAACGCCACGTCGGCCGTCTCGATGGCCGTGTCGGTGCCGGCTGCAGCCATGGCAAAGCCAATTTCGGCCCGTGCCAGTGCCGGAGCATCGTTGATACCGTCGCCGACCATGCCCACCCGATGACCTTTGCTGTAGAGGTCTTCAATGGTCTTGAGCTTGTCGGCGGGCAACAGGTTTCCGTAGGCCTGATCGATGCCCACCTGGGCGGCAATGGCCTCGGCGGTATGCGGGTTGTCGCCGGTCAGCATGACGGTGCGGATGCCCAGTTCGTGCAATTGAGCGATGGCCTCACGGCTGCTGTCCTTGACCGTGTCGGCCACGGCAAACAACGCCACCGGGCCGGAGCCGTCAAGCAACAACACGACACTTTTGCCCTGACGCTCCAGAAGATCGAGACGGGCTTCCAGTTGCGGCGAGCACAGGCCAAGGTCTTCTACCAGCCGATGGTTACCCAGGTGGTACAAGGTGCCCTCGACCAGCCCGCGAACCCCTCGCCCCGGCAGGGCCTGGAAGTCATGAACCTCATGCACGACGATGCCCTGCTGTTCGGCCTGCTGCGCTACCGCATGGGACACCGGGTGGTCGGAACGGGCGGCGAGGCTGGCGGCGATGCGCTGCGCGGCGCTTTCGAACAGTGGATCGAGCAGTTGGAAATCGGTCTGCACCGGTTTGCCGTGGGTTAGGGTGCCGGTCTTGTCCAAGGCCAGGAAATCAAGCTTGCGACCGCCCTCCAGGTACACGCCCCCCTTGATCAGAATGCCCTTGCGCGCAGCAGCGGCCAGGCCACTGACAATCGTCACCGGGGTAGAAATCACCAAGGCACAAGGGCACGCGACCACCAGCAAGACCAAGGCCCGGTAGATCCAGTCGAACCACGCGGCTCCAGTGAACACTGGCGGCACGACCGCTACAAGCAGGGCAAGGGCAAACACCACCGGGGTGTAAATGCGCGAGAACTGATCAACGAAGCGCTGCGTCGGCGCACGCGCACCTTGTGCCTGCTCCACGGCCTTAATGATCCGCGCCAGGGTCGATTGACCGGCGGGCGCTGTTACACGGAACTCCAAGGCCCCACCCTGGTTGATGGTGCCGGCGAACAGTTTGTCGCCCGGCCCTTTCTCGACGGGCAGGCTTTCGCCGGTGATCGGCGCCTGATCGACGCTGGATTGCCCCAGCAGTACCTCACCGTCCAAACCGATACGCTCACCGGGACGAACCCGTACACGAGCGCCCAACGCCACGTGTTTGACCTCCATCTCCAGCCACTGGCCATCAGCCTGTTGCACGGTGGCGCGGTCAGGGCTCAACTGCATCAAGCCGCCGATGGCGTTACGCGCACGGTCCAGCGAGCGGGCCTCGATCAGTTCGGCCAAGGTAAACAGGAACATCACCATCGCCGCTTCCGGCCACTGACCGATCAGCACTGCACCGGTCACCGCGATGCTCATCAGGGCGTTGATGTTCAGGTTGCGGTTTTTCAGGGCGATCCAGCCCTTCTTGTAAGTACCCAGGCCGCCGCTGAGGATCGCCACCAGCGCGACCAGTGCCACCACCCAGTTCGGCGCGACCGCCGTGAAGTGAATGACTTCCGCCACCAGGGCCGCGACGCCAGAAAGCGCCAGCGGCCACCAAGGCTTCTTCGCCGTTACACGCGGCTCATCCTGCGCCTCGGCGTTCTCTGTCAGCGGTTCGGCCTGCATGCCCAGGCCAGCGATGACCTGCTCGATAACCTTTGCCTCAACCAGGGTATGCCGCACGCCAAGCACGCGGTTGATCAAGTTGAATTCCAGTTGCTCGATCCCCGCCAGTTTGCCCAGCGCGTTCTGGATCAGGGTCTGTTCGGTCGGGCAGTCCATGGCCTCGATCCGAAAGCGGCTCAGGCGAGCGTTGGCACTGCTCGCCTCGCTCAACTGAATCAGCGCCGGCGCCTCGGCAGCCGAGCAACAGGCATGGCCGTGCGCTTGATGGCCATGAGCGTGGTCATTGTCGTGGTCATCATGCGCCTTATGGGCGTGGTTGTGGCTGACAGGCTGGTGCATACGGTTCATCCCTAAAGGTCCTGTTGCCAAGTACACACCCTGTAGCCACTATAGGGTCAAGCAATCTGCCGGGGAATGTGCAATGAAAATCGGTGAACTGGCCAAAACGACTGACTGCCCGGTGGAAACCATCCGCTACTACGAGCGCGAAGGCCTGCTGCCAGAGCCTGCGCGCAGCGAGGGTAATTACAGGCTCTACACCCAGGCGCATGTCGAGCGCCTGACCTTTATCCGCAACTGTCGAACCCTCGACATGACCCTGGATGAAATCCGCAGCCTGCTGCGTCTGCGCGACAGCCCGGAGGCTCAGTGTGAAAGCGTCAACGCGCTGATCGATGAACATATTCAGCACGTCAAGGCACGGATCGACGGGTTGCTGGCCTTGCAGGAGCAGTTGCTGGAACTGCGCCAGCATTGCCACGCCCAAGAGGAACAGTGCTCGATCCTGCAGCATCTGGAGGTCAACGGGGCGGTCACCGCGCCGGGCGCAGAGCATTCACACGTAGGCCGCAGCCACGGCCACTGATGGCCCTCACAGTGCCTGGGGATTAACCGCCAACTGCGCCTTGACCGCCTCTGCCTGCTGGCGCAGGGCGTCCTCGAACAGGCTGACCAACTGTGACGGTGGCCGATGCAGGGGTTTGACGATATTCACGGTAAAGGGAATCGGCACCGTGAAGGGACGGATCTGCACACCCTGGCCAACGAAGTCCAGGGCGGTCAGCGGGTTGACGATCGCCAGGCCAATCCCCTCGCGGACCATTGAGCACACCGATGCCGCACTGTGGGTGTCCAGTACCAAGCGCCGCTCGACCTGCGCTTGCCGGAAGATTTCGTCGATCTGCTGCCGGTAGGTGTCCAGTGTGGACAGGCTGATAAAGGGTTGCCCGGAAAAGTCGGCGGGCGCCAGGCGTTGCTTTTCCAGCAACGGATGCCCGTTGGGCAATACACAAACCTCATCCACAGTCATCAGCGGCGATAGCACGGTGCCAGGCGGCGTGCTGCTCACCTCGGTCAGGCCGATGTCGTGCCGCTGCGCGGAGAGCCATTCTTCCAGCAAAGGCGATTCTTGCTGGCTGATGGTGACACTGGCCTTGGGGAACTGCGCCAGAAAGCGCTGGCAGGTCTTGGGCAGCAGCGACTGGGAAAACACCGGCAGGCAAACAATCGACAACTGCCCCTGCTCGAACTCGCGCAGGGCGTCCACCGTATTGAGAATGCGATCAAGGCCAAAGTAGGCCCGCTGCACTTCCTCGAACAGCGCCAGCGCCTGTGAGGTCGGTCGTAATCGACCGCGGGCCCGCTCGAACAGCTTCAAACGGGACAGTTGCTCGAAGCGCGCCAGTTCACGGCTGACGGTCGGCTGCGAGGTGTGCAGCATGGCGGCGGCCTCGGTCACGCTGCCCGAGGTCATGACCGCACGGAAAACCTCAATGTGACGCAAGGAGATGGACATGGGCCGCTCGGGAGATCGAAAGCCATATCATAAATGAATGACCTCACGGCAAATTGATATTTTATGCCGCCCCCACCTTTCTCCATGATGCAGGCCATCCACGCCCCGCCACGCCGGGGCCGCGCCAAACCCCAGGGAGAACATCATTGGAACACGCCGCCGCACAACGTCCAGGCCCATGCCGGACCACCGCCATCACCGATAGCATGCTGACCCGGTTGGTCGCCGAACACGGCACCCCACTGTGGGTGTACGACGCCCAGGTAATTCGTCAGCGCATCCAGCAACTGGCGGGCTTCGACACCATCCGCTTCGCCCAGAAAGCCTGCTCGAACCTGCATGTATTGCGCCTGATGCGTGAAGCGGGGGTAGCGGTTGATGCCGTGTCACTCGGTGAAATCGAGCGCGCACTCAAGGCCGGCTTCAAAACCGGCCGCACCTCAGGTGCTGCCGAAGTGGTGTTCACCGCCGACCTGTTCGACCGGGCCACCCTGAACCGCGTGGTAGAAACGCAAATCGAGGTCAACGTGGGCTCGATCGACATGCTTGAGCAACTGGGCGAGCGCTCCCCTGGGCACCGGGTCTGGCTGCGCATCAACCCGGGCTTCGGTCACGGCCATAGCAACAAGACCAACACCGGCGGTGAAAACAGCAAGCACGGAATCTGGCACGAGCAGCTGCAAGAGGCGCTGGCCCAGGTTCGCAAATATCAGCTGCATCTGGTCGGCCTGCATTTCCATATCGGCTCGGGCGTGGACTACTCCCACCTGCAGCGAGTATGCAGCGCCATGGTGGAACTGATTGGCCGCCTGGACCACGACATCGAAGCGATCTCTACCGGTGGCGGGCTGTCGGTACCTTACCGCGATGGCGAGCAGGCCGTAGACATCGCGCACTACCTCACGCAGTGGCGTGAAGCCAAACAGCAGATCGAGCAGCAGTTGGGTCACCCGGTGCGCCTGGAAATCGAGCCGGGTCGTTTTCTGGTGGCCGAGTCCGGCCTGCTGGTCGCTGAAGTACGCGGGACCAAGCCGATGGGCGGCAACCACTTCACCCTGGTCGATGCCGGCTTCAATGACCTGATGCGCCCCTCGATGTACGGCAGCTACCACGAGATTTCACTGATTCCACAGCCTGGCACCGCGCAGGCGCCGCGTCCGCCGCGCGCTACCGTGGTAGCAGGCCCGTTGTGCGAATCCGGTGATGTGTTTACTCAGCTTGAAGGCGGCATTGTCGAATCGCGCCTGCTGCCGTCGGCTCAGGTGGGGGATTACCTGGTGTTCCATACCGCCGGTGCCTATGGCGCGTCGATGTCGTCGAACTACAACAGCCGCGGGCATGCCGCTGAAGTACTGATCGACGGCGAGGCCTGTCGGTTGATCCGCAAACGCCAAAGCCTTGAGTCGTTGCTGGCGCTTGAACTGGACGCCTGAGGCTGTAACCAAACACAACACAGGCCGCAATGGCCTGTGTTGTGAGGCGGCGGTCAGACCGCCATTGGCGCGGTCATCGGCGCATGGTGCTCGTAGCCTTCAAGGCTGAAGTCGCTCGGCTCGATCAGTTCCAGCCACTCGGGCTGGTAAATACCCGTCTTGGCGAATTCCGGCACGCGGTCGGAGATCACCAGCTTCGGCGCGGCCAGTGGTTCGCGCTTGAGCTGCTCGTTGAGCATGTCCAGGTGGTTCTCATAGACGTGCGCATCGCCAATGAAGTAAGTGAACCAGCGTGGCGTGTAACCGGTCAGACGGCCCACCAGCGACAGCAGTGCAGCGCCTTCGGTGAGGTTGAACGGCGTGCCAAGGCCCAGATCGTTGGAGCGGATGTAGAGGGTCAGGGAAATTTCCTTGGTTTCGACATTCGGGTGGAACTGGTACAGCAAGTGGCACGGCGGCAGGGCCATCTCGTCAAGCTGGGCACAGTTCCAGCCGTGGAACAGGATGCGTCGGCTGCCTGGGTCATTGATGATGGTGTCGACGCACTGGCGAATCTGGTCAATGGCCTTGTACAGCACCACGAACGCTTCACCGCCTTCCTCGGCCTCGGCAATCGTCTGGAAGCCCTGGCTTTGAGCGAGCGCGATGGCAGCCGGGTTACTCAGCGCAATACGCTTGTACGCCGGCCACTGGCGCCATTGCACGCCGTAGATTTCACCCAGGTCGTCGGCGCCCTGACGGAACGGGTTGGCCAGCCACTGCGCATTCTCGTTGGCGTTCTGGTCCCAGACCTTGCAGCCCAGTTCGCGGAACTGCGCAGCGTTCTTCACACCGCGCAGGAAACCGACCATCTCGCCAATGGCTGACTTGAACGCCAGGCGGCGGGTGGTGATGGCCGGGAAGCCCTCCTGCAGGTCGAAACGCAGCATGGCACCGGGGAAGCTGATGGTGCGGATGCCGGTACGGTTACCCTGCAGGGTGCCGTGCTTGATCACGTGGGCGACCAGATCTAGATATTGCTTCATGACTTACCTGTTTCAAAACAGGCAGAGGCGCACCCCTGCCTTACACATTTAAAGCGCAGCGCCCTTGGCGGTCGGCGCGCGGCGATAGGCCCACCAGATCAACCCGATACCACCGAGGATCATTGGTACGCAAAGCAGTTGGCCCATGGTCAACCAACCAAACGCGATGTAGCCCAGTTGCGCATCGGGCACGCGGACGAACTCGACGATGAAGCGGAAGATGCCGTAGAACAGCGCGAACATACCGGAAATGGCCATCGTCGGGCGTGGTTTGCGCGAATACAGCCAGAGAACCAGGAACAATGCCACACCTTCCAGTGCAAACTGGTAAAGCTGCGACGGATGGCGCGGCAATTGTGCCGGATCACTGAAGGGCGGGAAGACCATGGCCCACGGCACATCGGTCGCCTTGCCCCACAATTCGGCGTTGATGAAGTTGCCGATACGCCCCGCACCCAGGCCAATCGGTACTAGCGGTGCAACGAAGTCCATCAGCTCAAAGAACGACTTGTTGTTACGCTTGCCGAACCACAGGGCCGCCAGCATGACGCCGATAAAGCCGCCATGGAACGACATGCCGCCCTTCCAGACTTCGAAAATCAACGCGGGATTGGCCAGGTACGCACTCAGGTCATAGAACAGTACGTACCCCAAGCGGCCACCGACAATCACCCCCATGGACAGCCAGAACACCAGGTCGGAAAGCTTTTCGCGGCTCCAGGTCGGGTCGAAACGCTTCAACCGGCGCGATGCCAGCAGCCAGGCGCCGCCGATGCCGATCAGGTACATCAGACCGTACCAGTGGATTTTCAGCGGCCCGATGGCCACGGCCACAGGGTCGATATTCGGATAAGGCAGCATCAAACGTCCTCTATTCTTAAAGCAAAAAGCTCAGGCCGACACAAAACAACAGTGCGGCAAACAGCCGTTTCAACAGGCGGGGCGACAGCTTGTGGGCCAGCCGCGCACCAAAACGGGCAAAAAACATACTGGTCAGGGCAATACCCAACAGCGCCGGTAAATACACGAACCCGAGACTATGCGCTGGCAACAACGGGTCGTGCCAGCCCAGAACCATGAAACTTAGCGCACTGGCCAGGGCAATCGGGAAGCCGCAGGCCGATGAAGTCGCCACCGCCTGCTGCATCGGCAAGCTGCGCCAGGTCAAAAACGGCACGGTCAGCGAGCCGCCGCCAATGCCGAAGATCGCCGAGGCCCAGCCGATCACACTGCCGACAGCGGTAAGGCCGGCTTTGCCAGGGATGCTGCGGCTGGCCTTGGGCTTGAGGTCCAGCGCCATCTGCAGGGCAATGATCAGGGCGAACACACCAATGATCTTTTGCAGGTTCGGGCCCTGAATCGCCGAGGCGGTTTTCGCACCAATGCCGGCGCCGATCAGGATCCCAAGGGTCATCCAGATGAAGATCGGCCACTGCACCGCGCCTTTGCGATGGTGTTCGCGAATGGCATTGACCGAGGTGAAGACGATGGTCGCCAACGAGGTGCCGACCGCCAGATGGGTCAATACCGAGGCGTCAAAGCCCTGCGCGGTGAAACTGAAGACCAATACCGGCACGATAATGATGCCGCCACCAACGCCGAACAGCCCGGCCAGCACGCCTGCACAGGCACCCAGCACTAGATAGAGCAGGAATTCCATTGTCGCCCCCGGAAAATTCTGTCCGGCATGGTAACGGAAGCCGGGGTAATGGCTCCAGTGGCTCGCAGCGAAGGCTCTGTTACAGTGAGTGAAAACCCAGGAAAGTCCAGCCATGTGCCTGATCGTTTTTGCCTGGCGACCGGGGCATCCCCAGCCGCTGATCGTTGCCGCCAACCGCGATGAATTCTATGCCCGCCCTGCCCAACCGCTCAGCCATTGGGCCGATGCGCCAGGGGTGTATGCCGGCCGCGACCTGGAAGCCGGTGGCACCTGGCTGGGCGTCGGCCCTGCCGGTCGCTTCGCCGCACTGACCAACATCCGCGACCCCGACCAGCCTCTGGGCCAGCGCTCACGGGGCGAGTTGGTGTCGGGGTTTCTGACCGGGACGCAGCCTATCGAGGCCTATCTGGATCAGGTGGCCAGCCGTGCCTCGGAGTACAGCGGCTTCAATTTGCTGCTGAGCGATGGGCAACAGTTGGCGTACTTGAGTGCGCGGGAGGCCACCCCTAGGCTGCTGGATACCGGCGTCTATGGCCTTTCCAATGCCGGGCTCGACACACCTTGGCCCAAGTTGCTCAAGGCCCGTGCCGCGCTGCAGGCACAGTTGCATGAGCCTCAGCCCGAGGCATTGTTGACGTTGCTGGCCGATGGCCAACAGGCGGCAGAAAGCGAACTGCCGGAAACCGGCGTAGGCATGGCCACGGAGCGGCTGTTGTCGAGTGTGTTCATTGCCAGCCAGAGCTACGGCACACGGGCCAGCACGGTGCTGCTGGTGTCGGCAGATGGTTCGCGGCAGTTGGTAGAGCGCAGCTTCGGGCCCTTTGGCGGGCATTTGGGCGAGGTGGCATTGCACCTATGACCCTATGAAATGCGAACCTATGAAATGCGCGGTGCCTGAGAGACAGGCACCGCGCAAGGTTATAGCGATGACGCGGCGTAGCAGCCCCTACAAGGTCTTCGGCGACGCCGGGTTGATCATCCGCGCCAGGCCCAGGTTCTTCAGGGCCAATTGCAGCGAGCTGTGGATAACTTGCGGGTTGTCGATCTTCATGGCCTGGGCCAACAAGTCCTTGGACTGGCTCAGGCTGATCTGACGCAGCATCCACTTCACCTTGGGCAGGTTGGTGGCGTTCATCGACAGGCTGTCAAAGCCCATGGCCATGAGCAGCACCGCCGCCGCCGGATCACCGGCCATCTCACCGCAGATACTCACCGGTTTGCCTTCGGCATGAGCGTCGTTGACTACGTTCTGCAACGCTTGCAGCACCGCCGGGTGCAGGTAGTCGTACAGGTCGGCAACCCGCGGGTTGTTGCGGTCGACGGCCAACAGGTACTGCGTCAGGTCGTTGGAGCCGACCGACAGGAAGTCCACCATGCGTGCCAGTTCGCGGGTCTGGTAGACCGCCGCAGGAATCTCGATCATCACTCCCACCGGCGGCATCGGCACATCGGTACCTTCATCACGCACTTCGCCCCAGGCGCGGTGGATCAGATGCAAGGCCTCTTCCAGCTCATGAATACCGGAAATCATCGGCAGCAGAATGCGCAGGTTGTTCAACCCTTCGCTGGCCTTGAGCATGGCGCGGGTCTGCACCAGGAAGATCTCGGGGTGGTCGAGGGTCACGCGGATACCGCGCCAGCCGAGGAAGGGGTTGTCTTCCTTGATCGGGAAATAGGACAAGGCCTTGTCGCCGCCGATGTCCAGGCTGCGCATGGTCACAGGCTGCGGATGAAACGCCGCCAGTTGCTCGCGGTAGATCGCCAGCTGTTCCTTCTCGCTGGGGAAGCGCTGGTTGATCATGAACGGGACTTCGGTGCGGTACAGGCCGACACCCTCGGCACCGCGCTGCTGGGCGCGGGCGACATCGGCAAGCAGGCCGGTGTTCACCCACAGCGGCATGCGATGGCCGTCGGTAGTGATGCACGGCAGCTCGCGCAGGGCGTCGAGCCCCTGAGCCAACTGGCGCTCCTCTTCCACCACCTCGGCATACTGCTTGCGCAGTACCTCGCTGGGGTTGGTGTAGACCTCGCCGTGGTAGCCGTCGACGATCATCTGAATGCCGTCGACCTTGGAGTACGGCAGGTCGACCAGGCCCATGACCGTCGGAATACCCATGGCCCGGGCCAGGATCGCAACGTGGGAGTTACCCGAACCCAATACCGAGACCAGGCCCGCAAGCTTGCCCTCAGGCACTTCGCCAAGCATGGCAGGGGTCAGCTCTTCGCTGACCAGAATCGTGTTGTCGGGATAGACCAGCGTCTGCTGGCGGGCCTCCTGCAGGTAGGCCAGCAGTCGCCGGCCCAGATCCTTCACGTCGGAAGCCCTCTCCCGCAGGTAGTCGTCGTCCATCAGCTCGAAACGGCTGACGTGCTCGCCGACCACCTGACGCAAGGCGCCTTGGGCCCATTGGCCGGTCTTGATCACCTGCACGACTTCACCGCCCAGGGCAGCATCTTCGAGCATCATCAGGTAGACGTCGAACAACGCCCGCTCTTCTGGGCGCAACTGGGTAGCCAGCTTGGCCGAGAGGGTGCGCATGTCGTTGCGCACGCCTTCAAGGGCGTTGTTGAACAGGCTTAGCTCGGCGTCGATGTCCGTGACGGTCTTATCCGGCACGACGTCGAGGTCGGCCGGCGGCAGCATGACCACGGCGGTACCGACCGCTGCACCCGGCGAACCCGGCACACCGACGAATTTGGCTTCCTGGATACCTTTGCCTTGGCGGCCCAGGCCACGGATCGAACCTGTCGCCTCGGCATGGGCGATAACCCCGGCAAGCTGCGCGCTCATGGTCACGAGGAAGGCTTCTTCGCCCTCATCGAACTGGCGGCGCTCTTTTTGCTGGATAACCAGAACACCAACCACGCGACGGTGGTGGATGATCGGCGCCCCGAGGAACGAGGCAAAGCGTTCTTCGCCCGTTTCGGCAAAGTAGCGATAACGCGGGTGATCGGCGGCGTTTTCGAGGTTCAGCGGCTCTTCGCGGGTGCCCACGAGGCCGACCAGGCCTTCGTTGGGGGCCATGCTGACCTTGCCGATAGACCGCTTGTTCAGGCCCTCGGTGGCCATCAGGACGAAACGGTTGGTTTCGGGATCAAGCAAGTAGACCGAGCAGACCTGACTGCCCATGGCCTCTTTGACGCGCAAGACAATAATCCCCAACGCCGTTTTCAGATCCTTGGCGGAGTTAACTTCCTGGACGATCTTGCGCAGCGTATTGAGCATGGCTCGGGGTCGAACTCCGTCGTCAGTCGCGCGCCAACAGGCGCGGTGCAAGCTCTTTGAGAGCGCGGCGGTAAACCTCGCGCTTGAATGTCACCACCTGGCCCAGCGGGTACCAATAACTGACCCAACGCCAGCCATCGAACTCCGGTTTCCCGGTCAAATCCATCCGCACTCGCTGCTCATTGGACACCAGGCGCAGGAGAAACCATTTCTGTTTCTGGCCGATACACAGCGGTTGGCTGTGGGTACGCACCAGGCGTTGGGGTAAACGATAACGCAACCAGCCACGGGTGCAGGCAAGAATTTCAACATCATGTCGTTCAAGCCCCACTTCTTCGTTCAGCTCGCGGTACAAGGCCTCTTCTGGTGTTTCCTCGGGGTTGATCCCGCCCTGGGGAAACTGCCAGGCATCCTGGTTGATACGACGAGCCCATAGCACCTGCCCGGCATCATTCGTCAGAATGATCCCGACATTGGGGCGAAAACCATCGGGGTCGATCACGGCAGCAACCTCGCAAACGCATGTCCCCGCATTGTTCCACAAAGCCCACAAGGCCAGCAACGCGCCTGCGGACCTTATGTGCATCGATGTGAAAAGTCCGTATTCTTAAGGACTTTTCAGATGTTATGCGAGTGACTGCAATGCGCCTGGCTTTATTCGATCTGGACAATACTCTCCTTGGCGGTGACAGCGATCACGCATGGGGCGATTACCTCTGCGAGCGCGGCATTCTCGACCCTGTCGAGTACCAGAACCGCAACGATGCCTTCTATCAGGACTACCTGGCCGGCAAGCTGAATCTGAACGACTACCTGAACTTCAGCCTGGAAATCCTCGCCAGAACCGAAATGGCGCAACTCGACGAATGGCACCGCGACTTCATGCGCGACTGCGTTGAGCCGATCATCCTGCCCAAAGCCCTTGAACTGCTGGAAGAACACCGTAGCGCAGGCGACAAGCTGGTGATCATCACCGCCACCAACCGTTTCATCACCGGCCCGATTGCCAAGCGCCTGGGCGTACAAACCCTGCTGGCCACCGAATGCGAGATGATTGATGGCCGTTACAGCGGGCGCAGTACCGATATACCGTGTTTCCGTGAAGGCAAAGTGACACGCCTTAATCGCTGGCTGCTGGAAAACGGCTTCAGCCTGGAAGGCAGCCATTTCTACAGCGACTCGATGAACGACCTGGCGCTGCTGGAAGCGGTCGAGCACCCGATTGCGGTCGACCCGGACCCGAACCTGCGCGCCGAAGCCGAAAAGCGTGGCTGGAGAGTCATCAGCCTGCGTGACTAAGGGCTGAAGGCAATCAATCGCCAGCACGTCCTGCACCCAAGTAGTGCAGGGTGTGCTGGCGACAGGCGCGACGATTACACCGGTTTAGCGACCATCAGGCCGATGATGCTGAGGAAAATAACCGCGCTCAGCGCTGCCAGTATCACGACCGAGCGTCGACTGGCTGTGGCCTTGCCCAGTCGCCCTACCAGCAGCAACCAGCACACGCACCCCAGCAGGTAGAGTACGGCCCCGCCAAGCAGCCAGGCCTGTTCCAGCGGCCAACCAATCAGGTGCACCAGCCACCAGCCACTGAAGGGCAGGCTGAACAGGCTCAGGCCCATCAGAATCCAGACGAACAACCAGGGCCGCTGCAGGCTCGTCGCTGGGCCGGCTACCGTATTGGCGCGCTGACGCCACGCCTGGAACACCAGACCCAGCGCACACCCCAGCGACAACGCCGTCGCCAGGCCATGCAACATTTTCATCACGCTTAAAGTTTCCATACGAAAGCATCCCGCCCCGTCAAAGCATCGTCTTGAGCGTAGCAGCCTCAGCCGAGGAACAGCCGGTACGCCGGGTTCTCGGTTTCATCCCAGTAGGGGTAGCCGATCTTGGCCAGCGCTGCGGGCACCAGATGGCGCTCTTCGTCCGGCACCTGCAAACCTGCAACCACACGGCCGTCAGCCGCACCGTGGTTACGGTAATGGAACATCGAGATGTTCCAGCGCCCACCCAGTTTGTTGAGGAAGTTGAACAACGCACCCGGACGCTCTGGAAACTCGAAGCGCAGGACCATCTCGTTGCTGACACCCGCCGCATGACCTCCGACCATGTGCCGGATATGCAACTTGGCCAGTTCGTTGTCGGTCAGGTCGAGCACCGGGAAGCCCTGCTCACTCAGGCTTTGCAACAAGGCGCTGCGCGGGTCGGTGTCAGGATGGGTTTGCACGCCAACAAAAATATGGGCTTCGCCCTCGGCGTGGTAACGGTAGTTGAACTCGGTGATCTGGCGCTTGCCAATGGCCTCGCAAAACGCCTTGAAGCTGCCCGGTTGCTCAGGGATGGTCACGGCAATGATTGCCTCACGCCCTTCACCCAGCTCGGCGCGCTCGGCCACATGGCGCAGACGGTCGAAGTTGACGTTGGCACCGGAGTCGATGGCCACCAGCGTCTGGCCGCTGACACCGCGCAGTTCGACGTATTTCTTGATACCCGCCACACCCAGGGCACCCGCAGGTTCAGTGATCGAGCGGGTATCGTCGTAAATATCCTTGATCGCCGCACAGATCTCATCGGTACTGACGGTAATGACCTCGTCGACGTAGTCTTTGCAGATCTCAAAGGTGTACTGGCCGATTTGCGCGACTGCCACGCCATCGGCGAACAACCCGACCTGCGGCAATACCACGCGCTCACCCGCAGCCATGGCGGCTTGCAGGCAATTGGAGTCATCCGGCTCGACGCCGATCACCTTGATCTCCGGGCGCAGGTACTTCACGTAGGCCGCGATACCGGCAATCAGGCCACCACCACCGACCGGAACGAAGATCGCGTCCAGCTGGCCCGGGTGCTGGCGCAGAATCTCCATGGCCACGGTGCCTTGGCCTGCAATGGTGTGCGGGTCGTCGTAGGGGTGGATGTAGACGAAGCCCTTCTCATCGACCAGTTTCAGCGAATAGGCCAGCGCTTCGGGGAAGGAATCACCATGCAGCACAACCTTGCCGCCACGCGAGCGTACACCTTCGACCTTGATCTCGGGCGTGGTCTTGGGCATGACGATGGTTGCCTTGATGCCCAACTCCTTCGCCGCAAGTGCTACACCCTGGGCATGGTTACCCGCCGACGCGGTGACCACGCCACGGGCGAGTTCTTCGGGGGTCAGTTGGGCCAGCTTGTTGTAGGCGCCACGAATCTTGAAGGAGAACACCGGCTGCAGGTCTTCGCGCTTGAGCAGCACGGTATTGCCCAAGCGCTTGCTCAGCTGCCCGGCACGTTGCAATGGCGTTTCGACAGCGACGTCATAGACGCGCGAGGTGAGGATCTTCTTGACGTACTGTTCGAGCATCGGGAAAGCATCACTGGGCGGCTGGGACAAGGCCTGGGAGTCTACCCCAGCGCCCTGTCGGGCGACCACCGCCAGCCTGGGGTTTTAGCCGTTATACTAGGCAACCTCAGATACTCCTCCCCGCTTCGGAGCCCGCATGACCCAGGACCAACTCAAACAGGCTGTCGCCCAGGCCGCTGTCGATTTCATTCTGCCCAAGCTCGATGACAAGAGCATCGTCGGCGTCGGCACCGGCTCGACCGCCAACTGCTTCATCGACGCCCTGGCCAAGCACAAAGGTGCCTTCGACGGTGCCGTTGCCAGTTCCGAAGCCACTGCTGCGCGCCTGAAAGGCCATGGCATTCCGGTGTATGAGCTGAACACCGTCAGCGAGTTGGAGTTCTATGTCGACGGTGCCGACGAAAGCAACGAGCACCTGGCCCTGATCAAGGGCGGCGGCGCCGCACTTACCCGCGAGAAGATCGTTGCCGCCGTGGCCAAGACCTTCATCTGCATCGCTGACGCCAGCAAGCTGGTTCCGGTACTGGGCGCCTTCCCGCTGCCAGTGGAAGTGATCCCGATGGCCCGCAGTCACGTTGCCCGCCAACTGGTCAAACTGGGCGGCGACCCGGTGTACCGCGAAGGCGTGGTAACCGACAACGGCAACATCATCCTCGATGTGTACAACCTGCAGATCACCAACCCGGTGGAACTGGAAAATCAGATCAACGCCATCGTTGGTGTCGTCACCAACGGTCTGTTCGCCGCGCGCCCTGCCGACCTGCTGCTGCTGGGTACCCCGGAAGGCGTAAAAACACTGCGTAACTGATACACCCGTCAAGCTCAGGCCGGCCCCCAACGATGGTCGTTTACGGGGCCGGTTGCTTCTTGAAGATGTAGAACAGGTTGGGTTCACTGACCAGGTAGAGCGTCCCGGCATCGTCCAGGGCAATACCTTCTGCCTGCGGCACGCTCTGCTGCAACCCTTGAAAACCCTTGTGCAGAGACAAGCTGTTCAACGGTTTCCCTTCAGTATCCAGCTCCAGCACCAGTTTCGATTCGTCCGACAAGGCCAGCAAATGGCCGCTGCGCTCATCGAACACCAGGCTCGACAAATCACGCATGAACAACCGTGAATCACGCTGGCGATCCTGCACTACATGCACGGAATAAGGCTGCCCGTCGCCCTCATGAGGGAACCCCTGCACCTCGTAGATCAACATCGGGTCGCGCTCCTTGGCCACGAACAGACGCTTGCCTGCCGAGTCATAGGCCAAACCCTCGAACCCTTTGTTGCCGTTCAGACCAACCCCCAGAGACAGCTGCTCAGCGGTACTGGCATCCAGCACACGGGTGTCATCATTCAGTTGAGCAAGGATCAGCCGCTGTTGGCGCTCGTCGGTGATGACATAGCTGCCAGGCCCGACATACTCAACGGCTTCCGGGTCGCCGAAACCAATCAACGGCAAGCGCCTCACGATGACGCCATCCAGCGACAGCTCTATCAGTTCTGAACGCTTGTTGGTGACACTGAACAGGCTTTTACGATCAGGGTCGTAGGTCAGTGCAGAGAGGTCATCGTCCAGCCCCTCGATAGGCTTGGCTTCAAGTACGACCTGATAGCGATCCAGGCCAATACCGTGCTCGACCGGCTGCCACCAGGTCTTGAGGTTGAACCAACCGCGCTCGAGCAATCGATACTCGTGCGCCGCCAAAGCCAACAAAGAAAGGGCCGACAGGCTGATAAGCAAAGCAAGCAGAGGTAAACGGATAAAACGTCGCATTCAGGCAGACTCAACAAAAATCGACCTAAAGCTAACCATACCCACCTGAATCGAAGCTTAAAGCACCAGGGCAAGCACGCTTAGTGCTTGCGGAAGCGATAGAACAGGTTCGGCTCGCTGACCATATACAGCGTGCCCTGCTCATCCATGGCAACCCCTTCAGCCCGTGGAATACGCTTTTGCAAACCGTTGAAGCCGCCCTGCAGGGTCATGAAGCTGACCTGTTGGCCCTGCTGATCCAGCTCGAGCAACATGTTGGAGTCGGCCGACAGCACCAGCATATGGCCCGTACGTGGATCGATGCCAAGGGCAGATACATTGCGCAGATCGAGTTCGTCGCTGGACAGCGACTGTTTCTGACCGCTCAATTGGCCCGAACTATCGCTACTCCAGGTGAACAACTTTGGTGGCCGCTCCTCACCCAACACCAACCGTTGGCGTTTTGGCTCCCAGGCAACCCCCTCGAACGCCTTGTTCTGATTCTTCGACGGCCCAAGGTCGTATTGCGGGAAGTCGGCGCTGTTCAGTGCCTTGGTATTGGCATCGACCCGAATGATGGTCACGGTATGATCGCGCTCATCGACAATTGCCATGCGCCCACCCTCCAGCACGGCAACCCCCTCGGGGTTGCTCCAGCCATTGAGGGGCATTTTGCGCAGCACATCACCGTCCAGCGTCAGTTGAACCAGGAACGGGTTCTTGCCCATCACCGCGAACAGGGTTTTGGTTTGCGGGTCGTAGGAGACATCGGAAGCTTCGTCATCTTCCATGCCAGGCAGCACCTTGGCATCAATGTCGGCGTGGTAGTCCGGCAACCAGACGCTAGCCCGTTGTTCTGCCGGGCTCTCGAAACGCTCTTTGATCCAGAGCAGGCCACGGTCATCCCAATGCATGGCATAGGTCACGCCATAGCCGATGACCGCCGCAGTCGCCAACCAGGTCGACCAACGCAACATAAAAGGACGCTTGCGTACAGACGGCAGAGAGTCGCCGGAAGGAAACGGTGTGGTCATCGAGGATTCCTGCTTGTTTTTTACCGATTTAATAGCACAGCACCGGCAGGTTCACGTGAACCAATGCGCAGGCATTATCCGGATGACTTGTGAAAAAATCGGTAAAAGCAGGCTGACTGTAACGATAAAGCAGGTGGCAGCCATTACGACTGCCACACAGATCCGGCGTACCGGCGCTCAGAGTACCTTGCTTTCGAAACGGCTGATGCCAGGCAGCTCCAGCACCAGTTCGTCCCCCTGATTCAGCGGGCCGACGCCTGCTGGCGTACCGGTGAGGATCACATCACCGGCCTGCAGGGAAAACTGTGCCGCCATGTACTGGATCATCGGAACAATCGGATTAAGCATCAGCTCGCTGTTGCCATCCTGGCGTACCTCGCCATTGATGCTCAGACGAATGCCGATATCGGTCAGGTCCTCGAAGGTACTGGCCGGCACGAACGGTGCCAGAACGCAGGCGCCATCGAACGACTTGGCCAACTCCCAGGGCAAGCCCTTTTCCTTCAGCTTGGACTGAACGTCACGCAGGGTCAGGTCCAGTGCCGGGGCGAAGCCGGAGATCGCATCGAGCACTTCTTCCTCGTCGGGCTGGGTCGACAGCGACTTGCCCAGCAACACGGCGATTTCCGCCTCGTAGTGCACCGAACCACGCTCGGTCGGGATCTTGAAGCCACCCTCGAGCGGCACGACACAACTGCCGGGCTTGATGAACAACAAGGGTTCAGTCGGTACCGGGTTATTCAGTTCCTTGGCATGTTCGGCGTAATTACGGCCAATGCACACCACCTTGCCCAACGGGAAGTGAATACGCGTGCCGTCTAGATACTGGTGCTGGTAGCTCATTGCCGACTCCTGGCGCTGTTAATCACTTTTGGGGGAAACGCGTCACTCGACCGGGAAGATCTTGCCCGGGTTCATGATCCCATTCGGGTCGAAGGCGGCCTTAACCGCCTTCATGTACTCGATTTCCACGGGCGAACGGCTGTAGGTCAGGTAGTCGCGCTTGGTCATGCCAACACCGTGCTCGGCAGAAATCGAGCCGTTGTACTTCTCTACTATTTCGAAAACCCATTTGTTGACGGTAGCGCACTTGGCGAAGAACTCGTCCTTACTCAGGTTTTCCGGCTTGAGGATGTTCAGGTGCAAATTGCCGTCGCCGATGTGGCCATACCAGACGACTTCAAAATCAGGGTAATGCTCGCCGACAATCGCATCGATATCCTTCAAGAACACCGGCACTTTCGATACGGTGACCGAGATGTCGTTCTTGTAGGGCGTCCAGTGCGAGATGGTCTCGGAGATGTACTCACGCAGTTTCCAGAGGTTTTTCAGTTGTTGCTCGCTCTGGCTCATCACACCGTCGATTACCCAGCCTTGCTCCACACAGTGCTCGAAGGTTGCCAGGGCGTCGTTGGCCACCTCTTCGGTGCTCGCCTCGAACTCCAGCAAGGCATAGAACGGGCAGTCGGTGTCAAAGGGTGCCGGCACATCGCCACGCCCCATGATCTTGGCCAGGGCCTTGTCGGAGAAGAACTCAAAGGCAGTGAGGTCCAGTTTGCCCTGGAAAGCATGCAGCACCGGCATGATCGAGTCGAAGTCCGGGGTGCCCAGGACCATCGCGGTGAGATTCTTCGGCGCGCGGTCCAGGCGCATCGTGGCTTCAACCACAAAGCCCAGAGTGCCTTCAGCCCCAATGAACAACTGACGCAGATCGTAACCGGTGGCGTTCTTGATCAAGTCCTTGTTCAACTCAAGCAGGTCGCCCTTGCCGGTGACGACTTTCAGGCCAGCCACCCAATTACGGGTCATACCGTAGCGAATAACCTTGATACCGCCGGCATTGGTGCCGATATTGCCGCCAATCTGGCTTGATCCTGCTGAGGCAAAGTCAACTGGGTAGTACAGCCCCTGGTCTGCCGCGAACTGCTGCAGTTGCGCGGTAATCACCCCAGGCTGGCAGACGACCGTACGATCACCGGCGTTGAAACCGAGAATCTGGTTCATGTAGTCGAAGGCCACTACCACTTCGCCATTGGCCGCCACGGCTGCGGCGGAAAGCCCGGTTCGCCCGCCCGACGGCACCAGCGCAACCTTGCGCTGGTTGGCCCAGCGGACGATGGCCTGTACCTGTTCGATGCTCTTCGGAAACACGATGGCCAGCGGTGCCGGCGCAAAATGTTTGGTCCAATCCTTGCCGTACGTATCGAGGGAAGCAGCGTCGGTGAGTACCTTGCCAGGTTCAACCAGAGTCAACAGCTCATCAATCAGCGCAGGATTGGTCATCGATAGAACTCTCGAACAATTCATAGTCACCCTGAGGACTCTTCACGTGCCAGGGATGGGCGTATCAAGGGGTCGTTATGCTAGCATATGCCCCCCGCTAATCGTGCTTCAGGCCGATCTGCGACAGCTTCTCTTCCCTGCCATTTTTTCTCCGGGACACAGGTTTACGCAGATGAGCAAGACTTCTCTCGATAAGAGCAAGATCAAGTTCCTTCTCCTCGAAGGCGTCCACCAAACTGCCGTGGACGTCCTTAAGGCCGCCGGGTACACCAACATTGAGTACCTCACCGGCTCTCTGCCCGATGCCGATCTGAAGGAAAAGATCGCCGATGCTCACTTCATCGGTATCCGCTCGCGCACTCAACTGACCGAAGAGGTTTTCGACTGCGCCAAGAAACTGGTCGCTGTCGGCTGTTTCTGCATTGGTACCAACCAGGTCGACCTCAACGCGGCTCGCGAACGCGGTATCGCCGTGTTCAACGCACCGTACTCCAACACCCGTTCCGTTGCCGAACTGGTACTGGCCGAGGCCATCCTGCTGCTACGCGGCATCCCGGAGAAGAACGCGTCCTGCCACCGTGGTGGCTGGATCAAGAGCGCGGCCAACTCCTTCGAGATCCGTGGCAAGAAGCTGGGTATCGTCGGCTACGGCTCGATCGGCACCCAACTGTCGGTCCTGGCTGAAGGCCTGGGCATGCAGGTTTACTTCTACGACACCATCACCAAGCTGCCGCTGGGTAACGCCACTCAGGTGAACAACCTGCACGAGCTGCTGGGCATGTGCGACATCGTCTCGCTGCACGTTCCAGAAACTGCAGCCACCCAGTGGATGATCGGCGAGAAGGAAATTCGCGCCATCAAGAAAGGCGGCATCCTGATCAACGCCGCCCGTGGCACCGTGGTCGAACTGGACCACCTGGCTGCCGCCATCAAGGACAAGCACCTGATCGGCGCCGCCATCGACGTATTCCCGGTCGAGCCACGCTCCAACGATGAAGAGTTCGAAAGCCCGCTGCGCGGCCTGGACAACGTCATCCTGACCCCGCACATCGGTGGCTCGACTGCCGAAGCGCAGGCCAACATCGGCCTGGAAGTGGCAGAAAAACTGGTCAAGTACAGCGACAACGGTACGTCGGTATCCTCGGTCAACTTCCCTGAAGTGGCCCTTCCGGCCCACCCAGGCAAGCACCGTCTGCTGCACATCCACCAAAACATCCCGGGTGTTCTCAGCGAGATCAACAAGGTCTTCGCCGAAAACGCCATCAACATCTCCGGTCAGTTCCTGCAGACCAACGAGAAGGTGGGTTACGTGGTTATCGACGTAGATGCCGAGTACTCCGACCTGGCCCAGGAAAAACTGCAACAGATCAAGGGCACCATCCGTTCCCGCGTTCTGTTCTAAGCATCCTGCGGCATAAAAAAGGGAGGCCCTGATGGCCTCCCTTTTTTTGTGTGCCGTGTTTACTTGACGGTCACTGTGATCTTCTTCGATTCAACACTTGGCTTGAATGGCACGTGGAACTTGTCGCCCAGCACCAGTTGCAGCGTGTGCTTGCCTGGCGTCAAGGTGATCTGGGTTTCAGTCTGCGCCTTACCGAAATGAACAACATGCTCACCCGGCGGCAGCGGCTGATTGTCGGCCGGCAACACCGTGGCTGGCAGTACCTGGTCAGCAGCAGGCTCTTTGCTCACGTCGACCAACAGGTGGTGATGACCGGTATGCGGGGTATCATCGCCGGCAGGCTTGAGCGCCATGCCTTCGATACCAAACTTGACGGTAAAGGTCTTGTCCACCGTAGCCCCATCGGCAGGGGACAGAATGGAAACCTTGGCCCCTGCAGGCGGTTCCTGGCTTTTCAGGCCTTCGGCTGCCGCCACAACGGAGACGCCCATCAGCAGACCAGCAATGGCTGCACACGAAATCAGGCTTTTCATTCACTACTCCTGTGATTTACTTCACTAACAGAGGCTGCAAAATAGTGCGGCAGCAGCCAATAACCATAGATCAATTGGAACGCTCTGTGTTTGTCTGTGTTCCTACAAAATATTTTGTAGGAAACGTCTAACATCCACTACCGACCAAGGTCCTAGGTGGCGTTCGACCGCAGCATTTGCATAAAGTCGCGGCGAACAGATCTTCAACTGCCAAAATAAAACAGGGGCAACAATGCGTTTGACCATAGGGGTATTGCTTGCAGCCCTGCTCAGTACAGCAGCGCACGCGGAACTGATCGACGACGTTAACGACCGCAACGAACTGCGCATTGCCGTCCAGGCATCCAACCCACCGTTCAATTTCAAGGACAATGACCAACTGAGCGGCTTCGAGATTGAACTGGGACGCGCCCTGGCAAATGAACTGGACGTCAACGCTTCGTTTATCGTGACCGACGCTACCGACCTGATCATGGGCGTGGAAAGCGGCAAATACGACATCGCCCTCAATCAGATCAGCGCAACCCCTGAGCTCAAGGATCGCCTGGATTTCAGCGCGCCCTACAGCTACTCCAGCGCCCAACTTATCGTGCGCAAGGAAGAAAAACGCCCACTGACAACCCTTGATGCCCTGAAGGGGCACACCCTGGGCTTCGTTCAGGGCAGCCAGTTTGCCGAACAGGCGCGCGTCATTGAAGGCGTAGACCTGCGCGGCTATCCGGATACGCACCAGCCCATAAAGGACATGGCCGACGATCAGATCGACGCCGTCATCAGTGATCGTTTGCTGGTGCCCTATGCCGTGCGCGACAGCAAACTGCCCGTTACCGAAGGTGCAACTGTCGGCCCTGTGCTCAACCTGGCGATTCCCTTCCAGAAGGGTAACCCGGCTTTCCACAGCGCTCTGGACAGCGCACTGCAGCGCATCAAGAACGATGGTCGGTTGAGCGCGATGTCGGAAAAATGGTTCGGGATGGATGCCAGCAAACCGCCGAAGCCTTAAGCCTCAAGCGCATTCAATGCCTGTAATGCGGCGTCCAGCTCCAGCTCGCTGAAGACCTGAACGCCCTCGCGGCGCAGCAGTGCCGTGGTAACACCCTCGCCCGGCACCTTGGTGCCACTGAACGTGCCGTCATAGGTCAGGGCATTGCCACAGGACGGGCTACCGGACTTGAGCACGGCAATACGGATGCCGTGTTGCCGCACCAGCTGCAATGCCCGCTCGGCACCGGCCAAAAAGGCCGTACTGACATCCTCGCCATCGACGTTCACGACCACTACACGCCCCTCAAGTACGGCAGCGCCCTGGCCTCCGGGGATTTCCGCAGGTGGCCGCGGTGTCGGCAAACCACCTGCCACCTCGGGGCACAAGGGCACGACACGACCTTGCCGTTGCCATTGCAGCAGGCAATCCGGATACCCGCTGGCACGACCGTCATAACGCACCGGCTGGCCGAGCAGGCAGGCACTGACCAACACCTTGTGCATGTCAGAACGGCTCGTTGCCGCGTCGGCGAAACCAGCCCGTCAGGGACAGGCGATCACGAGTGGCCGGCAGCACCTCATGGGGAATGTCCCCGGAGAGGAACACCACCAGGCAACCGCCAGTTGGCTGTACATCATGCTCGACCCCACCTTTGAGGCTCATGCGCAGTTGTCCGCCGTTCTCTGGCAGCCAGGCTTCATTGAGGTAAAGCACCGCCGACACCATACGTCGGTCATCGTCGCGGAATCGGTCCAGGTGCTGGCGATAGAACGCACCTGGCGGATAGAACGCAAAGTGGCATTCAAAGTCCTCAAGCCCAAGGAACAAGCTGCGGTTCATTGCCTCGCGCAGGCTGTCCATCACCCCCAGGTACTGATCGCAAGCCTCGGACTCACCGGGCTCGATCCACTGAATATGGTCGCCGCGAATGCCCTCGCGAACCTCCTGGGTAGCGCCGCGCCCGACGGCTGCCGGGGCTAGATCACCCTCGGTCTCACGCTTGCGGCACTCAGCCGCCAGCGCCCGCGTCAGGGTTTCTGGCAGGAAAATATTCTGCTGCGACCAGCCATGGCTGGCCAGGTCATCAACGATACGTAACAACAGTGGGTGATCAGAGGATATGCGCATGCCGCGCATAGTATCTATCTGCCAAAAAAATCGACAGCGCCACTTGGCTGACAGAACACATCGCGTCTCGACAAAGGCCCGCCAAGCCACGGACAATAGCGCTCTGCCGACAGGAGTCTTTAATGCGTCGTTTGTTTTTTCTGCTGCTATTGAGCTGCACCATGCCTGTCTGGGCAGACAGCCTCGACCAACTCTACAAGGTCGCCGGCTGGCCTGAGCAGCGCGCCCACTTTACCGATGCCCTCGATGCCGCCCAGCAGCGCTACCAAAACAGCCTGCCGCCTGCGGTGTTTCAAGCATTGGTCAACAACAGCAACCAGCGTTTCGAGCCAAAGGCTGTAGACGCGCGCGCCGCCGCCCAGTTACGCGCCAACCTGAGCAATCCGACACCGGCCCTGGCGTTTTTCCAGTCGCCGCTGGGACGCAAGATCGTCGCTGCCGAGCTGCTGGCCACCCGCCGCGACCAATTGGCCAAGAATGCCAAGGGCTTGCCGCGTATTCAGGCCAGCGATACCCGCCTGCTGATCATTGGTCACCTGGCCAAGGCCCTGCCGGCCCGCGAAGCCGGTGCCGAAGTCAGCCTGGCGATTGCCGGCGTGGCGGCGGACAGCCTCAGCCAGATGATTCCGGGACTGCTCGGTGGTGGTCAGGCTCAGGGCATGCTTGACGGCCAGCGCGCACGGCTGATGGAGCAGATCGGCAACGACCTGAACAACACCCTGCTCTACGTCTACCGCGACCTGTCGGACCCGGAGCTGGAAGAGTTCGCCAGTTTCGCCGAGTCTGCAGAAGGTCAGGCCTACTACAAGGCCGCCCTCGCGGCGATCCGAGCCGGCCTGGCGGTCGGCCAGAACAGCGCCGACCTCAAGTAAGGTGCTCGCCAATGAACGCGAAGTAGCGCTGGCGAATCGTCGGCAGTTCATTGGCCAGGTGGTGTCGCGCCTCGGGCAGCATCAGCACCTGAGGCTGGGCGAATTTCTCCCGTAGTACCAACAGGTTATGCGGCCAGTCAACGGTCATGTCCGACTGCCCCTGAATGATCAGCGGCCGACGCGTACTCGGCGGCGCCGCCTCGATACGCTTGACCCATTCAATCAGTGCTCCAACCCAGGCCGTGGGCAAACGCCGCGGCTGCAAGGGGTCTGCCAGCAGGAACGGCAGAAACGTCGGGTCGTTGGTGTTCTCGCTGAAACGCCGCTCAATGCCCTTCACGAACGGTCGCAACAGGTAGTAGCTGAACCTCGACCAGCCCCAGGCGCGAGGTCGCACCAGCGGTGCCAGCAAAATCACCCGGCCCTGGATCGGGCTGTCATCGCCGTGATTCAGTACATGGTCGATCACGATGGCGCCGCCCGTACTTTGCCCGCACAGGTGCCAGGGCTGCGGCAGGCCTAGTGCGGCCGCTTGCGCGAACAAGGCCTCAAGCACCTGTTGATACACCGCAAAGTCATCGATACTGGCCCGCTCGCCACTGGACAGGCCATGCCCGGGCAGGTCACAGGCAATCACACTGAAGCCCTGGTCCAGCGCCCAGTCGATGACATGCCGGTACAAGCCCATATGGTCGTAGAAGCCGTGCAACAGGATAAGTGTCGCCACCGGGGCCGGCGCCAGCCAGACCTGGCCGACCACGTCATAGCCGGCCACCTGGAATCGCCCCAACCAGCGCTCCACCGGTACCGGGCGCGCCGGCAGGTCCAGACCATAAAAGTGCTGATACGCCGCCGCCTGCGCTGACAGCGGCTGACGAGCCGATAGCGGCTGCAAGCTGGCGCGCAAAGCATCTGGCTGGAACGAAGCGGACATAGCGGGCATCCAGGCACAAAAACAAAGGATTGATCCACGATATTCATCTGTCGTCACTGGCATGGCAAGCTATGCGCCCTTTTGTGGACCCATGGACATGCCTCGACCACGTGCAAAAACGCTGTTAACCGGCCTGACCCTGCTGCTTTGCGCAGCCATCCTGTGGTGGGCCTATGACAGCTTCCAGAGCCGCTACCTGCGCACGTTCGACAACCAGACCGCACTGTTTGCCGGTGACAACCTGCACCTGCCTGCCGACCTCGCCGGCCCCGGGCCGATCCGCGTGGTGCACTTCTGGGACCCGGCCTGCCCGTGCAATGTTGGCAACCAACAGCACCTGGGTGAGTTGATCGCACATTTTGCGCCCCAAGGCGTAGCCTTCTATGCGGTACAGAAAGCAGGCAGCCACGGCCAGTTGCCGCCCAACCTGAGCGCCCTGAAGCCCTTGCCGACACTGCCAGGCGCTGAACAGCTGCCCGCCAGCCCAGCCGTGGCGATCTGGGACCGAGACGGCAAGCTGGCCTACTTCGGCCCTTACAGCGAAGGCGCGACCTGCAATTCGAGCAACAGCTTTATCGAGCCGATTCTGCAGGCGCTGAGCCAAGGACGCTCAGTCAGCGCCACGCACACCTTGGCAGTGGGCTGCTACTGCCCATGGGGCGCCTGATTTCTCACCCCCCTTGCCGATGGGTTGAGTTTGCAACGTCTATCCTCTGTCCGAAAACACACGCGCCCGTTGTTGAAGCCGTCACTCGCCACACACAAGGAGTCTCGATGAAACGCAGCCTGAGCTTACTCGCCGTCACTCTCACGGCACTGGCCGCCGGTGGCTTCTGGTATGTACAGAGCAAATTGCCGCAACGTCAGGGCGAGGTAACCCTGGCCAACCTGCAAGCCCCCGTCAGCGTACGCTATGACGAGCGTGGCGTACCGCATATCCGAGCGCGTAACGAGACCGACCTTTACCGAGCACTGGGCTACGTACATGCCCAGGACCGCCTGTTCCAGATGGAAATCATGCGCCGCCTGGCCAGAGGTGAACTGGCCGAGGTGCTCGGGCCGAAACTGGTGCCAACCGACACGCTGTTCCGCAGCCTGCGCATCCGCGACCAGGCCAAACTGATGGTGAGCCGTCAGGACAAACAATCGCCCGCCTGGATAGCCCTGCAAGCCTACCTGGACGGCGTTAACGCCTGGCAGGCCTCCCACCCCAAACCGATAGAGTTCGACATACTGGGTATCACGCCACGCCCCTTTACGGCCGAGGACACCCTGAGCATCGCCGGCTACATGGCGTACAGCTTTGCTGCCGCCTTCAGGACCGAACCGGTGCTCACCTATATCCGCGACCAACTGGGCCCGGACTACCTGAAAATCTTCGACCTGGACTGGCACCCTGAAGGCGCGGTACAGGCAGCACCCAAGCTCGCTGCCGCCGACTGGCAAAGCCTCAACCTGCTAGCCCAACGCAGCCAGCAGGCACTGTTTGACGCGGGTATCCCGCAATTCGAAGGCAGTAACGCCTGGGCCGTGGCCGGTAGCCACACCCGTAGCGGTATGCCGCTGCTGGCAGGCGACCCGCATATCAGTTTTGCCGTGCCAGCCGTGTGGTACGAAGCCGAGCTGTCCGCACCCGGCTTCAATCTGTACGGCTACCACCAGGCGCTGAACCCCTTTGCCTCGCTGGGGCATAACCGCGAGTTCGGCTGGAGCCTGACCATGTTCCAGAACGACGACCTCGACTTGATCGCCGAACAGGTCAACCCGACACAGCCCAATGAGGTTCGTATCAACGGCCAATGGCAAGCGCTGACACGTAGCGAAGAGCAGATCATGGTCAAGGGCGAACACCCGGTGACCCTCGCACTGCGCAGCTCACCGCATGGGCCAATCGTCAACGACGTGCTAGGCAAAACCGCCAGCACCACCCCGATCGCCATGTGGTGGACGTTTCTCGAAAGTGAAAACCCGATACTGGATGGTTTCTACGAAATCAACCGCGCCAATACCCGGGACAAAATGCGCAGCGCTGCCGCGAAGATCCACGCGCCAGGCCTGAACCTGGTCTGGGCGAATGCCCGCGGCGACATCGGCTGGTGGGCCGCCGCCCGGTTGCCGATCCGTCCGGAGGGCGTCAACCCGGCATTCATCCTCGATGGCAGCAGTGCACAAGCCGACAAGCTCGGCTTCTACCCGTTCAGCGCCAACCCCCAACAGGAAAACCCGGCCAGCGGTTATATCGTCTCGGCCAATGCCCAGCCACAGTCACCGACCGGCATGCCCATTCCCGGCTATTACAACCCGGCCGACCGTGGTCAACAGCTGGCCCACCACCTTGCAACCGACCAGACCCAATGGGATATACACAACAGCCAGGCATTGCAGTTGGGCACCACCACCGGCTATGGCCCGCGCACCCTCGCACCGCTGTTGTCGGTACTGCGAGAAGTCGCCGAGGGGGAACAGGAAAAGGAACTGGTCGAGCAACTGGCCGCCTGGCCTGGCGACTATCCGCTGGATTCGATCAGCGCCACCGTGTTCAACCAATTCCTCTATGAGCTGAGCCGCGCCGCCCTGCACGATGAGCTGGGCGATCTGTGGTTTGACACCCTGATCTCGACCCGCGTCATTGACGCAGCGCTACCGCGCCTGGCCGCTGACCCTGACTCGCCGTGGTGGGAGCATAGAGGCAGCAACGAACGTGGCAACCGCAAGGATGCTGTTGCCCAAGCCTGGCATAACAGCCTGGCGCACCTGCGCAAAACCCTTGGCAACGACCCGGCAAGCTGGCAATGGGGCAAAGCACACACCTTGACCCACGGTCACCCGCTGGGCCAACAGAAGCCGCTGGACAGGCTGTTTAACGTAGGGCCGTTCAATGCCCCGGGCAGCCATGAAGTGCCGAACAACTTCTCGGCGAAGATTGGCCCGGCACCATGGCCGGTGACCTATGGCCCCTCGACACGACGCCTGATCGACTTTGCCGATGCCGGCCAGTCCTTGAGCATCAACCCGGTTGGGCAAAGTGGCGTGTTGTTCGATACCCACTATGCCGACCAGGCCCGGGACTACATGGACGGGAAGTACCAGCGGGCGCAAATGGGGGTGATCCCGGCGAAGAGCATATTGCATCTGACACCGGAACCCTGACAGCCCTGCGACCAGCAAGTCGGTAGAGGCCAGCCTTGCTGGCCGCTACACCTCGCGGGAATGACAGCGACGAAAGCGTGCTTCCAGATTACGATCGGGCATGGCATGGCTGCGCAGGGCGTTCAGGGTCTGCTCGACATAGTCGCGGGTGCTGCCATACCGCCCCTTGGCCTGGGCAAAGATCTGGCTAAGCAACGTATCCGGCAGATTGCCGGCGTAACACGGCAAGTGCCGCTCCAGGACAAAACCCAGTGCCTGAACCTTGCTGCCGTCATCCAGTCGGCAACTCAGCCAATGTGGCCGATAGGCCGGATAGGGCATTTCTCGCTGCCAGAGCGCCAGCAACGAATCGTGCAGATGCTCTTCCGGCAGACGGTAGGCAAACCCGCTGCAGGAGCCGCCGCGGTCCAGGCCAAAGACCAGCCCTGGGCACTCCGGCGTGCCACGGTGCTCATGGGACCACAGGTAGAGGCCGCGATGATAACCATGCACCCGCCCCCGACGCCGCTCCTCGGCGGAGCACTCTGGACGCCAGATCAAAGAACCGTAGGCAAATAGCCAGACCGCCCCCCCTTGATGCAAGGCCATGGTGCGATGAACCGAGTGCAGAAGTTGCTCTTGAGTCAATTGCGACCCGAAATCAAGCAAGGGAGGATATGCCACATTCACAGATGCAGTTTCAATTGCCGACATAACCGTCGCCAGAATTCCCCGTGAGTTAATTAGGTAACTCACTCTAAAACAAATACACAGTCCATGCAGTTACCGTACGGCAGATAGCCCACGAAAAACAAGCCCTCAAACGGTCTGAAAGAGCCGCTTTACAAGTGTTTCAGCAAGTAATAGCAGACACTTGCAAGTGCCGCGAAAGTTAATTTCAGCCCCTGCAACAATGGCCTTTCATAATGGCAAGCGACAATAACGGTTAGTTAGTAAGGCGCGCTGTTGCAGCGCGCCTTGATCCCGTTAGCCGTTTCGCGGCGCATAGGCGAAGACATCGGCACGCATTTGATGCGCATCCATGCCGGCACTCACCAAAGCATCGAGCGTGGCATAGATCATGGCCGGCGAACCGCTGGCGTAGACCTGTACCGAAGTCAGTTCGGTAATGTCTTCACACACGGCTTCGTGCAACAGGCCGCAGCGCCCCTCCCAGCCACACAGGTCACTGACGACCTTGTGCAGGTATAGGTTAGGTAGCTGCTGCCACTCGTCCCAGTGCTCAAGCGCGTAGAAATCTTCTGGACGACGCACACCCCAGTACAGGTGCACCGGGTACTTGAAACCTTGCGCGCGGCAATGCTCGATCAGGCTGTGCATCTGCGCCATACCGGTGCCTGCAGCGATCAACACTAACGGGCCTTCCGGCAACTCGGCCAAGTGCGTATCACCGAACGGCAGCTCAACACGGGCCATGCCCTGACGCTGCAGTTGGGCAATCAAATCACGCGCACTGTTCTCACGGGCCAGCACGTGCAACTCCAGATCACGCCCACAATGTGGCGCCGAGGCCAGGGAAAAAGCCGATTTCTCGCCGTTTTCCCGCTCGATCATCAGGTACTGCCCAGCGTGATAGCGCGGTGGCTTGCCGGCAGGCGCACGCAGGCGCACGCGCCAGACGTCACCGCCAAGCTCGACACACTCACTCACCTGGCAAGCCAGCTTGCGCACTGGCAGCTCGCCCAGCGCCAACACACCGTCCCATAGCAAGGTGCAATCCTCGAGGGGTTCGGCAATACAAGTGAACAGTTCGCCGTGATCACGCACCTGCCCTTCCTGGCGCACACGACCGTCAACCAGCAGTGCGGCGCAGACATGGCAGTTGCCATTGCGACAGCTCTGTGGGCAGTCGTAACCGAGACGCTGCGCCGCTTCCAGAATCCGTTCTCCGGGCTTGATCGTCAATACCGCACCGGAAGGCTGCAACGTTACCTGCATCAGTCTATTCCCAACTGGTTCCACAACTCATCGATTCGCCGTGTGACAGCCTCATCCTTGACGATGACGCGGCCCCACTCACGGGTGGTCTCGCCTGGCCACTTATGGGTTGCGTCCAGACCCATCTTCGAACCCAGCCCGGAGATCGGCGAAGCGAAATCCAGGTAATCGATTGGCGTGTTGTCGATCATCACCGTGTCGCGCTTGGGGTCCATGCGCGTGGTAATGGCCCAGATCACGTCATTCCAGTCGCGGGCATTGATGTCATCATCAGTGACGATAACGAATTTGGTGTACATGAACTGTCGCAAAAACGACCACACACCCAACATCACCCGCTTGGCATGCCCCGGGTACTGCTTCTTCATGGTCACTACCGCCATGCGGTAGGAACAGCCTTCCGGCGGCAGGTAGAAGTCGGTGATCTCCGGAAACTGCTTCTGCAGGATCGGGACGAACACTTCGTTGAGTGCCACACCGAGAATCGCGGGCTCATCCGGCGGCCGCCCGGTATAGGTGCTGTGGTAGATCGGCTTGGTCCGGTGGGTGATTCGCTCGACGGTGAACACCGGGAAGCTGTCGACCTCGTTGTAATAGCCAGTATGGTCGCCATAAGGCCCCTCTGGGGCCATTTCACCAGGATGGATCACCCCTTCCAGGATGATCTCGGCGCTCGCCGGCACTTGCAAATCACTGCCACGGCATTTGACCAACTCAGTGCGGTTGCCCCGCAGCAGGCCGGCAAAGGCGTATTCGGAGAGGGTGTCGGGAACCGGGGTCACAGCGCCGAGAATGGTTGCCGGGTCAGCGCCCAAGGCCACCGCCACCGGGAATGGCTTGCCCGGGTTCTTCTCGCACCACTCACGGTAGTCGAGCGCACCGCCTCGGTGGCTCAACCAGCGCATGATGACCTTGTTGCGGCCAATCACCTGCTGACGATAGATACCGAGGTTCTGGCGATCCTTGTTAGGCCCACGGGTAACCGTCAGGCCCCAGGTAATCAGCGGCGCGACGTCGCCTGGCCAGCAGGTCTGCACCGGCAGCATGCCCAGGTCGACATCATCACCCTCGATAACCACTTCCTGGCAGACCGCGTCTTTGACGACCTTGGGTGCCATCGACACGACCTTCTTGAAGATCGGCAGTTTCGACCAGGCGTCCTTCAACCCTTTCGGTGGCTCAGGCTCCTTGAGGAAAGCCAGCAACTTGCCGATTTCGCGCAGCTCGCTGACCGACTCGGCACCCATGCCCATGGCCACGCGTTCAGGCGTGCCAAACAGGTTGCCAAGCACCGGAATATCGTGCCCGGTAGGTCGCTCGAAGAGCAGAGCCGGGCCTTTGGCCCGCAGGGTGCGGTCGCAGACTTCTGTCATTTCCAGGACAGGAGAAATCGGAACCTGGATGCGCTTGAGTTCGCCACGCTGTTCCAGGCCGCGGATAAAGTCGCGCAAATCGCGATACTGCATGCGTAAGCCTCATGTTGGCCGTATCGGACGGGGTGGCAAAGTGTAGCCTTATACCCGGTCAGCCAGAATAGCCAATGTGCAGATAGCAAAAAGCCGGGTTTCCCCGGCTCTTGCGACCTGCTCGAATTTACTTGCGCTTCATCGAGAGGAAGAACTCGTCGTTGGTCTTGGTCTGCTTGAGCTTATCGATCAAGAACTCAATGGCCGCAACTTCGTCCATCGGGTGCAGCAGCTTGCGCAGAATCCACATGCGCTGCAGTTCGTCATCGGCGGTCAACAGCTCTTCGCGGCGAGTACCGGAACGGTTGATGTTGATGGCCGGGAAGACGCGTTTTTCAGCGATCTTGCGGTCCAGAGGCAGTTCCATGTTACCGGTGCCCTTGAACTCTTCGTAGATCACTTCGTCCATCTTCGAACCGGTTTCAACCAACGCAGTGGCGATGATGGTCAGCGAACCGCCTTCCTCGATGTTACGCGCAGCACCGAAGAAACGCTTTGGCTTCTCCAGGGCGTGGGCATCGACACCACCGGTCAGTACCTTGCCGGAGCTCGGGATGACGGTGTTGTAGGCACGGGCCAGACGGGTGATGGAGTCGAGCAGGATGACTACATCCTTCTTGTGCTCGACCAGGCGCTTGGCCTTCTCGATCACCATTTCAGCCACTTGTACGTGGCGGGTTGGCGGCTCGTCGAAGGTCGAGGCAACCACTTCGCCACGCACCGTGCGCTGCATTTCGGTCACTTCTTCCGGGCGCTCGTCGATCAGCAGAACGATCAGGTGGCACTCGGGGTTGTTACGGGTGATGTTGGCCGCGATGTTCTGCAGCATGATGGTCTTGCCCGCTTTTGGCGGTGCGACGATCAGGCCGCGCTGACCTTTACCAATTGGCGCGCAGAGGTCAATGACCCGGCCAGTAAGGTCTTCGGTGGAACCGTTACCGGCTTCCATCTTCAGGCGCACGTTCGGGAACAACGGCGTCAGGTTTTCAAACAGGATCTTGTTCTTCGCGTTTTCTGGACGGTCGAAGTTGATGGTGTCGACTTTCAACAGCGCGAAGTAACGCTCACCTTCTTTCGGTGGGCGGATCTTGCCAACGATGGTGTCACCGGTGCGCAGGTTGAAGCGGCGGATCTGGCTAGGCGAAACGTAGATATCGTCGGGGCCGGCCAGGTAAGAGGCATCCGCCGAACGCAGGAAACCGAAACCGTCCTGGAGAATCTCCAGCACGCCATCACCGGAGATTTCCTCGCCGCTTTTCGCATGCTTTTTCAACAGGGAGAAAATCACATCTTGCTTGCGCGAACGGGCCATATTTTCTATGCCCATCTGTTCGGCCATTTCGAGCAGATCGGTAATCGGCTTTTGCTTGAGTTCAGTCAGGTTCATAAGGGGAGTGACGTAATCATGTAAGAAGGGAGAATTAAGCTTCTGGCTTAATGAAGCCGCGCCGCAAAGAAGGCGACAGGATCGCGTACTGATTCGAATTGGGGATGCGTCGGCGACGGCGTGCAGAGGGCACCGAAGAAACAGTGCGAGGCCGAATGTACCACTTGCTTTTTCTGGCGTCTAGTCACCGAGCAAAGAAAAGCCCCGACAAATGCGGGGCTTTTTTGACTCAGATATTGGCGTCCAGGAAGGCCGCCAGCTGAGACTTCGACAGTGCGCCGACCTTGGTGGCCTCGACGTTGCCGTTTTTGAACAGCATCAGGGTAGGAATACCACGCACGCCGTGCTTGGCTGGCGTTTCCTGGTTTTCGTCGATGTTCAGCTTGGCGACGGTCAGTTTGCCTTTGTAGGTTTCGGCAATGTCGTCCAGCACTGGAGCGATCATTTTGCAAGGGCCGCACCATTCAGCCCAGTAGTCCACCAGCACTGGGCCCTCAGCCTTCAGCACTTCCTGCTCGAAGCTGGCGTCAGTGACGTGTTTGATAAGATCGCTGCTCATGGAAGTCTCCAAGGTCGTAAGCAAAAAAACGTCGCCCATCATAGCCGCCCAGATGGCGGACAGGAAGTCGCAGGCGATTGAGTGTAACTATAGTTGTGGATGACTTTGCATATCGATTTGTCACAACAACGTCACATTCCCCCGTGCAACCTGCGCCATATCAAGCCTTCCTACACTGCGCGTTGGCGTCAGCGATGGATCATGTCAGGATTGGCGGGTTAAAGACCGAGAACCCATGATCATGCCGCAAACCACAGCCAAGAACCTGTCCTTGATCGCTGCTATCGACCTGGGCTCCAACAGTTTTCATATGGTCGTCGCCAAGGCCATCCACAGCGAGATCCGCATTCTTGAGCGGCTCGGTGAAAAGGTTCAGCTGGCCGCCGGCATCAATGAAGAGCGCCAGCTCAGCGAAGAATCCATGCAGCGCGGGCTCGATTGCCTCAAGCGCTTTGCCCAGCTTATCAACGGCATGCCTGACGGCGCCGTACGTATCGTCGGTACCAACGCCCTGCGCGAGGCCCGCAACCGCGGTGAGTTCATCCGCCGCGCCGAGGCCATTCTCGGCCACCCGGTCGAAGTCATTTCCGGTCGCGAAGAAGCCCGCCTGATCTACCTGGGCGTCTCCCACACCCTGGCCGACACGCCGGGTAAGCGCCTGGTTGCCGATATCGGCGGCGGCAGTACCGAATTCATCATTGGCCAGCGCTTCGAGCCGCTGCTGCGCGAGAGCCTGCAAATGGGCTGCGTCAGCTTCACGCAGCGCTACTTCCGCGACGGCAAGATCACGCCCGCTCGTTATGCCCAGGCCTACACGGCAGCACGGCTGGAGCTGATGAGCATCGAGAACGCCTTGCACCGCCTGACCTGGGATGAAGCCATTGGCTCGTCCGGCACTATCCGCGCCATTGGCCTGGCCCTGAAATCAGGTGGCCAGGGCTCGGGCGAGGTCAATGCCGAAGGGTTGGCGTGGCTCAAGCGCAAGCTGTTCAAGCTCGGCGATGTCGAGAAAATCGACTTTGAAGGGATCAAGCCAGATCGCCGGACCATCTTCCCGGCCGGCCTTGCCATCCTCGAAGCCATCTTCGACGCCCTGGAACTGCAGCGCATGGATCACTGCGAAGGTGCCCTGCGCGAAGGTGTGCTGTACGACCTGCTGGGCCGCCATCATCACGAAGACGTGCGTGAACGCACGCTCGGCTCGCTGATGGAGCGCTACCACGTCGATCAAGGCCAGGCCGCGCGCGTCGAGCGCAAGGCCCTGCATGCCTTCGATCAGGTAGCGGCGGCCTGGGATCTGGAAGACGGCATCTGGCGTGAACTGCTGAGCTGGGCAGCCAAGGTACATGAGGTGGGCCTGGATATCGCCCACTATCACTACCACAAGCACGGCGCCTACCTGATCGAGCACTCGGACCTGGCCGGGTTTTCCCGCGAAGACCAGCAAATGCTGGCGCTACTGGTACGCGGTCACCGGCGCAATATTCCCAAGGACAAGTTTGCCGAGTTCGGCGACGACGGCGTCAAGCTGATTCGTCTGTGCGTGCTGCTGCGCTTTGCCATCCTGTTCCACCACATCCGTGGCACTCAACAGATGCCGCAAGTCACCCTGCATGCCGCAGGCGATAGCCTCGACGTGGAGTTCCCGAAGGGCTGGCTGGAGCAGAACCAGCTGACCCAGGCCGACTTCGCCCTTGAGGCGGAGTGGCTGGCCCGGGTCGGCTTCGTCCTCAGCGTACGCTGAGGACCGGGTTGCTCAGGCGCTCAAGCAGAGTCGCCTGGGCACTGCGCGGGTTCTGGTTGCCGGTTGGCATGCTGCGTACGTAGCGGCCGTCCGACTGCAGAATCCAGGCGTGGGTGTTGTCGGTCAGGTAGCCTTCCAGCTCCTTTTTCACCCGCAGGATCAGCTTCTTGCCCTCGACCGGGAAACAGGTCTCCACACGCTTGTCGAGGTTGCGCTCCATCCAGTCGGCACTGGAAAGGAACATCTGCTCCTCGCCGCCATTAAGGAAGTAGAACACCCGCGTGTGCTCGAGAAAGCGACCGATGATCGAGCGCACATGGATGTTATGCGACACACCAGCGATACCTGGGCGAAGGCAGCACATGCCGCGCACCACGAGATCAATACGCACCCCGGACTGGCTTGCCTTGTACAACGCACGGATGATCTTCGGATCGGTCAGCGAGTTGAACTTGGCGATGATGTGCGCCGGCTTGCCGTCGAGGGCAAACTGGGTTTCACGCGCGATCATGTCGAGCATGCCCTTTTTCAGGGTAAACGGCGCGTGCAGCAGCTTCTTCATGCGCAGGGTCTTGCCCATGCCGATCAACTGGCTGAACAGCTTGCCGACGTCTTCGCACAGGGCATCGTCAGAGGTCAGCAGGCTGTAGTCGGTGTACAGACGGGCGTTGGCAGCATGGTAGTTACCCGTACCCAAGTGCGCGTAGCGAACGATCTCCCCGGCTTCGCGGCGCAGGATCAGCATCATCTTGGCGTGGGTCTTGAAACCGACCACACCGTAGATCACCACGGCACCTGCGGCCTGCAAGCGGCTGGCCATCTGCAGGTTTGACTCTTCATCGAAACGCGCGCGCAATTCGATCACCGCAGTGACCTCCTTGCCGTTACGCGCCGCGTCGACCAGCGCGTCAACGATTTCCGAGTTGGCCCCACTGCGGTAAAGCGTCTGGCGCACGGCCAGGACATGAGGGTCCTTGGCGGCCTGGCGCAACAGATCGACCACTGGAGTGAACGACTCAAAGGGGTGCATCAGGAGGATGTCCTGCTTGCTGACCACGCTGAAAATATTCTCGCTGTTCTGCAACAGCTTGGGGATGGCCGGAGTGAACGGCTTGTATTGCAACTCAGGATGGCTATCCAGGCCGGTAATGCTGAACAGTCGGGTCAGGTTGACCGGCCCATTGACCCGGTACAGCTCGCTCTCGCTCAGGCTGAACTGCTTGAGCAGGTAATCCGACAGGTGCTTGGGACAGGTATCGACCACTTCCAGGCGTACCGCATCGCCGTAACGACGCGAGAACAGTTCGCCACGCAGGGCCCGCGCCAAGTCTTCGACGTCCTCGGAATCGAGCGCCAGGTCGGCGTTTCGGGTCAGTCGGAACTGATAGCAGCCCTTCACCTTCATGCCCTGAAACAGGTCATCGGCGTGGGCATGGATCATCGACGAGAGGAACACATAGTTGTCGCCCGGGCCGCCAACGTCTTCCGGCACCTTGATGACTCGCGGCAACAAACGCGGTGCCGGGATGATCGCCAGGCCGGAATCGCGACCAAAGGCGTCAATCCCTTCAAGCTCGACAATGAAGTTCAGGCTCTTGTTCACCAGCAACGGGAACGGGTGCGTCGGGTCGAGACCGATCGGTGTAATGATCGGAGCGATCTCGTCACGGAAGTAGCGCCGCACCCAGGTCTTGAGCTTGGTGTTCCAGTAGCGACGGCGGATGAAACGGATCTGGTGCTTCTCCAGCTCCGGCAGCAACACGTCATTGAGGATCGCATACTGGCGGTCGACTTCACCGTGAACCAGCTCGCTGATGAGCGCCAGCGCCTGATGCGGCTGCAGGCCATCGGCACCCGCCTGTTCACGGGCAAAGGTAATTTGCTTTTTCAGGCCCGCTACACGAATTTCGAAGAACTCATCCAGGTTGCTGGAGAAGATCAGCAGGAACTTGAGCCGCTCCAAGAGTGGATAGGACTCGTCCAGCGCCTGTTCCAGCACCCGAATGTTGAACTGCAGTTGCGACAGTTCCCGATGGATATACAGGCTACTGTCGTCCAGGCCCGGAATGGCGATTGCCGGGGCGGCAGCCACCACAGGGGCCTCGACCACGGGCGCTTCCACCACAGGTGCCAGAACCGCTGCCGGCTCTGGCGGTGTTTCTACCATCGGCTCAGGCACTGGCTGGGCATCCTTCATAGCAGCGTCATTAAGCACTTCGTTATTCATCTAGCGTTCCTGAAGGGCGTTACTGCCCTCTCATCAATTGAGCAGCGCGAACAGCGAAATAAGTCAGGATGCCATCAGCACCTGCTCGTTTGAAAGCGGTGAGCGACTCAAGGATAACCCCTTCGCTGAGCCAGCCATTCTGAATGGCTGCCATGTGCATGGCGTACTCGCCACTGACCTGGTAGACGAAGGTCGGAACCTTGAACTCTTCCTTGACCCGGTAAAGGATATCCAGATACGGCATGCCGGGCTTGACCATTACCATATCAGCACCTTCGGCCAGGTCGGCGGCCACCTCATGCAAGGCTTCGTTGCTGTTGGCAGGATCCATCTGATAGGAGGCCTTGTTGGCCTTGCCCAGGTTAAGTGCCGACCCGACCGCATCGCGGAACGGGCCGTAATAGGCACTGGCGTACTTGGCCGAATAAGCCATGATCCGCACATTGACGTGACCGGCCAGCTCCAGCGCCTCGCGAATCGCCTGGATGCGACCGTCCATCATGTCAGAGGGCGCAACCACCTGCGCACCCGCTTCGGCATGGGACAGAGCCTGACGCACCAGGGCATCGACGGTGATGTCGTTCTGCACATAACCTTCTTCGTCGAGGATGCCGTCCTGACCATGGGTCGTGAACGGGTCCAGCGCGACGTCGGTGATCACACCCAGCTCAGGGAAGCGTGCGCGCAATGCACGGGTTGCACGCTGGGCAATACCCTCGGGGTTCCAGGCCTCGGCAGCGTCCAGCGACTTCTTCTCGGCCGGCGTGACCGGGAACAGCGCCAGCGCCGGAATGCCCAGCTTGACCCATTCGTCGGCTGCCTCGAGCAGCAGGTCGATGCTCAGACGCTCGACACCGGGCATCGACGCGACTTCTTCGCGGCGATTCTCGCCGTCCAGCACGAATACCGGCAGGATCAAATCATCGACAGTCAGAACATTTTCGCGAACCAGACGACGGGAAAAATCATCGCGACGGTTGCGACGCAGGCGGGTGGCAGGAAACAAACGGTTAGCGGGGGTAAAGCTCACGGCAGACTCCTGAGCCCGCGCAGGCGGGCGAGCGCGACAGTTATAAGCAGCCATTATGACGCGTGTATGACAGCTATGGGCAACCCTGCGACTTGAGGACGCAGACATTGTCCTTGTAGGAAATGTTCACGTCGAGACACATTTGGACACTTTCCCGAACGCGCTCGAAGGGGTAGGCTGCGCGTTCATTTCGCCCAGCTTCCAGAAAATGCTCCAACAATTCCTACAGGATTTCGGCTACTTTGCCCTTTTTCTCGGTACCTTTTTTGAAGGTGAGACCATTTTGGTGCTTGCCGGATTCCTTGCGTTCCGCGGATATATGGACATCAATCTGGTGGTGTTAGTTGCTTTCTTCGGCAGCTACGCCGGCGACCAGCTCTGGTACTTCATGGGCCGCAGGCACGGGCGCAAGCTGCTGGCGCGCAAACCGCGCTGGCAACTGATGGGCGACCGCGCACTGGAACATATTCGCCGTCACCCGGACATCTGGGTACTCAGCTTCCGCTTTGTCTACGGTTTGCGTACCGTCATGCCAGTGGCCATTGGCCTGTCCGGCTACCCGCCACGCCGCTACCTGCTACTCAATGGCCTCGGTGCCGCCATCTGGGCTGCGGCACTGGGCGCAGCTGCGTACCACTTCGGGGCCATCCTCGAAGGCCTGTTGGGTAACGTGAAGCGTTACGAACTATGGGTGCTCGGCGGTTTGCTGCTGCTTGGTGGAGTGTTGTGGTTGCGTCGGCGCTTCAGGGCCGCTCGTATTGCCAGGAAAGAAGCGGCTGACGCGCTGCAAGCCAATATGGCGGCTGGTGTGGAGGCCGATCAGGGCGAGGACACTGACGCCGCTGTAAGCGAGCAGCATGAGCCACCCCGGCGTCGTAACAGCCCATAACCCCACCTGCCCGGCCAGCGCCATGGCCGGCAGATTCAGTAGCAACCGCGCGCATTCCAGCCGAAAGGCCCAGGGCCGACTCTCCAGCACGGCGCCCAGTGCATACAAACCCAACGCCATCAGGCACCAGCCCAGGCCAAGCGCCGCCAGCGACAACTGCTCACCCTGCGCCAGCAGGTAGCTGCCAAAGGCGACGTAAACGGCAAACTGCACCACCCCGTACAGTTGCATTGGCCAGCCCAACGGGACCTCGAACTTCTGGAAACGACTCAGGTCCTGCTTGGCATGCGGATAACGCCGAGCCACATCGACCGGGCGCCAGCCAGTCGGCATGAACCAGATTCGCACCGCGTCCCACCAGCGCTCAGCGCGCCGGGCGTCTGCCCACAACTGCGCATAAACCTGCAGGTTGGCCCAAAGCGGGTTCCAACTGGCCAGGGGCGTGGTCACACCGAAAACAACCGGTTCCTTGTCGTCTTCCTCACAGAACGTGCCGAACAGGCGATCCCAGAAAATGAACACACCACCATAGTTACGGTCCAGGTACACAGGGTTCTGAGCATGGTGTACACGGTGATTGGACGGTGTAACAAACACCCACTCAAACCAGCCGAGCTTGGGAATATGCCGGGTATGCACCCAGAACTGGTACAGCAGGTTCAGCGCCGCGACGCTGACAAATACCAGCGGTGGCACGCCCAGGACAGCCAACGGCAAATAGAAGATCCAGGAGAAAATGAAGCCGGTACTGGTCTGGCGCAAAGCAGTGGACAGGTTGTAGTCCTCGCTCTGGTGGTGCACCGAATGTGCCGCCCAGAGCACATTGCGCTCATGCCCGAAGCGGTGCAGCCAGTAGTAACAGAAGTCATAGCCAACAAAGGCCAGCCCCCACACCCAGAAGCGCTCGGCCGGCAGGGCAAACAGCGCCAGATGCTCCCAGGCCACGGCGTACGTTACCAAGCCAACGCCCTTGGTCAGCAAACCACTGGTGGTCGACAGCACACCTGTGCTGAGACTATTGATAGCATCGGCCACGCGGTAATTGCGCATGCCCCGCCAATGGTCGGCCAGCAGCTCCAGCGCAATCAGCACAAAGAAAAAAGGCACCGCATAGAGGATGAAATCCATGCCCCGTCCACCGTCAGGTTGTTCACCCAGATTAGGCCGGGTTCGCTGGAATCCCTATGGCGACAACTGCCAAATTAGAGGACATTTAGCGCCTCGAATCGGGAGGAGTAAGCATGACTAAAAAAGTTGCAGTAATTCTGTCCGGCTGCGGCGTCTACGACGGTGCGGAAATCCACGAAAGCGTGATCACCCTGCTGCGCCTCGATCAGCGCGGTGCCCAGGTACAGTGCTTTGCACCCAACATTGCCCAGATGCATGTGATCAACCACCTGACCGGCGAAACGATGCCCGAATCGCGTAACGTGCTGGTGGAGTCGGCTCGCATTGCCCGCGGCAGTATCAAGGACCTGCAAGAGGCCGATGCCAAGGACTTCGATGCCCTGATCGTGCCCGGTGGTTTCGGGGCAGCAAAGAACCTGTCGAATTTTGCCACCGAAGGCGCAGGCTGCCACGTGCACCCAGACGTGCTGGCCGTGGCCGAAGCGTTCGCCGAAGCCGGTAAACCGGTGGGGCTGATCTGCATTTCGCCGGCCCTGGCAGCCAAGATCTATGGCCCGGGTGTGATCTGCACCATCGGCAACGATGCCGGCACCCGCGCAGCGATCGAAAAAATGGGCGGCACCCACCAGGAATGCCCGGTTGATGAGATCGTCGAAGACACTGCACGCAAGCTGGTAAGCACCCCGGCCTACATGCTGGCCCAATCGATCAGCGAAGCAGCCGCGGGTATCAACAAGCTGGTGGACCGGGTGCTGGAGCTGGCCTCGCAGGACGACTGAGTCGCCCTACCCCGGAAACTCGCGTGCCAGGCGCGTGAGGATGCGGTCCAGCGAGTTGGCGAATGCCTGCTTCTCGCGATCACCGTAAGGCGCCTGGCCACCCCCCACCTGGCCCTGCTCACGCAGATCGGTAAACAGGTTACGCACCGCCAGGCGCTCGCCCATGTTGTGTGGGTCAAACTCACGCCCACGTGGGTCGAGCGCGGCGACACCCTTCTTGATCAGGCGATCGGCCAACGGCACATCGCTGCAAATCACCAACTCGCCTGGAACCGCATGTTCGACGAGGTAATCGTCGGCAGCATCCGGGCCACTCGGCACCACGATCAGCCTGACACACGCAAACGCGGGCTTGATCTGGCTTTGCCCAGCGACCAACACCACCTCGAGTTGACGCTTGAGGGCGAATTTGACGACCTGATCCTTGGCTGCCTTGGGGCAGGCATCGGCATCGATCCAGACACGCATGGTTAAATTTTCCGGAAGAACAGGCGAACAGTATCCCTGCTCGCCTGTTCGGCTTCAAATCAACTGACCTGCACCCGGCGCTTTTCAGCCAGGCGGCTGCGCCCATACAGTGTCGCAACCGCCAGCAGCGCCACAGCCTGGGCCGCCAGCGAATAGGCGTCAGCGTGAATGCCCAGCCAGTCGAACTCAAAGAACGCCACAGGCCGAGTACCGAAGACACCGGCCTCTTGCAGCGCCTTGACCCCATGCCCGGCAAACACCACCGAAAGGGCGCAGAGCAGGCCGGCATTGATGCTGAAGAACAGCGCCAACGGCAGCTTCGCCGAGCCACGCAGAATCACCCAGGCCAAACCAACCAACAGCACCAGTGCCGTGGCCCCACCAGCCAGCACCGCGTTGTGGCCCGCCGGGCCCGCTTGCAGCCAGAGGGTTTCGTAAAACAGCACGACCTCAAACAGCTCGCGGTAAACCGAAAAGAATGCCAGCAAGGCAAAGCCAAAACGCCCACCGCCACTGACCAGGCTGCTCTTGATGTAATCCTGCCAGGCCGCCGCATGACGACGATCATGCATCCACACGCCAAGCCAGAGCACCATCACACTGGCAAACAGTGCCGTGCAGCCTTCAAGCAGTTCGCGCTGGGCACCGCTGACATCAATCACATAGGCGGCCAATGCCCAGGTTGCCAACCCTGCCAGCAACGCCAGCCCCCAACCCATGTTCACCCCGCGCACCGCTGCGGCCTGGCCGGTGTTGCGCAAAAAGGCAATGACCGAGGCCAACACCAGAATGGCCTCCAGGCCCTCGCGCAGCAGAATCAACAGACCGGAAACAAAGCTCAACGACTGGCTCAGGCCGCCGCCACCGAGCAGTTCTTCGGCTTTGGCCAGCTTGCTCTTGGCAACCTCAAGCTTCTGGGCAGCCTGAGCCACTGGCAAACCGTCCTGCAGCGACTGCCGGTAAGCCATCAACGCCCGCTCGGTGTCCTTGCGCGCGTTGGTGTCGAGGTTATCAAGCGAGCTTTCGACCAGTTCGAAGCCCTCCAGGTAGGCGGCAACGGAAAGGTCGTAGGCCTGTTCGCGATCACCGGCCCGGTAAGCTGCCAGGCTCTTGTCCAGCGTACTGGCGGTATAGCCCAACAGCTGAGAGGCGCCACGCTGCACCTGCGGCGGCTGGGCTCGCTGGGCGCGGAACACGGCGACGGCCTCAGCCCCTTCGTTGGCCTGGACCTCCAGAGGGGTATGCCGCGCCAGATCAGCGAGGTTGAATTTCCTGTCACTCTTGGCCTTGGCCGGGTCGGCGGTGAAGCCTGCGATGTAGGCAGCCAAATCCCAACGCTGACGCTCATCAAGCTGATCGGCAAACGACGGCATGTCCGTGCCTTCGATACCCAGGCCGAGGGTGTTGTAGAGGTCAAACAGGCTCAAGCGATCCAGCCGTTCGCTGCTGGTCAGGTTGGCAGGCGGCGGCGTCAGGCCTACACCTGCCGGGCCGTCACCCACACCGTTGTCACCATGACAGACAGCACAATGCTGGGCATACAACGGGGCGCCACGAACAGGGTCAGGCGTGATGACCGGTGCCTGGCTTACCTCGTACGCCGCCGCCAACTGAGCCCCCAATTGCCGGGCCTGAGTGGCCACCACGGTTGCTTCCTCACGCTGGCTGACCGCCTCACGCAATTGCGCCACACCCTGCTCCAGTGCCTGGCGCTCAGGACGCTGCGGCAGCGCACTGATCAAACCCTGCAACACCCCCAGGAATTCAAGCTGCTCACGGTACTCAGAAGGGTCAACCACCTTCCCTGCCTCAACGGTTGCCGGGTAATCGGCGCCAATGTAATCGAGCAGGTGCAATGCCTGGGCGGCGCCCTCAACCGTACCGGCAAACAGAGAGGTGCTGCTCAACGCCAACACTGGCCAAAGCAGCCAGGCAAGTAAACGGAAGCGGGAAGTCATGAGCGAATCTCGAACAAGAATGCGTGGCATTACATTGTTCACTTCCATTGATTCACACTCAAGGCTTGCGAAGGTCTGCCTTGAAAAAAATTGTCACAAAATCAGGGGTAAACGCCCTGCGTGTAATCCGCCGCCCGTCGAGTCGTATTCTCTGATGGCAAAACAGGAAGACCCCGAGTCAAAACGCCATTAATTAGCCAGCAAATTGCGCTTATAATGCCGCGCCATTTCATATAGCGAATGGAAATTTAGGCTCCTCTGTTAATGAGGATTTGGAACTAGCCGTTCAAAGGGATAACAGCCTCCCGCCTGTTGTGGCTCTTCATTGATCAGGGAAGAAGGTTTCAGATGGCATCCCGTGTCCTTACCGTCGCATCACTCTGTGCGATCGTCCAACTCACTGGTTGCGCGGCTTTTCGCAACTACGACAGTGAACTCCAACAAACCAACCAACACTTGAGCAGTGGCAACGTCGATGCGGCCCTCGCTTTGTTGGAAAAAAACAATAAAGGCGAAGACAAGGACCTGCTCTACTACTTCGAGAAAGGCGAACTGCTGCGCTCCAAAGGCGATCTGGCGGCCAGCCAACAGGCGTGGCACCAGGCCGACAATGTCGTGTTCAAATGGGAAGAGTCGGTAAAGCTGGACACCGGCAAGTACCTGGCCCAGTTCGGCAGCTACCTGGTCAATGACAAGGTGCGCCGTTATGAAGGCTACGACTACGAAAAAGTCATGCTCAGCACCCAGATGGCGCTGAACCTGCTGGCCCTGAATGACTTCGATGCTGCCCGTACCGAAATCAAGAAGACCCATGAGCGTGAAGCGGTCATTGCCGAACTGCGCGACAAGGAATACCTCAAGCGCGAAGAAGACGCCGAGAAAGAAGGCATCAAGACCGAGTACAAAGACCTGCAGGGTTATCCGGTTGCCGCGCTCGACGCGCCAGAAGTGGTCGGTTTGAAAAACAGCTACCAGAGTGCCTTCAGCCACTACCTGTCCGGTTACGTCTATGAAGCCTTGGGCGAACGTGGTCTGGCCGCGCCTGGCTACCGCAAGGCTGCCGAATTGCGCCCGAACACCCCACTGTTGGAGCAGGCGCTTCTCGACCTGGACAAACCTGCGGCCAAAAACAACGACAGTGACGTGCTGATCGTGGTGCAAAGCGGTCTGGCGCCAGCCCGTGACTCGATTCGCGTGCCGTTGCCACTGCCCATCAGCGGTAATCTGGTGATCACCCCGCTCTCCTTCCCGATTATCAAGGAAGACACTTCCACTCCGCGGTTTTCGCAGATCGGGCTGGACAGCAACACCCTTGAGCTGACGGCCCTGAACAGCACCACCGCCATGTCTCGCCGCGCCCTGCGCGATGACATGCCCGGTATCATCCTGCGCACCAGCGTGCGTGCGATCAGCCGCGGTGTCGCCCAGAAGCAGCTCAACGACACCAACCCGCTGGCCGGCCTGGCCGTCGGCATCGCCTCGGCTGTCGTCGAAGGTGCCGACACCCGCACCTGGCGCACCCTGCCAGACGATACCCAAGTGGTCCGCGTACGCATGAGCCAGGGCGAGCATACCCTGAGCCTGCCTTCGAACCTGGGCGGCACACAGGTCAAGGTCAAAATCGAGCGGCCCTATCAGGTTGTGACTCTGCGCGTGGTCGGCAGCCAAGTCTACGCCGGCGGCCCTGCTACCCAAGTCATCCCGAACACCGCTGCCCAGGCTGTCGCCAGCATCAAGTAACCCAAAGGAAGCGCCATGCGAATCAAACTCCTCGCCGCCTTGACCACCGTTGCCCTGCTGGCCGGCTGCGCGACCCCGCCGCCACCAGCACCCGGCAGCGCCGCCAGTAAAGTCGTGGTCATGGGCAAGTTGAAAAACATTGAGGTCGGCCAGATGCGGGTTGCCCGCGAGAACGGCTTTCTCACCGTCAAGGTGTCACTGAACAACACCAGTAGCAGCAACAAGGCGATGTTCTACCGCTTTGCCTGGCTGGGTAACGATGGCTTCCCTGTAGCCGACGAAGAAGGCTGGAAAACCCTGACCCTGTACGGGTCGCAATCCAGCATTCTGCCGGCCATCGCGCCCGTGCCACAAGCCACCGACTTCCGTCTCGAAGTCCAGTCGCAGTAATTCGATTTTCAGGAGATCCATTTTATGTTCGCACGTTTTTCGATCCTCGCCGTTGTCGTCGCCCTGGCCAGCGGTTGCGCCAACAACTCCCCTGTTCTGGGTGGCAAGAACATTGGCTACGGTGACAGCAAGGCCGTCGAGCTGGTCACCAACGAGTTCGGCTCCACCGACTTGCAAATGATCGCCGAGAGCATGACCCGGTCACTGGCACAGTCCGGCATCCTTCAAGGCCGCCCTGTCGTGCAGGTCTACGATGTGAAGAACAAGACCAGCGAGTACATTGATACCCGCGAAATCACCACATCGATCAAGACCCAGCTGATGAAGTCCGGCACTGCACGCTTCGCCAGCGACAACACCCAGATGCAAAGCCAGGTCGACCAACTGAAACTGCAGAACCAGAGCGGCCTGTACAAGAAAAACACCGTGGCCAAGACCGGCAACATGATCGCGGCCAAGTACCGCCTGGAAGGCTCGATCAGCTCGATCGTCAAACGCAGCAGCGACTACAAGGACGTCTTCTACAAGTTCAGCCTGCAACTGATCGACGTCGAAAGCGGTCTGGCCGAATGGATGGACGAAAAAGAAATCCGTAAGACCACGGAGCGCTAAGCAATGCGTGCATGGATTGCAAGCCTCGGCCTGGCGTGTGCGTTCAGCGCACACGCGGCCCCTAAAGTCGCGGTCACCGACCTCGCCTATCAGGAACGTGTGGAGGAATACATCCACACCGTTTCCGCGCAACAGAGCTCCAACGCAAGCATGTACTCGGCCAACAGCTCATCGAGCTACAACGAGTACGAGAGCAGCCAGAGCTACGTCGAGCAGACTGAACTGCGCAAGTTCAGCGGTGACATCAAGGGTGAGATTCTCAAGACCGGAATGTTTCAGCTGGTACAAGGCACACCCTATACCGCCAAGGCCAAGGAAGACGTCTACGACGTCATCAAACGGATCAAGAACGGTAATTTCAAGGGTGCTGACTATGTGCTGTTCGGCACCTTGTCGGACATCGACTTCCAGCGTGATATCACCTCGCTGGATCGCACTGACAGTTACTCCGCAGTGCTCGGCCTGACCCTGGTCGCCGACTTCAGCCTGATCAACACCAAAACCTTCGAAATTACCTCGGCGTTTACCGCCATGGGCGAAGGCCAGGACACCAAGCTGGTCAATGGTGACGATGTGCGGGTCACCCTGAACCGGCCACGTGTGGTCCGTGAAGTCTCCAAGGAGCTGGGCATGGATGTGGCTCGGCAACTGAGCGAGCAGCTTGGCCAGGCAATGCCGGAACACGAGCGGCGCCCGATGCGCAACAACCTGCCGCCGGACGAACCGGCGCAGATCCTGCGCTAAACAACAAGAAAGGCGACCCTGGGGTCGCCTTTCTTGTTTCTACCGGGGCAGTTGGCGCCCGGAACTCAGACCGGCGCCCGACGCAGGGTCGCCAGCAGCGCAGCAGCGCCCACGAACAAGCCGGCAAAGGTACGGTTCATGCGCCGCTGCTGCTTCGGAGTACGCAGCAAACGCAGCACCCGTGCCGCCAAGCCGGTGTAACCCGCCATGACCAGCAGGTCGACCGCCACCATGGTGGCCGTGATGATCAGGTACTGCGGCAGCAGGTCCAGGTGCGGGTTAATGAACTGTGGCAGTACCGCCAGCATGAAGACCAGCGCCTTGGGGTTGCTGATGTTCACCAGAAAGCCGCGGAACACCAGGCTCAGTGGCTTGCCAATCGGCCGCACGGCGGCGTTGTCACTGAGGTCGGCGGGCAACGCACGCCATTGTTTGACGGCCAGGTAGACCAGGTAGCAGACCCCGAACCACTTGATGAACTGGAAGGCCGTGGCGGATGCCGCCAGCACCGCCCCCACGCCCGCGGCGATGATCGCAATCTGCATGATCAACCCCAATTGCAGGCCCAGCGCATTCCAGTAGCCCCGCCAGAAGCCATACTGCAGGCCACAGGACATCGAGGCAATGGCGCCAGCGCCCGGAGACAGGCTAATCACCCAACATGCAACAAAGAACGCCAACCATGTTTCCAGCGACATGACACACCTCAGCGGGGACTCTAGTACAAAGCCCAACGCTAATGCGCCGCTGGAAAAAACGCCACGGTTTTTTTGACCGCCGATCAGTTGCCCTTCGGCGCGTCCTCACCCACCAACGGTAGTGCATCAGCGCCGCGCCAACGCCGTACCGACTTCTGGAAGAACTGGCTGTTGGGCACCTGCACCAGTGCACCGCCGGTCTCGGGCAGCTCGACCAGCGTGGTGAACAACAAGTTGATGGCAATGACACGGCCTTTGACACCCGGCTTGTCAGTGGTATCCACCAGCTCGACCACATCACCCAGACGGAACGGCCCAACAGTGAAGATCAGCACCGCGCAGAGCAGGTTGGACAGCACACTCCACATGGCAAAGAACGCGACTGCTGCGACGGCGACAAACCCCGACAGTGCGGTCCAGAGCACGGTGGCCGACACCCCCAGACGCTCCAGCACGACAATCAGTGCGCTGCCCATGATCAGCCAGCGCAGGCCACCGCGCAGCGGCATTATCAACTCTGGCGGCAACGGGTAGCGTTGCGCCAGTCGGCTCAAACAGCGTGCGACCACACGCTGCAGGAAAAAGGCCGCGACCAGGATCAGCAGGATCTGCAAACCGAGCCACAAGGGCTCGATCCACTCCACCGGCAGTAACTGTCGCAACGCCGCCATCACGACAGTGCCTCCAGCTCCGCCTGCATGGTCTCCAGCACTTCCAGCGCCTCCATCCAGGCCTCCTCCAGCTCGGCCTCACGGCCCTTGAGCTGGGCCTGGCGGGCCAGCAGCTCACGCAACTCATCCTTGCGGGCAGCTTCGTAAAGGGCACTGTCGCCGAGGCTGGCTTCGACTTTCGCCAACTGCTCATGCACGGTGCCCAGCTCACGCTCGAGCTTTTCCGCTTCGCGCTTGTGCGGCGCCAACTGCTGGCGCAGCGCTGCCGCCGCCTGACGCTGGGCTTTTTTGTCGCTCTTGTCGGCGTTGGCCGGTGCACTGCTGACCGGGGCATTACGCTGACGGTACTCCGCCAGCCAGCGGGTGTAGTCGTCCAGGTCTCCATCGAAGGTGTCGACCTTGCCGTCGGCCACCAGCAGGAACTCGTCGGTGGTGCTCTTGAGCAGGTGACGGTCGTGGGATACAACCAACACTGCACCGCTGAACTCCTGCAACGCCATGGTCAACGCCAGGCGCATTTCCAGGTCCAAATGGTTGGTCGGTTCGTCGAGCAGCAGGAGGTTCGGCCGCTCCCAGGCAATCAACGCCAGCGCCAAGCGGGCTTTCTCGCCACCGGAAAAATTCAGTACCGGCTCGTCGAGTCGACCACCACGGAAGTCGAAACCACCCAAGAAGTCGCGCAAGGTCTGCTCACGCTCGGTCGGTGCCAGGCGTTGCAGGTGCAGCAATGGGCTGGCTTTGCTGTCCAGCGAGTCGAGTTGGTGCTGGGCGAAGTAGCCCACCACCAGGTTCTCACCGCGCACCAGGCGTCCAGCCAGCGGCTCAAGCTCGCCTGCGAGGTTCTTGATCAGGGTCGACTTGCCCGCACCGTTAGGGCCAAGCAAGCCGATGCGCGCGCCTGGCGTCAACTGCAGCTTGACCTTCTCCAGAATGGTTTTATCGCCATAGCCCAGCCGCGCTTCAGAAAGGTCGAGCAAGGGGCTGGAGATTTTCTCTGATTCGCGGAAGGTGAAGTCGAACGGCGAGTCGACATGGGCCGCCGACAACTCCTCCATCCGCTCCAGGGCCTTGATCCGGCTTTGTGCCTGACGAGCCTTGGTGGCCTGTGCCTTGAATCGGGCGATGTACTTCTCCATGTGCGCACGTTGGGCCTGTTGCTTCTCATAGGCCTGCTGTTGCTGCGCCAGGCGTTCGGCACGGGCACGCTCGAACGCGCTGTAACCACCCCGGTAGAGGGTCAGTTTGCACTGCTCGACGTGGGCTACATGGTCGACCACCGCATCAAGGAAATCGCGGTCGTGGGAGATCAACAGCAAGGTGCCAGGGTAACCCTTGAGCCAGTCTTCCAGCCAAAGGATTGCATCCAGGTCAAGGTGGTTGGTCGGTTCGTCGAGCAGCAACAGGTCAGACGGACACATCAGCGCCTGCGCCAGGTTCAGGCGCATCCGCCAGCCGCCGGAAAAGTCACCTACCCGGCGTTCCATCTGCTCATTGCTGAAGCCAAGGCCCGCCAGCAACTTGCGGGCACGGGCATCAGCCGTGTAACCGTCGGCACTGTCGAGTTCGATATGCAGGCGGGCCACTGCTGTACCGTCGTGAGCCGACTCCGCTACCTCCAGATCGCGCTGGATGGTGCGCAGGCGCTCATCACCATCGAGCACATAGTCCACGGCCAGGCGCTCGAGGGTATCGACCTCCTGACGCATATGCGCGATACGCCAATCGCCTGGCAGCTGACAGTTACCGGCGTCGGGCGTCAGCTCACCGCGCAGCAATGCGAACAGGCTGGATTTACCGGCACCATTGGCGCCGATCAGGCCGGCTTTCTGGCCGGGGTGCAGCGTGAGCTCAGCGCCTTCTAGCAGGCGCTGTGGACCACGCTGTAAAGTGAGGTTCGATAGTCTGATCATAATGGCCGCGAAGTCTACCAGCTTCGCCGCCAACTGGCGCGAGTGGGACCATGTACACCGACCTGTGGAATTTTGCCGTGAACCTCTATGCCCGTCCAAGGGTGGAAGCGGCCTGCCTGAGCCTGCAGCACCAGGGGGGGAATGTCTGCCTGCTGCTCTGTGCTACCTGGCTGGAAGCCCGTGGTGTAAAGCCCGATGCCTCACGCGTGGCACAGTTGCAACAGTTGGCCGAACCCTGGCACCGTCAAGTGGTGACGCCACTACGCTCACTGCGCCAGCAATGGCGCGAAGCGGCAAGCCTGGACCCAGCGCAGGCTCGCCTGCGCGAACAACTCAAGGCACTGGAGTTGGCCGCTGAACGCGAGCTGCTAGAGCGCCTGCAAGCGGCCTCGCTGGCGTGGCCAGTCGCAGAAGTGACTGAGTCGGATTGGCTGGAACGACTGTCGCCGGATGGCGTTAAGGCGTACCGCGACGCGTTGCAGAAGCTACGCGTCGCGGCAGCAAGCACTCAAGACGCGGTCGACGGCGACTGAGCAGCAGGGGCTACCGGGCTTGCAGGTGCAGCCGGTTGTGCAGCGGCGGCTGGTGCTGGCGTGGCCGGACTTGCAGGCTTGGCAGCGACAGGCTTGGCTGGGGCTTTGGCAGCAGGTTTCGCAGCCGCTCGAACTGGAGCCTTGGCCGCGGCTGGTTTGGCGGCAGGCTTGGCTGGGGCTTTCGCAGCGGCAGCTGGTTTGGCAGCAGCCTTGACTGGCGCCTTGGCGGCGGCAGGTTTAGCGGCAGGCTTGGCAGCAGCGCGAGCGGGGGCTTTGACCGCAGCAGGCTTGGCAGCAGCAGTTTTAGCGGCAGGTTTGGCCGGGGCCTTCACCGCTGTGGCTGGCTTGGCTGCAGCTCGGGCAGGTGCCTTGGCGGTCGCAGGTTTGGCCGGCGCTTTGGTTGCAGCCGGTTTGGCAACTGCTTTGGCAGTGGTCGGTTTGCTGGCGGCGGTAGCGGTAACCGCTGCCTTGTCGCTACGCAGGGTCAGGACTTTGCTGGCAGCCTCTTTTACTTTACCCACGCCCTGGGCAAGCTTCAGGCTTTCCTGAGCATCGCGCTTGAGCTCAAGGATATAGGTGCGGGTTTGTGCCTGACGCTCCTTCAATGCATCGAGCAATTCCTCAAGCTCCGCTACGGCATTCTTGGCCTTGTTCTGTGCCTTGGCCTTGCCTGCAGTGGCAGCGTCCTGAAGTTTGAGGCGCGCTTTATGAAGTTTTTCCTGTGCCTTGCCACGTTGTTTTTCCAACTTGGCCAACAGTTTTTCTGCATCAGCCAGCGCTTGCGAGCAGGCGTTTTCCAAATGCTCAAGCAGGCTGCTGGAGAGTTGATGGAGCAGGTGTAACGGCGTACTTACTGGCTTCTTATTGGCCGACATGGCTTACCTCCTGGCTGATGTAGTTGCGGCTCATACTAGTCTTCTGCTGCTATCGCCGCTAGGGCATGTTGACCGTAATGGATGCGCCGCGTTGCATGCCTGGGCAAAGTGCGTATCGTTGCCGCTGGAGGCAAGTGTAGATGCTGCTGGAAACACTGCCGATAAAGCCTTGGACAATACCTTCAGGCTGGCATAATTGTGCTTCTCCGAAACCTGGACCCTTGCCATGCCGCGCTACTTTCTACTGCCGTTTCTTGTCTTGCTGTCACCGGCCATGGCGCAGGCAGATGGCAATGCCAACGACGCTCATGACCTTGCTTACAGCCTGGGCGCCAGCCTCGGAGAACGCCTGCGCGAAGAAGTCCCGGACCTGCAACTCAAGGCATTGATCGACGGCCTGCAACAGGCCTATCAGAACAAGCCACTGGCCCTGAGTAAAACGCGTATGGAGGCACTGCTCAGCCAGCACGATGCCCAGGCCAACGACGCCGCAGAACAGGCGCAGAGTGAACAGCTACTCGGTGTTGAACGCCGCTTCATGGCCACTGAACGTGCCAGGGCCGGCGTACGAGAGTTGCCGGAAGGTGTCCTGGTCAGCGAGCTGGTAGCAGGCACTGGGGCCAAGCCCACCAGCGGCGGCAAGGTTCAGGTTCGCTATGTCGGCACACTTCCAGACGGTACGGTCTTCGACCAAAGCGAACAACCGCAGTGGTTCAGCCTGAACAGCGTGATTGAAGGGTGGCAGGTGAGCTTGCCGCAGATGGCGACAGGCTCAAAATGGCGGCTGGTCATTCCTTCAGCGCTCGCATATGGCGCTGAAGGTGCCGGGGACTTGATTGCGCCGTACACGCCTCTGACGTTCGAGATTGAACTGCTCGGCGTAGCAAATTGACGGTTCAGGCCTGAACCGCGCCCTCTTCCTTGTGCGCGTTGTGCAGCACCTCGATCAGGCAGTCTTCCAGCTCAAAACGCTCATGCAACAGGCCGCCCAGTTCCTGGAGTTTCTTGGCGAAACGCTCGGGGTCGTTGCAGTTGCCTTTGTCGCAGTGATCGTTAAAGGCAAGGGCAATCTGGGTAATGTCGTCGATACGCGGGCTGATCTGTTCGGCCAACTCCAGGCTGCGGTTATCACCAAAAGCCTTGGCCTCGCTGACCAGTTGCTCCTGCACCTCGAAGTGCCAGGCCGACACATAGTCCACCAGCACCGCACAGAAATCCCGATTCATGTCCTTGTCGGCGAAGGCCGGCTTTGCATCGCGCAGCTTACGGAAGGCTTCCACCAGTTCCGCCCGCTCCTCCAGCCAGCGGTCAATCAGCCGATGAACCCCACCCCAGCGTTCCTGAGCATTCTGACAACTGTCGAGCATGGCGATCTCTTCCCTTCAGGGTCGTGCTGCACTACACCGCGTCACGCATTGTTGTGACCGGTTGAAAGCAGCAAACCGGCATAGCGTAGTTTTTTTGTCTGCGTGCTGGGGAGATTATTCCCGTGCGCCCATGCCTTCAAGGTACGCAGGCGACAAAGTTCATACAAGTGTTTAATCCTGCGACGTAGCGCCGCTCATCTACAAAGCTGTTCCAGGTCAATCGAATCAGCGACTTGCGATACTGCCGAGCATGCTGCCAAGGGGTCAGAGGCGTGCCATTCGCCTACGGACCATCCGTATACGCAGGCCAACAAACGTCACGGTCAGGGTAAAAAGCGTCAAGACCATGAACGCCAGCAGGCTCCATTCAGGAACACTCAGGTCCATGAAGGTCCAACTGATTCGCACGCAGTCCGGGCTCCCCAGCAGCATGGCCTCCAGTACCTGACTCCAGGACCGTGTGTAGACCAGGTAGCCCAAGGGCGGATGACACTCCATTTCAGGCACGAATGAAGCACTTTGCAGCCAGATATGCCGGGCCGCCAGCAAGACCCCGAGCACGGCACACACCAAGGCCACAGCAGCGTAGCGACACAGCCCACGCAGTCGTGGTCGCTGCAGTAACGCGCCCAGACAGATAATGGCGAACAACGACAGCAGGATGCGCTGGCTCAGGCACAAGGGGCACGGCACCAGGCCGAGACCTAACTCCAGGTAGAACGTCCCCCCCAATATGGCCAGCGATGCCACAAAGGCCAGGAGGAACAAGGAGCGCAAACGAACCAACGGCATGAAGAATTCCAAGGGCGGAATGAAGGGGCATCAACGGTAGAGGAAAGCCACAACCCCTTTCAATACGAGCCCTTCGGGACTCTTCGCCAACAAAAAGCAGAAAGTACGGCAAACCAGAAGGGACTGACGAGAGGCCGCCGAAGGCACAATAAACCACACGCCGTAGGAACAATTACCCAGTCGTACAGACCCGCCGTGCCAGGCGGGCCTGCACACAGTGTTGCTAGCTGCGAACACCCTCAGGCAAGGGTAGCGCCAGCAGACGCTCGTCCAGCAGCACCAAGCCTTCCTGAAACAACTGATTGCTGCGCTCGGTATCACCCAACCCCGCCAGCAAACGCGCCAGCTCGGCACAGGTCTCGGGGTTACGCTGCAGGTTCAGGCTGCTTTCCAGGTAGTCACGTGCCTTGCCCCACAGGCGGTTTTGCAGGCACAGACGACCGAGGGTCAACAACAGGCTTGGGTCATCGGGGTGCAGCTTCAACCAGCCTTCGGCTGTCTGCAACTGACGTACAGGATCTTCACCCCGGACCAGCCCATAAAGACGGGCGAGATGGCTCTCGTACTGACGTTTGAGTGCCGTACGCAACGCCTTTTCAGCCTGAGCCTCGGCACCCAACTGGCGCAGTTGCTCGGCGTAGGCCAGCACCAGTTGCGGCTCCTGCCGCTGCGCCGAGGTCAACTGTTCCCAGGCACGCGCCAATGATTGAAGCCCGGTCTGGTCGTCGTTTTCACGGCGGGCTGCCAGTGACAGGTTCTCACCCCAGGCGCGCTGCTCCAACTCGCTCAGCTCGGCAGCCGGCAGGGCTTTTTCCTTGCGCAAGGCCGGAAACAAACGGATCAAAGCAGACCAGTCGCCGCGCTGTCGATGCAGGCCTTGCAACTGGCGCAGCACCTGAACACTGTGCGGATGGCGATCATGCATGGCTTGCAGGGTCTCCAGCGCTCCATCGAGGTCGCCACGGTCGGTTTGCAACTGGGCATGACTCAGGGCGATGGCCAGTTCGGCCTGGGGCTGACGCTCCAGGGCACGCTCCAGCAGGTTGTCGCAGTCTTCGGTACGGCCAAGTTCGTTGGCAGCACGGGCAGCACCGAGGTAGTAGAGCAAGGGCTGACGCTCAGCTTCGGCGGCACGGTGCAGGTTGCGCTGGGCGCTGGCCCAACGGCCTTCGGCCAGATCCAGTTGGCCCTGTTCGATGGCCAGGCGAGTACGCCGGTCGCGGTTGCGCCGAGACCATGGGTTGACCACCCCACCAGAGACGAACACCACACTGATCAGGTAGCGAACAAGCAAAAACAGCAGCCACACCCCAAGCAACACCGCCAGCGTTGCCCACACACTGGACTCATAGCGGAAGAAGTTGCCGTAGGAAATCAACACGTAGCCACTGTGGTGTGCCATGCCGATACCTACCAGCGCGGCCACCGCAATCGCCACGACCGTCAACAGGTAGACACGCTTCATGGGCGCGCCTCCTCAGCTGCCTTGCCGGCTGGCACTTCTTCGGCAGGCAGATGACGACGCTCGATATACGCCTGAACCGCACTCAGGCTTTGCGCCAGATCCGGCGTGACAACCGATACCGGCGCGTCAGCCAAGGCCTGCAAACGCTCAAGCATGATCCGGCTTTGTGCATGATCAGGGTTGAAGTTGGCCAGCAGCACGCTGCGCGCTTCTGCCAGCGCCTGGGCATACACTTTCGGCTCACCATTGAGCGCAGCCCACTGGGCTTGCTCAAGCGTCAGGCTCAAGGCCAGACGAACCTGATTCAGCGCCTGCCCGGCCAACAATGGCCGGATGTTTTCATCGGCATTGAAATCGATGCGAATGTAGCGGGAAATCTTGTCCCACCACTGCGACCAACGGCTTGCGCCATCACCATCGGCGATCAAGGCTGAATCGCCTTCAGCCTTGACCTGGAAGTCTGGGGCCAGTGCGCTCAACTGCACCACTTGATCACGCAGCGCGGCCAATTGCAGGAACAACCCAGTGCGGTCTGGCTGCTCTACGCTGTGCAGTGCGGCCAGGCTATTGGCCAACTGCTCGCGGGCAGCGAAAGCACCCGGGTCGCTTTGCTCACGCAGAATGTCATCAGCACCCTGAACCAGGGCGCGGGCACTGGCAATGTCCTGCAGCGCCGACAAACGCAGGCTGGCCAGACGCAACAGGTGCTCAGCCTCTGCCAGCCGCCAGTCTTTGCGGCTCGCCCCCAACACACTTTCCAGGCGCTGACTCAAGCGTTGCTGGTCGCCCTGCAACTGCGCGACCAGGCGGCGACGGTCTTCCAGCTCGGCGGCCGGTGGCAGGCCGGCAAGCTGCGCCGAAAGCTGCTGCTCACGTGTTTGCAGAGCCTCGGCCAAGGTGTTCAGCGCTTGCAAGTGTTCGCCCTGGGCCTGATCGGCGCCTTGAAGCTGACGTACTTGCCATACGCCCCAGCCCCCCACGGCTACACCCGCGGCACCCAGCAACAGCGCGAGAATCGCCAAACCATTACCGCCGCGCTTTGCCGCCGCGGCAGGCGTTTGTTCTGGCGCCTCGGGCGCCGACTGCACTTCATCGTTGGGCAAGACAGTTTCGCTCACGTATCCATCCTTTGCATTGAGGCACGTCGCCAATCAGCTTAGCGCCTTAGAGGGCAGGTGCAGGAGTTTCCCGCAACGCCGCCAGCAAGGCCGCGGCATTGGCACCGCGACAATCTATTACATTCAGGGCACCGGCTGCACGGGCCTGGGCTGCCACCCGAGGGCTCGGCACAAAAATAGGCAACCGCGCCAACTGCGGCCAGTCCTCGCCGGCCAATTGCTGCAAATGTTCAAACCCTTGGCCGCTGCTGACCACCAGGCCATTCAAACGCTCTTCCTCGACACGCTGCTGCAATGTCGACGGCGGGTAGACAGGCAGGCAACGTCGGTACAATTCGAGGTAGTCGACACTAGCACCTTGTTCGGCCAAACGCTCGGCCAACAACTCACGCCCGCCCTCACCGCGCATGATCAATACACGCGCATCGGGCCGGTTAATCGCCTCATGCAAGGCGGGCAACTGCAAAAGTGCCTCGCTGTCATCGCCAGTGCGGGGGTAATGCACCTCCCGGCCATGCGCTTCCAGAATCTGCGCCGAAGCAGCGCCGACCGTGAACCAGGCTTGCTGCGGCGGTTGTGGCCAGTAGTGATCCAGCTGCGCCAAGCCCAGGCGCGCCGCCGGTTTGCTCACGACGATAACCGCACAGTAGCGATCCAGGTGAGCCACCGTGCTGCGCTGCGCGGCATCAAGCGCCAGTGGTTCGATTTCCAGCAAAGGCAAACTGCTGCTGAAGACGCCGCTCTGCGCAAGCGTTTGCGCCAGCGCTGCACCGTCTTCGGCCGGCCGCGTAAGCAGCAGACGCCAGCTGCTCACGGGTGACCGGCCTCGCCATAAACAGCCTTGAGGATCTCACCGGCCCCCTGCTTGAGCAGGTCTTCGGCGACCCGAACACCCAGCGCCTCGGCATCGGCGCGTGGCGCACGCGCTTCGGCGTTGAGCAACGTGCCACCGCTGGGTTGACCTACCAGGCCGCGCAGCCATAGCTGATCACCTTCAAGCACGGCATAACAGGCAATCGGTACCTGACAACCGCCGTTGAGGTGCTTGTTCAACGCCCGCTCGGCGCTGACACGGTCGGCGGTGTCGCGATGGTGCAGCGGCGCCAGCAACGCATGGATTTCACTGTCGGCACTGCGGCATTCGATACCTACGGCACCTTGGCCGCCGGCGGGCAGGCTGTCATCGACACTGATGGTAGAGCTGATACGGTCTTCAAAGCCGAGGCGGATCAAGCCGGCAGCCGCCAGGATGATCGCGTCGTACTCACCCGCATCGAGCTTGGCCAGGCGGGTATTGACGTTGCCCCGCAGGAAGCGGATTTGCAGGTCGGGGCGACGCGCCAGCAACTGTGCCTGACGGCGCAGGCTGGAGGTACCGACCACGCTGCCCGCCGGCAGGCTTTCGAGGTTTGGGAAGGTATTGGAAACAAACGCGTCGCGCGGGTCTTCGCGCTCGCAGATGCAATACAGGCCCAGGCCTTCGGGGAAGTCCATGGGCACGTCTTTCATCGAGTGCACCGCAATGTCGGCTTCGCGCTCAAGCAGTGCAGTTTCCAGTTCCTTGACGAACAGGCCCTTGCCGCCAATCTTCGACAGCGGCGAGTCAAGCAGCTTGTCACCGCGGCTGACCATTGGCACCAGCGTCACCAGCAGGCCGGGATGGGCTTCCTCTAGACGGGCTTTGACATATTCAGCCTGCCAGAGGGCAAGGGCACTTTTGCGGGTGGCAATGCGGATTTCGCGAGTGGACATGGAACGATCCGTACGAGAGAGTTGCTACGGATGATAACAGCTCAGTCCAACGCGCTAGCAGATCTAAATCATCGGATAAGGTCGCCGTCCTTGGCACGATTCGCTCCAGCACTGTCCTTTAGAGCTGCTGCATCATCTTGCGCACGCCCGCCACATGCCGACGGCTGACCACCAGCGCATCGCCATTGAGCCCTTTCAGATAAAGCTGGAAATGCCCTAGCGGCGTGCGCTGCAGGCGTTCGATACGGTTACGCGCGACCAACGCATTGCGGTGGATACGGACAAAGCGGTCACCGAACTCATCCTCAAGGGCCTTGAGTGGTTCATCCAGCAAGACTTCGCCGGACTCATGGCGCAGGGTGACGTATTTGTGATCGGCGATGAAGTAAATGACTTGATCCAGCGGGATCATTTCGATGCCTTTGCGGGTTCTCGCACTGATATGACTGCGAGGCCCGATGCCGCTCTCAGCGGCCGGGCGCGTCAACGCCGCCAACTGCACCCGGCTGGGACGCTCGGCCCTGCGCAAGCTGTCCCGCAACTCCTCGGCGCGTACCGGCTTGATCAGGCAGCCCAGGGTACTGTCTTTGAATACGTTTACCGCGAACTCATCATCCGCCGTACAGAACACCACCGCCGGTGGTGCTTCACGCTCGCACAAGCGACCTGCCACCTGCAGGCCATCCAGGCCTGGCATACGAATGTCGAGCAGGACGACATCAGGTTTAAGGCTGTCGATCAGTGCCAGGGCCTCTTCACCATTGGTGGCGCTAGGCTCCAGCACGGTATAGCCCTCAAGCTCGCCGAGCATGCGGCTCAAGCGTTCGCGGGCTTGGGGTTCGTCATCAACGATCAGGACATTCATATTGCGCTGGATTCCTGCGTGAGTCTCGCACAAGGATAGCGTAGACAGGTGAAGTGACGACCGTCACGGCGATCCACGCTCAGACTCGCACGATGGCTAAAAATTCACTGGGTCGGCAGTAAAGATGCCAATCCTCAGTCCAACTGTAGACGGTTGCCGGAACGCTGCCGTTCATTCGCCAAATATCCTGTCAAGAACACACCTTCAACGGCGACAGCCAGAACCTCGATCACCCATTTATGCCGACCGCCGAACGCCGTCAATGCTGCCAATCCTGCTATTATCGGCGCCACTTTTCCCGTTCACGCCTTCAACGAGCGAATCCATGAGCACTGACAAGACCAACCAGTCCTGGGGCGGCCGCTTCAGTGAGCCCGTCGACGCTTTCGTCGCCCGCTTCACCGCTTCCGTCAACTTCGACCAGCGCCTGTATCGCCACGACATCATGGGTTCGATCGCCCACGCCACCATGTTGGCGAAGGTCGGCGTTCTCACCGATGCCGAGCGCGACAGCATCATCGACGGGCTGAAAACCATCCAGAGCGAAATCGAAGCCGGCAACTTCGACTGGCGCATCGACCTCGAAGACGTTCACATGAACATCGAGGCGCGCCTGACCGATCGCATCGGGATCACCGGCAAGAAGCTGCACACCGGGCGTAGCCGTAACGACCAGGTTGCCACCGATATCCGCCTGTGGCTGCGTGACGAAATCGACCTGATCCTCGCTGAGATCACCCGCCTGCAACAAGGCCTGCTGGAGCAAGCCGAGCGCGAAGCGGAAACCATCATGCCGGGCTTCACGCACCTGCAGACCGCGCAACCAGTGACCTTCGGCCACCACCTGCTGGCCTGGTTCGAGATGCTCAGCCGTGACTACGAGCGCCTGGTCGACTGCCGCAAGCGCACCAACCGCATGCCGCTGGGCAGTGCCGCACTGGCCGGTACCACCTACCCGATCGACCGTGAACTGACCTGCCAACTGCTGGGCTTTGAAGCCGTGGCCGGCAACTCGCTGGACGGCGTCTCTGACCGCGACTTCGCCATTGAATTCTGCGCTGCCGCCAGCCTGGCGATGATGCACCTGTCGCGCTTCTCCGAAGAGCTGGTGCTGTGGACCAGTGCGCAATTCCAGTTCATCGACCTGCCTGACCGCTTCTGCACCGGCAGCTCGATCATGCCGCAAAAGAAAAACCCGGACGTGCCAGAGCTGGTGCGCGGTAAGAGCGGCCGTGTATTCGGCGCCCTGACCGGCCTGCTGACCCTGATGAAAGGCCAGCCACTGGCCTACAACAAGGACAACCAGGAAGACAAAGAGCCGCTGTTCGACGCCGCCGACACCCTGCGCGACTCGCTGCGGGCCTTCGCCGACATGATCCCGGCCATCAAGCCGCGTCATGCGATCATGCGCGAAGCCGCACTGCGCGGCTTCTCCACCGCCACCGACCTGGCTGATTACCTGGTACGGCGCGGCCTGCCGTTCCGTGACTGCCACGAAATCGTCGGCCATGCAGTGAAATACGGCGTCGACACCGGCAAGGACCTGGCGGAAATGAGCCTGGACGAACTGCGCCAGTTCAGCGACCAGATCGAGCAAGACGTATTTGCCGTCCTGACCCTGGAAGGCTCGGTCAACGCCCGTAACCACATTGGCGGTACCGCTCCAGCCCAGGTACGGGCTGCGGTGCAACGCGGCAAGGCCCTGCTGGCCAGCCGTTAAGCCTCGATACAGGCTCACCGGGCAGCACGGCGAGCCTGTTTCAACTCAGCGCTTGCCGCTGCGAATCATCTCGAGGAAGGCGGGCATCTGCGCTTCCTTGTCCGCTGCGATCTTCTGCACATGCGGGCTCTCCTTGAGCCGGGCGAACAGCGCCTTGGCCTGCGGGAAGTCTTCCAGCAAGTCCTGACCAAATATCTTGAGGCCGACACCGCGCGCCAGATCGACACTGTAGAAGAAATACAGGTCGGCCAGGGTCAGCGTGTTACCAGCAACGTAAGGCGAGAACACGCCGTTGCGCTTGAGGGTATCGAGCCCCGCCAACAGTTCGCGCTTGGCCTTTTCCTTGATGACCGCATCCACCTGCATGCCGAAAAACGCCTCGGGGTAACAAGCTCGCGCCGGCAGTTCGATATACAGCTCGATTTCCTTGGCCAGCTCGCGCACCTTGGCACGCGCATAGGCCTCGGCAGGCAGCAAGGCATGCTCAGGATGCACCTGCTCGATGTACTCGAGGATCACGCTGGTCTCACTGATAAAGCCGTGCTCGGTTTCCAGTACCGGGACCTTGCCGCATGGGCTGATCTGCAGAGCGTCATCGCTCTGGCCGCCGTTGAACAGTACCTCGTCAAAGGGCAGGCCCTTTTCCAGCAGTGCCAGTTTGACCATGTTGTAGTAGTTGCTGACTGCAAAACCATGAAGCTTGAGCATGAAAACAGCCTCCAGGCCGTAAGGAGTTGGCGCGGGGTGTTATAGAACGATTGGCCCGGGCTGACCAGCATCATGGATAGTGTCGATACTGCGACATGACCTGTGCGCTCATGGCAAACTGCAGGCTCAACGCGAGGAATCACCATGAGCGAACAGAACAAAATCGACAGCGACGACGAAGAAACCTTCGCCGAAGCCACCCTGACCCAAGCCATCGAGAACCAGATCGAGTCCGGTGAGCCGCCGGCCGCCAAGGCGGCTTTCAACAAGCTGACACTGGTGGGCTATGAGCGCGAAGACATCCTCAACCTGATGGCTCATGTGCTGGCTGTCGAGATTGACGCCATGCTCGATGAAGACCGTGCATTCAACACCGAATGGTACGAAACTGCACTGCGCGCACTGCCCGAACTACCGCCGGAAAAAGACTGAACTACACTCCAAATCCAGGCATCAGTTACCAAGGTGCCAACCGCAAATTCAGGAAATGTCGGAGTACCTATGTCATTTACCCCCGAGTTGGTTGCCGAACTGGAAATACTTGCACTGTTCAACCTGGCCAATACCCAGGAAGGCCTGAAAATTCACACCAAGACGGCAGCGCCTCAAGCCATTGCCGCCGCGAAACGCCTGCATGACAAGGAACTGATCACCCAACCCGATGGCGGTTACCTGACCAGCCTGGGCCTGGACGCCGCCGAGCATGCACAGCAGCTGCTGACCATCCTTAACGTGACCGAAACAGCCTGAATACCCGCCGACACCTTCACCGGCAAGCCTCACGCGCCAGCGTCTTGCACGACCTTCGGGCCGTACACGACGCTGCACCGCCCACGAAAAAATGGCGTCAAAAACCAAATACGGCTTAAACCGACTGCATTACTAGGGCTAAACTCGCCAGTGCTAACTGACGTTCCCTTGTCGAGCCTGTAGGCCGGTTTGAATCCATAATGAACCACCCCTATGAAATCCGCCCGGACCTGGATGCAGGCATCGACCGCAAGGTGCTCAATCAGTTGCGCGCGCGTTTTCTGCGCCTGAACGAAGGTCGCCTGGCACGCGCAATGGACGGTTTGTCGAGCAGACAGCAACTCGTCCTTAACCTGCTACCGCTGCTCTTCCACGTCAATCACCCACTGTTTCCCGGCTATGTCTCAGGCTCTACCCCAGCGGGTGTCTCCGGTTACGAGCCCGATGCACAGCAGCTGACTGAAGCGCAGCGCCTGACGCGCTCGTTCAGCTACCGGCCTCGCCACGGCAACCCGCCACGCCCCATTCATGGGCTATTCCTGATGGGCAGCCTCGGCACCCTGGCCCAAGCCGAACAAAGCGACATGGATGTGTGGGTATGCCACGCTTGCGACCTGGACGACACCGCCCTGGCCGAGCTGCGCAAGAAGTGCACGTTGCTGGAGATCTGGGCCGCCAGCCAGGGCGCCGAAGCACACATGTTCCTGATCGACCCGCAGCGATTTGTTCAGGGCGAACGCAACACCAGGCTCAGTTCGGAAGATTGCGGCACCACTCAGCATTACCTGCTACTTGATGAGTTCTACCGCACCGCCATCTGGCTGGCCGGCCGCACACCGCTTTGGTGGCTGGTACCTGTGCACGAAGAAGCGCGCTATGCCGAATTCACCCGCACGCTGCTGTCCAAACGGTTTGTCCGCGAAGAAGAGGTTCTGGATCTTGGCCATCTGGCCCATATCCCGGCCGGCGAGTTCATCGGTGCCGGGCTCTGGCAGTTGTACAAAGGGATTGAGTCGCCCTACAAATCTGTACTTAAACTGCTACTGACCGAAGCCTATGCCAGCGAGCATCCACAGGTACACTGCCTCAGCCTGCAGTTCAAACAGGCCGTGTTCGCCAACCGCCTGGACCCAGACGAACTCGACCCCTACGTGATGGTTTACCGGCGCATCGAGCGCTACCTGAAGGCCAGCGGCGACAGCCAACGGCTGGAGCTGGTGCGACGCAGCCTGTACCTGAAGGTCAACAAGAAACTCAGCAACCTGGCACGCCAGCGCGTGAGTGGCTGGCAACGCGAGCAGCTTGCACGCCTTTGCCAGGAATGGGGTTGGGACGAACGCCAATTGGCCCTGCTCGACAGCCGCAGCCAATGGAAAGTTCGTCAGGTCGAGAGCGAGCGGCGGGTGCTGGTCGATGAGTTGAACTACGGCTACCGCTTTCTCAACCAGTTCGCACGCAGCCAACAGGCGAGCAATCGCATCGACCAACGCGACCTCAACGTGCTTGGCCGACGCTTGCATGCAGCTTTCGGGCGCCGGGCCGGCAAAGTCGACTTCATCAACCCAGGCGTGGCCCCTGACCTGGCCGAAGACACCCTGACGCTGGTCCAATCAAGTACCGGCAACGCACCGGAGCGGGTTCAATGGACACTCTACAGCGGCAACCTCGGCCCACAGGAGTGGGAGCACTTCGCCCCGATCAAACGGTGCCGCGGGTTGCTTGAACTGCTGACCTGGGCCCATCGCAATGGCGTGATCGACAGCAGTACGCGGCTAGCGCTGTATCCAGGCAGCAGCGACCTGAGCGAGTACGAGCTGTTCAACCTGCTCGGCAGCCTGCAGCACAGCGTAGCCCTGCCACTGCCCCGTGTCAGTGAGGAACGCCTGCTGCAACCCAGCGTAGCCGAGGAGGTACTGTTGCTGGTGAATGTCGGCATCGACCCACTGCGCCAACACCGCGACCTGAACATCCTGATGACCACCGAGCGTACCGACTCGCTGAGCTACGCTGGCGTGCGCGAGAACCTGGTACTGACCCTCGACCAGGTCACACTCAACAGTTGGAACGAAGTGCAGGTTCAACGCTATGACGGCGAACATGCCCTGCTGCGCTGCCTGCGCGATTACCTGAGCAGCCTTGAGCGCGGCGCACCTGCGCCACGCTTGAGGGTACGCTGCTTCTGTCATAACCGGGCCCAGGCCATTGCCCTGCGTGTCGAAGAAGTGTTCATGAGCGCTCAGGCACTCCTTGAGCAACCCCTCGAGTACCGCTACCTGATTCAGGTTCAGCAGCATACCCACGTGCTCAACCTGCAACCTGGCGCAACCGAAATAGCCACACTGAACGACCACGCGGCCCTTATGGCGTATCTGGGCCAGGAGCGGAGCAGTTACAGCCACCTGCACCTGGATGCCAATGCACTGCAGGAGCATGACCTGGCACAAGTGCTTGCGCTTGGCCAGCCGCACGCCCTTCAGGTGTTCTACCGCCTGTGGGATGACTGGGCCGATGTCTACGTGCTGGATGAGCATAACGTGTTGTGGCAGCAACGCCTGCCGATGCATGACGAGAGCAGCCTGCTGCTGCCCTTGCAGCGCTTTTTGCAGGCGGTGGTTTTTCGTCAGAACGCGCGTCGGCCACTGGCGCAAGGCTCGCTGGCAATCCATTACTACCAGATTATGCCCTCGGGCGGAGGCCGCGCGCGCCGGGTCGAACCCCGCCCCGCGCCACAGGACAGCAGCGGCAGGTTTTTCTACGACGTACAGGCGATCCTACAGACGAGCGCAACCGAGTCAGCCCACGTCACGCTGTACTGTAATCAAAAGGAATTTTCAGCGCTCGACCATGGCGACCAACTGTATGCCATGGTTGCGCGCGAGATCGTCGAGCAGCGCCGTGAAGCTGCGCCCTACCGCTGCTACATCACTGACCTGGACCTCTCCGACCTGCTCGCTGAAAGCCCAGGTTCAAGCATCCGCTACCTGCGCTACAAGGACGAACTGGAGGCGCGCCTGAACGACGCCATGGCCCTGCTCTAAGACAGGCTCAGAGGTCAAAGTCACCAGCGGCTTCCGGCTGGTACTCAACCTCCAGCAGCTTGAGCTTGAGGGTCTTGCCGCCCGGTGCTGGCCAATCGATCTGCTCGCCGACCGACAGGCCCAGCAATGCGCAGCCAATCGGCGCCAGGATCGATACGCTGCCTTCGGCACCCGCATCCTTCGGGTAGACCAGGGTCAGGTGATAGTCCTTGCCACTGGCTTCCTCACGGCAATGCACGCGGGAGTTCATGGTCACCACACCGGCCGGGACCTCCTCGTGACCGACCACCTGCTCGGCGCGGTCCAGCTCGTCCTGCAAGGCGAGCACACCCGGCACGTTTTCGTCGAGGCTATCGATCAAACGCTCAAGACGTTGTACGTCCAATCGGGTGAGGATAAGGGAAGGCTTGGTGCTCATGATCCAGTCAGACTCCTTTTTCTAGGCGATATAAAGAAAAACCCCGCCCAAGGGCGGGGTTTTCAGGAATTCGGCAGTGCCGATATACGTTCGACACTACCACAGCCCGGCAAATACACAAGAGGGGAGGCAGGCAGCCCTGGCTCAGCGAGCCTCGGCCTGGGTGCGCCGGGCACCTGCTTCGCGGCAAATCTGACGACGCTGCTCGTCATCCGCCGAACGCCACTGGCGAATATCCTCGACATGCCGGAAACAACCCAGGCAGACCTTCTGCTCATCGAGCCGGCACAGGCTGATACACGGCGAAGGCACCGCCGGGCTGACATTGCTGTACAGCGGCTTGGCCGGTTTGCTGGCAACACTCATTTCAAATCTCGTCGAAGTCGAGCTTCTCGCCAGACTGCTCAAAGACGATGCGCACCAGCATTTCGCCCAACAGTTCGTCAGTGGTATCGCACATCCACTTCTTGCTTTCCGGGTCGTAGTCGAAATGGAAACCGCCGCTACGGGCAGCCAGCCACAGCTGACGCAAAGGCTCCTGCCGGCTGAAGATCAACTGGCTGCCATTATCGAACTTGATGGTCAGGACACCGGCCGAATTTTCCATGTCCAGGTCCAGGCCGCTTTCGTCGAACAGGTCTTCCAGCGCCTGCTGGGTGGCATCGACCAGGTCATGAAAACGTGCTTCGCTCAAACTCATTGCAAGAACCTCGAAATTTTCTGCTCACGCGCAAGCCGGGCACGATACGAGGCCAGCGCGACGAATGCAAAGGATACCGACCACCGCCCCTGTCCGATGGCGGGCAAGCCACATAGGCAAGGCGCTGGGCGCTCGGTATACTCGGGCGCAATACTGCTTATTTCAAAGGATTTCGCCATGAAGCGCCTGATCTCCTCCCTCGCGGCGCTCGTCGCGGTTGCCTGCCTCGTCTCCGCCTGTGGTCAAAAGGGTCCTCTGTACCTGCCTGACGACAGCAAAGATGGCAAAAAATCGCAATCGCACCAGCACCAATAAGGGAATCCCATGGACGCTTTCAGCTACCGCGAAGGTGAACTGTTCGCGGAAGACGTAGCGCTGTCAGCCATCGCCGCGCGCTTCGCAACGCCGACGTACGTTTACTCGCGCGCCCATATCGAAGAGCGCTACCGCAGCTATACCGATGCCCTGGAAGGCGTATCGCACCTGGTCTGCTTTGCAGTCAAGGCGAACTCCAACCTGGCCGTGCTGAACGTGCTCGCCCGCTTGGGCGCAGGCTTCGACATCGTCTCCGGCGGTGAGCTGGAACGCGTCCTGGCCGCTGGCGGACGCGCCGACCGCGTGGTGTTCTCCGGCGTCGGCAAGACCCGTGAAGACATGCGTCGGGCCCTGGAAGTCGGCGTACACTGCTTCAACGTCGAGTCCACTGACGAACTGGAACGCCTGCAGGTCATCGCCGCCGAGATGGGCGTACGCGCGCCGATTTCGCTGCGGGTCAACCCTGACGTCGATGCCGGTACCCACCCGTACATTTCCACCGGGCTGAAAGAGAACAAGTTCGGCATTGCCATCGCCGATGCCGAGGCCGTCTATCTGCGCGCAGCTCAACTGCCGAACCTGGAAGTGGTGGGTGTCGACTGCCATATCGGTTCGCAGCTGACCACCCTCGCCCCGTTCCTCGACGCACTCGACCGCCTGCTGGCGCTGATCGACCGCCTGGCCGAATGTGGCATCCACCTGCGTCACCTGGACCTGGGTGGTGGTGTTGGTGTGCGTTACAACGACGAACAGCCACCGCTTATTGCCGACTACATCAAGGCCGTACGCGAGCGTGTCGGCGAACGTGACCTGACCCTGGTCTTCGAGCCGGGTCGTTACATCGTCGCCAATGCCGGCGTGCTGCTGACCCGTGTCGAGTATCTCAAGCACACGGAACACAAGGATTTCGCCATCGTCGATGCGGCGATGAACGACCTGATCCGCCCAGCTCTGTATCAAGCCTGGATGGACGTGACGGCCGTGCAGCCGCGTGCGGGCGAGCCACGCACCTATGACGTGGTCGGACCGATCTGCGAAACCGGCGACTTCCTGGCCAAAGCGCGTCAACTGAACCTGGCCGAGGGCGACCTGCTGGCTGTGCATTCAGCGGGTGCCTATGGCTTTGTAATGAGCTCGAACTACAACACCCGTGGCCGCTGCGCCGAAGTTCTGGTCGATGGCGACAAGGCCTTTGAAGTGCGTCGTCGCGAGACCGTAGCCGAACTGTTCGCAGGCGAAAGCCAGTTGCCGGAGTAACCCCATGCTGCTGCGTTTTACCAAAATGCATGGCCTGGGCAATGACTTCATGGTCCTCGACCTGGTCAGCCAGCATGCACACATTCTGCCCAAGCACGCCAAGCAATGGGGCGACCGGCATACCGGTATCGGCTTCGATCAGTTACTGATCGTCGAAGCACCGAGCAATCCGGACGTGGACTTTCGCTACCGGATCTTCAACGCCGACGGCTCCGAAGTAGAACAGTGCGGTAACGGTGCACGTTGCTTCGCCCGCTTCGTGCTGGACAAACGCCTGACCGCCAAGAAACAGATCCGCGTCGAAACCCGTAGCGGCGTCATTGAGCTCAATGTCCGTAGCGATGGGCAGATCTGTGTCGACATGGGCCCACCACGGCTGGTCCCGGCCGATATTCCGTTCCAGGCCCCCGAACAAGCCCTGAGCTATTCGGTGGATGTGGACGGCCAGCAGGTCGAAATGGCCGCCGTCTCCATGGGCAACCCGCACGCCGTGCTGCGTGTCGATGACATCAACCAGGCACCGGTACATACCCTGGGGCCGAAGATCGAACACCACCCACGCTTCCCGCAACGTGTGAATGTCGGCTTTATCCAGGTCATTGATCGGCACCGCGCACAACTGCGGGTCTGGGAACGTGGCGCCGGGGAAACCCAGGCCTGCGGTACCGGCGCCTGCGCTGCTGCAGTGGCCGCGATCAGCCAAGGCTGGATGGATTCACCCCTGCTTATCGACCTGCCAGGCGGGCGCCTGTCGATTGAATGGGCAGGACCTGGCCACCCGGTGATGATGACCGGGCCGGCCGTGCGCGTTTTCGAAGGACAGGTTCGTCTATGAGTGAGTATCAGCCATGACCGATCAGCCCCAGGCCCCCGTCGAACACCCCGCCCCGAGTGATCAGGGCATGACACCGGCCCTTGGGGCCGAGGCCGTGGCCGCCTACTTGCGCGCCAACCCGGCATTTTTCACCGAGCATGATGAACTGCTGGTGGAACTGCACGTCCCTCACCAGCGTGGCGATAGCGTCTCGCTGGTCGAGCGCCAGCTCAAGCTCCTGCGTGATCGCAACATCGAGATGCGCCATCGCCTGTCACAGCTGATGGACGTCGCCCGCGACAATGACCGCCTGTTCGACAAGACCCGCCGCTTGATCCTCGACCTGCTCGATGCCAACAGCCTCGAGGAAGTGGTCATGGCCGTCGAAGACAGCCTGCGCCAGGAGTTCAAGGTGCCGTTTGTCAGTCTCATACTGTTCAGTGACAACGCCACTTCGGTGGGCCGCTGGGTCAACAGTACCGAGGCCCAACAAGCCATTGGCAGCTTGCTCTGCGGCGGCAAGACCGTCAGCGGCTCGCTGCGCGACCATGAGCTGGACTTCCTGTTCGGTGAAGAGCAGCGTAAAGAAGTCGGCTCCAGCGCCGTCGCCGTACTCAACCATCAGGGCCTGCATGGCGTGCTGGCGATCGGCAGCCGAGATCCGCAGCACTACAAGAGCAGTGTCGGCACCCTGTTCCTGGGCTACATTGCCGAAGTCCTGGGCCGTGTCGTTCCACGCTTCACGCAAACCCTGCGTTCGGTGCGCTAACCATGCAACGCCAGTTGGACGCGTTCTGTGCATACCTGCGTAACGAACGTCAGGTGTCACCGCATACCCAACTGGCCTACCGGAGCGACCTCGACAATGTCCTGGCGTACTGCGCCAAGGCCGGCATCAACAGCTGGAACGACCTGCAGATCCAACAGCTGCGTCAGTTCGTTGCCCGTCAGCATCAACACGGGCAGTCCTCACGTAGCCTGGCCCGCATGCTCTCGGCCGTGCGCGGTTTCTATCGCTACCTCAACCGTGAAGGGTTATGCAGCCACGACCCGGCCACCGGTCTGTCGGCCCCCAAAGGCGAGCGGCGCCTGCCCAAGACCCTGGACACCGACCGCGCCCTGCAATTGCTCGACGGAGCCGTTGAAGACGACTTCATCGGCCGGCGCGATCAGGCCATCCTGGAGTTGTTCTACTCCTCCGGGCTGCGCCTGTCGGAGCTGACCAGCCTGAACATGGAGCAACTGGACCTCGCCGCAGGCCTGGTACAGGTGCATGGCAAAGGCAGCAAGACCCGCGTACTGCCGGTGGGCCGCAAAGCCCGCGAGGCCCTGCAACAGTGGTTCAAATTGCGCGGCATGAGCGCGCCTGAAGATGGCGCGGTGTTTGTCACCCGCCAGGGCCGTCGCCTTGGCCGTCGGGCGATCCAACTGCGGGTACAGGCCGCCGGCGTAAGGGAGCTGGGGCAAAACCTACACCCACACATGTTACGGCACTCTTTTGCCAGCCACCTGCTGGAGTCCTCCCAAGACCTGCGCGCCGTCCAGGAAATGCTCGGCCATGCCGACATCGCCACCACGCAGATCTACACTCACCTGGACTTCCAACACTTGGCTGCGGTTTACGACAGCGCCCATCCACGGGCCAAGCGCAGTAAGGACAGCGACACATGAGTATCGAGCTGATCACCTTCGACCTGGACGACACCCTGTGGGACACCGCCCCGGTTATTGTCAGCGCCGAAGCCGTACTGCGAGACTGGCTGGCGGCCAATGCCCCCAACCTGGGCCCCGTGCCGGTCGAGCACCTGTATGCCATTCGCGAGCGCCTGGTACAGGCCGAACCGGGGCTCAAGCACCGCATCAGCGCACTACGGCGTCGGGTGCTGTTCCATGCACTGGAAGAGGTTGGCTACAGTGAGGCGCACGCCCGGGAGCTGGCCAACGAGGGCTTTGAAGTCTTCCTACATGCCCGCCATCAGATCGACATTTTCCCGGAAGTGCAGCCGGTACTGGAATTGCTCTGCCGTCACTACAGCTTGGGCGTCGTCACCAACGGCAACGCCGATGTGCGCCGCCTGGGGCTGGCTGACTATTTCAAGTTCACCTTGTGCGCAGAAGACCTGGGCATCGGCAAACCCGACCCGCAGCCCTTCCAGGAAGCCCTTCGCCGTGGCCAGGTAGAAGCCAGTGCGGCGGTACATATTGGCGATCACCCCGGCGACGACATCGCGGGCGCCCAACAAGCAGGCCTGCGGGCGATCTGGTTCAACCCTCAAGGCAAGACCTGGGAGGCCGAACAACACCCGGATGCCGAAATTCAGCGCCTGTCGCAGCTTCCTGAAATCCTGTCCCGCTGGCGCTAAAACAGCGCACACAAAAAAGCCCGCAGCGACAGCGGGCTTTTTGTTACGACAACCACTCAGATAGGGCGGCTACCGTATTTGTTGTCCGGCTTCTTGGGCGGGTCAGCGACCACATTCGGCTCAACTTCCTGCACCTTGCCACCGCGAGCCAGGAACTCTTCCATGGCCTTGGCCAAGGCATCACGCTCTTTCTGCTTGGCTTCCATGCTTGGCATCTCGTCAACCGAGACAGCCGCCTTGGATTTGCCTTTGGCGACCGGTACGGGACTGTCGTCACTGTCGTCTGCCACGTCTTCGGCAGCGGCTTCCAGGCCTTCGTCGCCTTCGTCTTCGTCGCCTACTTCGAGGTCATCATTTTCCAGATCGTCGTCGCTCATGTTCTACCTCATGACTTGCGAAAAGCACATTAGTTATGGACCCGCGGCGCAAATAGCGCAGCCGCCGGGCAAAATTCAAAGGTGATGAAGCCCCATCACCTGCAACGCTCGCCCTACCGGCAAGCGCCATGCGAGCCCGACACACACCGAGCCCGACAAAAAGTAAAGAGCCACCGGCGACACCGAGCCGGCCCACCCTGGCGTCATGGGCATGCCCATTGACAAGCCTAGCAAAGGGTACCGAAGTGTGCGGACCACTGATAAGCACCCTTCGGCGCGCATTCTAGCGTGCTGTGGGAAAAAACAAAGTGTCTAAATATCCTTGTTGCCTGTAAGTCTTGTGCTTAAGGGCAAACGCTTCAGGGCAGTACCTGCGCAAGTATTTGAGGAAACCGTTTGCGTGTAATTTCCGGCTCAAATCGCAGGCAAAAAAATGCCCGGCGAACCGGGCAGTTTTTTTCTGGCGATTACAGTGCGTAACCACGCTCGTTGTGCTGAGCCAGGTCGAGGCCGACCGACTCTTCTTCTTCGTTGACCCGCAGACCCATGACCAGGTCCAGAACCTTGAGGATCACGTAGGTGGCGATTGCGGTGTAAATCACGGTAAAGCCAACGCCCTTGGCCTGAATCCAGACTTGCGCAGCAATGTCCTCAACAGTGCCGAAACCACCCAGGGAAGGCGCGGCAAAAACACCGGTCAGGAGCGCGCCGACAATACCGCCGATACCGTGTACACCGAAGGCATCCAGCGAGTCGTCATAGCCCAGTTTGCGCTTGAGGCTGGTAGCGCAGAAGAAGCAGATCACCGAAGCCACCAGGCCGATCACCAGCGCCCCCATCGGGCCTACGGTGCCAGCGGCCGGGGTAATGGCTACCAAGCCTGCAACCACACCCGAAGCGATACCCAGAGCGCTTGGTTTACCGTGTGTCAGCCACTCGGCAAGCATCCAGCCCAGCGCAGCGGCGGCGGTGGCAATCTGGGTGACCAGCATGGCCATACCGGCGGTGCCATTGGCGGCGGCGGCAGAGCCGGCGTTGAAGCCGAACCAGCCGACCCAGAGCATGGCCGCACCCATCAGGGTGTAACCCAGGTTATGGGGCGCCATTGGGGTGATCGGGAAGCCTTTACGCTTGCCCAGCACCAGGCAAGCCACCAGGCCGGCGATACCGGCGTTGATATGCACCACGGTGCCGCCCGCGAAGTCCAGCACGCCCCAGTCCCACATCAGGCCGCCGCTGCCACTCCAGACCATGTGCGCAATCGGCGCATAGACCACGGTGAACCAGATGGCCATGAAGATCAGCATGGCCGAAAACTTCATGCGCTCGGCAAAGGCACCGACAATAAGAGCCGGCGTAATGATCGCGAAGGTCATCTGGAAGGTGATGAACACGGCTTCCGGAAACAACGCCGTCGCGGAGGTGAGGCTCGATGGCGTCACACCGGCGAGGAACGCCTTGGACATGCCGCCGACGAAAGAATTGAAGTTGACTACGCCCTGTTCCATACCGGTGGTATCGAACGCCATGCTGTAGCCATAAACGACCCAGAGAATGCTGATCAGGCCAGTGATCGCGAAACACTGCATCATCACCGACAGGACGTTCTTGGACCGCACCATGCCGCCGTAAAACAGCGCCAGGCCGGGGATGGTCATGAACAGCACCAAGGCTGTAGAGGTCAACATCCAGGCGGTATCGCCGGAGTTGAGCACAGGTGCTGCGTCCTCTGCCAGGGCCAGGCCAGGCATTACGAGGGACAAAAGGGCTCCTAGCCCTGCGAACTGACGCAGAGTCATGATGTTATCTCCTGGGGCGTTGGGTTTGGGGCGGCTTTTTGTTAGATCGCGTCGGTATCGGTTTCGCCGGTACGAATACGGATAGCCTGTTCCAGATTCACCACAAAGATCTTGCCGTCACCGATCTTGCCGGTATTGGCCGCCTTGGTGATGGCTTCGATGACCCGGTCCAGATCCTTGTCGTCAATGGCGACATCAATCTTCACTTTGGGCAGGAAATCGACCACATACTCCGCACCGCGATACAGCTCGGTGTGGCCTTTCTGCCGACCGAAACCTTTGACTTCGGTAACGGTAATGCCCTGCACGCCGATTTCAGACAACGACTCGCGCACGTCGTCCAATTTGAACGGCTTGATGATGGCAGTGACTAGCTTCATGAAACTTTCTCCCGAATTGGTGGACTTGCCCCAGGAAAACAAACCCGACTCAAGTCTAAGCGCAGCGCTTGGCTTTGTAACGCGTCGTCGACCACTCATCCTCAAGCCGACGCCACAAACCACGTCTTACGAAACACGTCCTTCGCTCCATTTGCGCACTGCATCGTCACAGCGACAGCATCGGTGCATGGGTCACAGTGGTCTAAGCAGAAACCTTGCCATGTCCGACAAATTCACCAATTACAACGACTTACGGCAACCCGGTCAGTTTGGCCATTCGCCAGCAAGGTTCGGACGCACAACGACGGTGCGCGGCATTGCGCCGCGATGCGCAAAAAGTGTGCAATGCGAGCCCGGTTTCCTTGCGTGATACACTGCCGGCCTTGTGGAATTTTCTGGATACTGCCCATGCTCGCGCCCAAAGCCTTTCTCGATGCCCTGAGCGACCAGGCCTCGCGCCTTTTCAGCAGCGACACCTCGCAGCCTCGCAGTGAACTGGAAAGCCAGTTCAAGGCGCTGCTGCAAAGCGGTTTCAGCAAGCTTGAACTGGTCAGCCGCGAAGAGTTCGACAGCCAGATGGTGGTACTGGCCCGTACCCGCGCCCGCCTGGAGGCGCTGGAAGCCAAAGTGCTGGAACTGGAAGCGCGGATGACCCCGCCGGTTGAAACCGCCACCGAGCAGTAATCACTCACGCGCAGCAGCTAATCGCCAGCAAGGCCGACACCTACAGGTGTGAGGTGCCTTGCCGGCGACTGCGCGACACCCCCAGTAACCCCAGCCATCCATTCACCAGCGCAGAAGGCGAGCGCAACATAACAACACCCCCGGATAGGGCATGCTTCAGAAGCGTCTGACAGCGAGTGGCAGTCTATACAGAGCCATGCTGTCAAAGCCTGAGACGCGGGGCTAAGATGATGAGCAGAGCACACGCCCTGACCATACGGAGCAGACATGAAAGCCGACAAAGCATTGAATGAAGACCTCCTGAACTGCCTTGAGGACAAGATCCCAGGTATGGCTGCGGGTGCTATCAGCTCTGCCTATATCAATGCTTTGGGTTCGGGTCGTGCTGTGGCTGAGGTAGTGGACGGCATGATCGTCGAGACCTCTGCGGACGGTGATCGAAAAGTGATCTGCTCAACCAAGCCCAAACATAAAGTGAGCGTTGGATCTGTAATTAACGTGCGCCGGGTTTCATGAAAATCCCTCGTCTGCGTGTCTTTGCCGGCCCCAACGGTTCCGGAAAAAGCACCATGAAGAGCGCGATTCCGCATCATCTGATTGGGATCTACATCAATCCTGACGAAATCGAGAAGACGGCAAACGAAAGTGGCCTCCTGTCATTTAGTGACTTTCAGCTAGAGGTCGAACCATCTGAGGTTCTGGATTTTTTTCTGAATCATCGACTGATCCTGAACGCCAATCTGACCGAACAGGCCAGCAAACTTACCTTCAGTAACAACTGCCTGGACTTTCGGTCTGTTCAGATAAACTCCTACTTTGCCTCCGTGGCGTCCGACTTCATCAGAAACAAACTCCTTCAGGCATGCCTCTCGTTTACATTCGAGACCGTGATGTCCTCAAAGGACAAAATCGAGTTCATGCTGAAGGCAAAAGCACTAGGGTATAGAACCTACCTTTACTTTGTGGCCACAGAAGACCCGTACATCAATATTAACCGGGTCAAGATCCGCGTAGACTCCGGTGGCCATAACGTTCCAAGGGACAAAATCATCCAGCGCTACTCACGCAGCCTGGATCTGCTGCCATCAGCAATAGCCGCAGCAAATCGTGCCTATATTTTCGACAACTCGGGCCCTGATCTGGTGTTACTTGCCGAGATTACAGACGGAACAGCTTTACAGTTCCGAACAGAAGAAATGCCGGACTGGTTCATGGCTGCCTATGTAGACAAAGTCTCGACCTAGCGCAGAAAAAGCCGGCGCAACAGAGCAACGACCCGCCAATCTTGTTCAGAAACGTCTGGCAGAAAACAGCGAACGGGGCTGACCAGCCCCGCTCGCGGCCCGCTTACCAGCCCAACTGTTTGTTGAACGACAACGCATCGTAGTAATCATGCTGCGTCGCGATCTTGCCATCCTTCAGGCGGATGAAGCTGACCCCTTTGAAACTCAACGGCTTGTTGGTCGCAGGGGTTTCAGGTGCCCAGGCACCGGTGTTATGGCCATCGAACTGCCATTCAAAGGCAATGTTGTCGCCTTCAATGATCGGCTCGCCAACCATTTGCCACTTCAAATCCGGCACGGCATCGATAAACAGCTTGATGACTTTATCCCGGGCCGTTTCCCGGCCGACTTGAGGGATCCCTACGGACGCATCCAGAAACTCCCCGTTTTCAGCAAAGTACTGCGCCGCCGCATTGGGGTCATGCTTGTTCCAGGCACTCATGTAAGCATCGATGATGCTCCGGGTGCTCTGTTTTTCCGCTGCAATCGACAACTGGGCGAACAAGAGCATGCAAAGGAGGCTAACGAGACGTATCGACAGTCGACGCATGGTATTTCCTCTTCGATTGTTGCTGTTGTGGTAGAAACGGAAACAGGTGTCAGTGGTGCGTTAAGGGTAGGCCACGGCCTATCGCGGCGTTGGCAGTTCAACCAATGACCACTCGATCGATAACGGTTCAAGCTTTCGCACGTTGGCGGCTGCAGGGCGGCTAGCAATGTTCCCCACGAACCAGTTGGCCGAATTGGCGGCAACGATTCGGCCCTCAGCATTGATGATGAACGCCTCGTTCTTCATCCGTAGCAGGCAACGAGTGAGCAACTGATCGAATTCGTGCAGGGCGATATCCGCTGCGGCAACGCCGACAAAATGCCCCTTGGCAACAATCGGAACGGAGAAGGCCAGTATGTAAAGCTCTGTACCGTACAGGTCCACGAATGGCCCCTCGACCGACGCTTCACCCGTCAGTTTAGGACGCGTAAACCAAGGCATGCCCTGATAGTTGTAGAAGCTCTCGCTTTGACGATTGAAGTTCAGCATCATCGGGGCGACTTTGCCGCTGGAAGGGCGGTAAAACCACTCAAGAAACAATTCTTGGTCCGCAAGCTCACCCGGTTCCAGCACCACCCCCGTCCCGTGGATATAGCTGTCGTTTGCCAACAGCCGCGCTTCAATGGTCGCCTGAAGAAAAGCGAGGTCTTTGGAGGTCGGCTTCCGGCCTTCGGCATCCAGCGCTTCCCAGACCGTTACCACTTCCCCGGCCAAGGTGTTCAATTGCTCGAACAGGGTGCAGAAGATCGCTTCCAATCGCTGGGCACACTGATGAAGCTCTTCGTTTTGTTCGACTGTGATCATGGTGATGTAGCCTCTTGCAGCTCAAGCAGTGCGTAGCGCAAATCCATCAGGCATTTTATGCCCTCTTTGACATGAGCCTCTGTCAGCGCACTGGCCAGATTAGACTCACCGGCCATCACGGCCTGCAGGATCGCCCGGTGCTCCGCAATGACCGTACTCTTGTGAGCGTCCGCAATAGAGATCCATAGCAACTCGCCCATTTGGGACTGAAGGCGCATTTCTGCGTGCGTCAATCGCACCGACTGCGCAGCAACCGCAACCTCGATATGAAATCGTGCATCCGCCCGGCGAAGCTCGCTTCGGGTCGTGGCCTCTTGGAGCGCCGTCACGAAATGCTCCAGCCTTTGATGCTGGGCACTGGTAGATCGGCTGGCCGCCAAGCCTGCGGCAGTAGCCGAAATAGCGATCTGCTCGTCGCACAGGTCGCGGAGCTCCAGCGAACTCATCGCACTGAGCCTGGCCTTGAGGAAGTCATCGGAAACCTCCACAGGGGCACAGACGAAACTGCCGCCGTTTCTGCCGCGCTTGGTTGCAACAACACCCCGCTGACGCAAAATCGCCAACGCGTCGCGCAATGTCACGGTCGCCACGCCGAAGCGCGTCGCCAGCTCACTCTCACTGGGCAACTGCTCACCCTCGCCAATCAGCCCCAGCTCAATGACCTCGATCAGTCGGCGAGCCACTTCCTCGGGCTTGCCCTCCTGGCTGACTTGCAACAGGGACAGGCGGTTCACTTTGTTCAGTTGAGTCATCTACTCGCCACTAAAAATATGAAACCAGTTTTCTTTTAGCCATATCGGCTTAAAAACTCAACAGGAATGCACAAGCCAAACAAAAATCAGTCGCTCAAATGTCGTTTTTAGGCAAAAACGACAGGTCAATTGGCAGGCTCAAATTCATAAGATATGGTTTTAAATGTTTACTAGGCAGCCCGGCTCCGCGACTCACCGATAGCGCTGAGGGGCCATTGGCATCGACACAGAGGAATGGCAGATCATGACGAATCCAACGCTAAGCACATGGGAAACCCGGGCACGAGAACTGAAGATAGAAGGGCGGGCCTTTGTCGGTGGGGAATACACCCACGCGATCGAAGGCGGAACGTTTGACTGCCTGAGCCCGGTCGACGGTCGACTGCTGACCAAAGTCGCCAGTTGCACGGCCGCCGACGCCGACCATGCTGTCAGCGTTGCTCGCGCCACGTTCAATTCTGGCGTCTGGTCGCGCATGGCGCCAGCGGACAGGAAGCAGATCATGGTGCGCTTCGCCGACCTGCTGATGGCCAACGCCGACGAGTTGGCGCTGTTGGAAACCCTGGACATGGGCAAGCCGATCAGCGACTCACTGGCGGTCGATGTGCCGCAAGCAGCGCAAGCGCTGAGCTGGAGCGGCGAAGCGATCGACAAGATCTACGACGAAGTGGCGGCAACCCCCCATGATCAATTGGGCCTGGTAACACGCGAACCGGTCGGTGTCGTGGTCGCCATCGTGCCGTGGAACTTCCCGTTGATGATGGCCTGCTGGAAACTGGGCCCGGCCTTGGCCACCGGCAACTCGGTAATCCTCAAACCCTCGGAAAAATCACCGCTGACCGCCATTCGCATTGCCCAGCTGGCGATTGACGCAGGCATTCCGGCGGGCGTGCTGAACGTATTACCAGGCTTCGGCCACACCGTCGGCAAGGCGCTGGCCCTGCACATGGACGTCGACACACTGGTGTTCACCGGCTCAACCAAAATCGCCAAGCAACTGATGATCTATGCTGGCGAATCCAACATGAAACGCGTCTGGCTCGAAGCCGGCGGCAAAAGCCCGAACATCGTCTTCGCCGATACCCCGGACCTGCAAGCCGCTGCCGAGTCTGCTGCCGCGGCCATCGCCTTCAACCAAGGCGAAGTGTGCACCGCCGGCTCGCGCCTGCTGGTAGAACGTTCGATCAAGGACGCCTTCCTGCCACGGGTGATCGAGGCCCTCCAGTACTGGAAGCCAGGCAACCCACTGGACCCGGCGACCACCGTTGGCGCGCTGGTCGACACCCAGCAGATGAACACCGTGCTCTCGTACATCGAGTCGGGCCATACCGAGGGCGCCAAACTGGTAGCCGGCGGCAAGCGCATCTTGCAGGAAACCGGTGGTACCTACGTTGAACCGACCATCTTCGACGGCGTCAGCAACGCCATGAAGATCGCTCAGGAAGAGATCTTTGGCCCCGTGCTGTCGGTGATCGCCTTCGACAACGTCGACGATGCCATCCGGATCGCCAATGACACCCCGTACGGCCTGGCCGCGGCCATCTGGACCGCCGATATCTCCAAAGCCCACCTGACCGCCAAGGCCTTGCGCGCCGGTAGCGTCTGGATCAACCAATACGACGGCGGCGATATGACCGCGCCCTTCGGTGGTTTCAAACAGTCGGGCAATGGCCGTGACAAGTCACTGCATGCCTTCGACAAGTACACCGAACTGAAGGCCACCTGGATCAAGTTGTAAGGCAGCAAGACAACAGCAAAAACAGCCGGCAGGACACACTTTTCAGGACAACAACATGAACAGCTCTGAATTTTCCATGGCTGATAGCGATGCCGCCCAGTTAAGGGCGCTTGGCTACACGTCCAACTTTGAAAGAAGCATGAGCCTCTGGGAAAACTTTGCCCTGGGCTTCACCTACCTCTCCCCGGTGGTCGGCGTCTATACGCTGTTCGGCCTGTGTTTGGCGGCGGGTGGGCCGCCAATGTTCTGGTCGTACTTACTGGTCGGTCTCGGGCAAATGCTGGTGTGCCTGATCTTCTGCGAAGTCGTTTCGCAATTCCCGATCTCCGGTGGCGTTTATCCGTGGGCGCGTCGCCTGGTGGGCAAGCGCTGGGCCTGGATGGTGGGCTGGATCTATTCCGTCTCATTGTGCGTGACCATTGCTGCCGTATCGCTGGGCGCAGGGCCCTACATAGCCGCCATGCTGGGCTTCGAGCCCAGCCCGGTGACCAACACCCTGATCGCACTGGCGCTCACCGCAATGGCCACCGTGCTGAACCTGAGCGGGACCAGCCTCTTGGCAAAAGTGGCCATGTTCGGCTTTATCTGCGAACTGCTGGGCGCCATTGTCATCGGTGGCTACCTGCTGATCTTCGAGCGTCACCAGCCGTTCTCGGTGCTGTTCAATACCTTCGACATCAGCATCGACGGCAGCTACTGGCCCGCATTCCTGACTGCATCGCTGGCAGGCATGTTCCTCTACTACGGCTTTGAAGCGTGCGGCGACGTCGCGGAAGAAACCCCCAACCCGAGCAAACGCATTCCCAAGGCCATGCGCATGACCATCTACATTGGTGGTGGTGCCGCGATTTTTGCGGCACTGGCACTGATTCTGGCGGTCCCGGACATCGCCAAAGTGCTCTCCGGCGATGACAAAGACCCGATGTCCACCATCATGGCCAATGCGTTCGGACCAACCGGATGGCGCGTCGTGACGGCGGTCATCACCATCTCCTTCGTGTCGTGCGTACTGAGCTTGCAGGCTGCCGCCAGCCGGTTGCTCTACTCCTTTGCACGGGACGAGATGGTCATGGGCAGCAATGTACTCAAGCGTCTTTCGCCGACGACACGTGTGCCAACGGCTGCACTGATCACCTGCGGTGTGATCCCGGCATTCATCGTCTGCGCAGGCTTCTTCCTGGAGAACGCCATCGCGATCGTCGTCAGCTTCGCAGCCATTGGCATTTACCTGTCCTTCCAGATGATCGTGGGCGGAGCGCTGTTCGCTCGAATCCGCGGCTGGAAACCAGCAGGTCAATTCACCCTTGGCGGTTGGGGCTGGATCGTGAACATCCTGGCGCTGGTCTACGGCTTGCTGGCGGTCGCCAACATGTCGTGGCCGCGTACCCCGGAGGCGCCTTGGTACAGCAACTACGGCATCTTGCTGACCGCCGCCGTCGTGATCGTCTTCGGCTTGCTCTACATGACCCTGTTCAAGCCATACGACAAAGGCACGGCACCGTTTGCTGATGCGTGGGAGCTACACAAAAAGTAGCGCCTTGGTACGCTTAAAAAACGAAGGCCTTGCAGCAATGCACGGCCTTCTTTGTTTTTCGGGGCCAGTATCAGACGTGACCTGCTACCTGCCTCGCAATCTCCAGCATCACTCTCCCTCCAGCATCCCTGCCCTGCCCCACTATCCTTGCCTTAGCCGCAGGACGCGGCCCCGTACTGATCATGGAGCGAACATGTCTCTTGCTATCGTTCACAGCCGCGCCCAGGTTGGCGTGCTGGCCCCGGCCGTTACCGTCGAGGCGCACCTGGCCAACGGCCTGCCCACGCTCACCCTGGTTGGGCTACCCGAAGCCACGGTCAAGGAAAGCAAAGACCGGGTACGCAGTGCGATACTCAACTCCAGCCTGGAGTTTCCCGCCCGACGAATCACGCTCAACCTCGCCCCTGCCGACCTGCCCAAGGATGGCGGACGCTTCGACCTGGCCATCGCGCTGGGCATTCTTGCTGCCAACGGGCAGATCCCCATCATGGCGCTACATGACGTTGAATGCCTTGGCGAACTGGCGCTGTCCGGGGCGATTCGCCCGGTGCAGGGTGTGTTGCCAGCAGCGCTGGCCGCACGCGATGCCGGACGGGCGCTGGTGGTGCCGAAGGAAAATGCCGAAGAAGCCTGCATGGCCTCCGGGCTCACCGTATTCGCCGTCGAACACCTGCTGGAACTGGTCGGGCATTTCAACGCTCAGGAGCCACTCTCGCCTTACCGCGCCAACGGCCTGATCCTGCAAAGCCGGCCCTACCCCGACCTGAGTGAAGTGCAAGGCCAGATTGCCGCCAAACGCGCATTGCTGGTAGCCGCAGCCGGGGCGCATAACCTGTTGTTCAGCGGCCCGCCCGGCACTGGCAAGACGCTCCTCGCCAGCCGCTTGCCCGGCCTGTTGCCACCACTGGACGAGCGGGAAGCGCTGGAGGTAGCGGCGATCCAGTCGGTGGCCAGCCCGGTACCGCTGAACAGCTGGCCTCAGCGCCCGTTTCGCCACCCACATCACTCGGCCTCGGGGGCGGCACTGGTGGGCGGTGGCAGCCGACCGCAACCCGGTGAAATTACCCTGGCCCATCATGGCGTGCTGTTTCTCGATGAACTGCCGGAGTTCGAGCGGCGTGTACTTGAGGTGCTGCGCGAACCCCTGGAATCGGGCGAAATCGTGATCGCCCGGGCTCGTGACAAAATCCGTTTCCCGGCGCGCTTCCAACTGGTGGCGGCGATGAACCCCTGCCCCTGCGGCTACCTGGGCGACCCGAACGGGCGCTGCCGCTGCAGCAGCGAGCAGGTCCAGCGTTACCGCAACAAACTCTCCGGCCCGCTGCTGGACCGTATTGACCTGCACCTGACTGTTGCCCGCGAAGCTACGGCGCTGGCCCCAACCACCCACAGTGACGACAACAGCGCCAACGCTGCCGCCCAGGTCGCCGCAGCCCGCGCGCTGCAGCAACAACGCCAAGGCTGCGCCAATGCCTTCCTCGACCTGCCCGGCCTGCGCATGCATTGCCCGTTATCCACCACCGACGAACGCTGGCTGGAAAGCGCCTGCGAACGCCTGACCTTGTCATTACGCTCGGCCCACCGCTTGCTCAAAGTGGCGCGCACCCTCGCGGACCTGGAGCAGGCCGAGCAGATCAGCCGCGCGCACCTGGCCGAAGCCCTGCAGTATCGTCCGGCAATGCAGTAAGGCCAGATTGCGGCCAAGCACGCATTGCTGGTGGCCGCAGCCGGGGCGCGTTGGCGTGTATCGGTGACTACCACCGGCAGTGGCTCATCGCCTAACCCGTCGGTGGCCATTAATTCGGCATTCGGGAGGAGCATCACCGCCCCGATTAGCAACCGATGAACGTTATTTTGAGCTACAGGGGAGTGGATAGGAGGTTGATTCGAGAGCACGCCATCAGAACTTTATCTTCCCCCAGATCAATCCGAAAATTGCAGCCACGGCTGAAGCAGCAAGAACACTAAGTTTTGCCGAAGACAGTAATGCCGGATCAGAAAACGCCAACGATGAAATAAAGATGGACATCGTAAACCCTATACCGGCCAGCAATCCCACAAGTCCGATACCACTCCATGTCACACCCTCAGGCAACTGGCAGACGTTGAGTTTTACGAGGGCGAAGCTCGCAAGAAAGATTCCGATCGGCTTGCCGAGCACAAGCGCTGAAATCACACCCACGAAGATATTCCGAGAAACATCTATAGTGGATCCACCTTTTGAGACAGTGACTACGGGGTAGTTTAAGCTGTCGTCCTCGAAAGGATGACAGCAAATGG
>NZ_MBPN01000069.1 GCF_001695625.1 Pseudomonas defluvii
CTCAACGTGGCGGCCATTGGCCTTGAAGCCCTGAAGGTGCAATACGAAGAGGGGCTGATGGAAAACAGTGCGCGGCTCGGCGCGCACCTGGTCAAGCGCCTGCAAGGGCTGGCCGTACCGGCGATTCGCGAAGTGCGCGGTCGTGGCTTGTGGGTCGGTATCGAGTTGGATCGTCCGAATAAACCTTACTGCGAAGCCTTGCTCCAGGAGGAAGGTGTACTGACCCGTATCAAGCGGGTGTTCACGCAACTGCAATGAGTCAGCAACTCGCCAGCCAGGCCGCTTGCTCACAGGTCACGCCACTGCCGAACCGTTCACGGTAGGTGGAGGGCGGCAGGCCGACGGTGTTGCGAAACGCCTTGCGAAAGCTTTCCACCGAGCGATAGCCGCACACTTGCGCAATGCTGGTGGTGCTCTGGTCGGTGCTTTCTAGCAAATCCCGGGCGCGGCTCAGGCGTTCCTGTTGCAGCCAGGCCTTGGGCGATAACCCGGTGGTTTCAACAAAGCGCCTGAGGAAGGTGCGTTCGCTCATGGCCACCTGGCTGGCCATCTCACAGACGCTCAGCGGTTCGTCCAGGTGTTCGCGGGCCCATTGCAGCACGCGGGTCAGTTCGTTGCGCGGTGATTTGCTCACCGGCGTCACGATGAATTGTGACTGGCCGCCGGTGCGCTGGGGCGCCATGACCAGGCGCCGGGCCACCGAGTTGGCGATGTGTGTGCCGAAGTCGCGGACGATCAGGTGCAGGCAGGCATCAATGCCGGCGGCGCTGCCCGCCGAGGTAATCAGTTGCCCCGAATCGACATACAGCACGTTCGGGTCAACCTTGATCAGTGGAAAGCGTGCGGCCAGTTCATCGGAGAGTTGCCAATGGGTCGTTACCGTTTTGCCATCGAGCAAACCGGTAGCGGCGAGGACGAACACCCCGGAACAGATCGACAACAAGCGGGCACCCCGCGCGTGTGCATTGCGCAGCGCTTGCAACAAAGCCTCGGGAGGGGCTTCGTGGCGACTGCGCCAGCCGGGAATAATAACGGTCTGGGCGCTGTCAAGCAGCTCCAGCCCGGCATCGACGCTGATTTGAATGCCGCCCAGCGCATACATGGGGCCGGGGTCGACGGCAGCAATCTGGCATTTGTACCAAGGGACATCGAGTTCCGGGCGCGGTAGGCCGAAGATCTCCAGCGCGATGCCAAACTCGAAAACGCAGAGGCCTTTATAGGCCAGGATGGCGACAGTTCCAGGGTGGTCGTGCATTTGGCGTAAACTTACCGTTTATTGTCGAATGCCGCACTGTAGCCGACCGATTGAGTCCCCTACAATCACTGCCGGACAATCACCGAATGAACAGGCGGCAGCGCTTTACCCAAGCGACAGCCGCATTGTCGGCGGCCACTTGAATGCGTCGACAGATGATTGCCCACTTGTCCTTACAATGAACAGGTTGACTTGGCCATCCGGCAAGTGCGAGTTGTCTCGATCTGTTATATGAGCGGGTTCAAGTTTCCCTACTATTTAGTTTGCGCCGCTAAAGCGCTAAGTTGTCTTGGGGACTGGACTTCCAGAATAGAGCTGATTGATAAATTTCGGAAATTCGGCAGTAACCAGTGGGTGCTCGTTAAACAGCGATTGCTCTATAAGGGTTAATCAGGACGCTGTGAGGTAAGGGACTATGTTATTTGTACAGATTCTATTTGTGATGTTGACCGCCAAGTTGCTCGGCGCTGCGCTGGCACGTCTTGGTCAACCTCAGGTGGTAGGTGAAATGATCGCCGGTTTCGTACTGGGGCCGGTCATCCTCGGGCAATTGTTTCCGAGCTTTCACCAACAGCTGTTTGATGCCGACGCTACCCGTCAGTTGAAAGTCCTCAGCGAACTTGGCCTGCTGCTGTTTACCTTCGTCATCGGCGCTGAATTCCGCTTTCCCGCCAAAGGCAGCAAGACCGGGCTCAAGGCCCTGGTAATTGGCGGGTTCAGCATTGTTCTGCCGTTTGCGCTGGGCATGGCGATTGCGCCTTGGCTGTTCGAGCGCTTTGCGCTGCCGGGCGTGTCGCGGCTAGGTTTCACTCTGTTCATCGGTACAGTATTTTCGGTCACGGCTTTTCCGGTGCTTGCGCGGATTCTCAAGGAGCGCGCCCTGCTCGATAGTGAAGTCGGGACGATTGCCCTGGTGGCGGCGGCCATGACCGACGTGGTCGCCTGGCTGCTGATTGCGCTGGTGGCGATGGTCAACGGCCACGACAGTAGCTGGCTGGTGCTCAGCGGGCGAATCATCGGGCTGTTGTTGCTGGTCGCGGTGTCGTTTCTGTTGCTCAAACCGCTGCTTCGCAAATGGCTGTCCGCAGATGATCGCCTGGCCCAACCCAAGGTGCTGATCGTGTTGGTGGCCGGGGTGCTGATCTACGGCAGCCTGACCCATGCCCTCGGCGTGCATGCGGTGTTCGGGGCGTTCCTGTTCGGGCTGTGTCTGCCACGGGAGCAGCAGTTGCTAGAGATGATCATTGAGCGCCTGGAGCACGTCTCGCTGATCATCCTGATGCCGTGTTTCTTCGCCCTGACCGGCCTGAGCACCAGCGCTTCTGCGTTCTCCAGCCTGGGCTTGCCGGTGCTGGCGGTGATTCTGATGGTGGCCATTGTCGGCAAGGTCGTCGGCAGCGCCCTCAGCGCGCGGTTGATGGCCTACCCGTGGTCGATGGCCTTGACCCTCGGGGCCTTGATGAACACCCGCGGCTTGATGGAGCTGGTGGTGCTCAAGATCGGCCTGGACCTAGGCATCATCGGCGCCGAACTGTTTACCGCGTTGGTGGTGATGACCATTGTCACCACTTTGATGACCGGTCCTTTGTTGAGTTTGAAGCGCCGTCAGTGGCCGGTTGCCAGCGTTATTCATCAGTCTTGAACTGAAAAAACTTGCGGATTAGTTGGATCGTTCAATAAAAAGAAAGGAAGCTATCATGGAAAATCAGAAACCCAGTCTGGTCGTGGATGTACTTGAGCAACAACTTGAAAGGCACTTTCAAGCCATGCTGTCCGATGAAAATCGAATGAAGAAGATTCGCAATGAATTTCGTCGCGATGGTTATTTCAACTTCAAGGATTTCAGCTTTCTGCCGCGCAAGGTATTGGAAAGTGTCCATGAAGAAGTACATGAGTTGCTCGATGAGTATTCGGTGCGTCGCGATGTGACCGTTCCGTCCACCGGCAATACCTACCGCAAAATGTATAACGTCAACCAACCGGAAATTGCCGAAGGTGGAACCTTGATTCCGGCGTTGTACCAGTCCAAGGCCCTGCGCAACTTTCTCGGTAACATTGCCGGTGACGACTTGGCGTCCTGCTGGGAGCAGGAACAGTACCTGATCACCAAGCTCAGCCACCCGGGCGATACCCACGGCTGGCATTGGGGCGACTATCCCTACACCATGATCTGGATCATCGAAGCGCCTGAAGACCCGGCGATCGGTGGCGTCCTGCAATGCGTGCCGCACAGTGAATGGGACAAACAGAACCCGCAGATCTGGCAGTACATCCTCAACAACGACATCAAGTCCTATCACCACCTCAAGGGCGATGTGTACTTCCTCAAATCCGATACCACCTTGCACCACGTTGCACCCATCCAGCAGGAAACCACCCGGATCATTCTCAACACCTGCTGGGCCAGTGCCCACGATCGCCGCACCGATGTCGCCCACGAAAGTATCGACGTGATCTGGGGCACTGAAGCGCGCACGGCCGAAGCCGAAGAAGCCTGACGCCCCTGTCGCCAAGCGAACGCAGCCATCCGCGCGGCCTGTACCTCATATGCCGTTGCCATTCGTATCTTCAAGGAGAAGTGCCATGTCCATCAGCCAAGAAACTTTCCAGTCCGAATCCGCTTATGTTGTCCGCGATACCTCGGTCGATCTTGAGCTCAAGCTGTTCATGGATGAGCAGATTGACTACATCCTCAAGCATCGCGCTACCGAGCACCCATTCCTTAATGCCTATGCACAGAAAGGCCTGAGCCCCGAGCAGAGCAAGGTGCTGTACCTGGAAACGCTGCACTACTTCAAATTCCTGCCGTTCTACGTCTGCGGTATTTCTACCATTACCCGTGACGAAGCGGTGTTGCGCACGATTGCCTTCAACGCCCGTGACGAGCTGGGCGAAACCCGCTCGCACTCGGACCTGTATCGCAAGTTCCTCCATGACAAGGGGATCGATGAAACGCAGATCCAGACTTACAAGTGCCTGCCCAGCACCCAAGCGCTGAACGACGGTATCTGTGCGCTGTACAGCACGCCGCCGTTGCAGAAAGCCCTCGGTGGTCTGTTTGCTGATGAAGCTATGTCGGCGTCGATGGTTTCCAAATACAACGACGGCCTGATCCACGAAGGCGTGGACGAACGCGGCCGGTTCTTCTGGACGTTGCACATGGAAGTGGAAGTCGGCCATTCCAACGCGGTGTTCAACGTCATGGAGAAACACCTGCAGACCGAAGAGCAGCGTCGCCTGTTTGCCGAAGGCATTGAACAGTACCTGCACCTGATGGAAGTGTTCTGGGACGGCATTGAACGCAAACTCAGCGTCGAGGCGTTTCAATGACAGTGAACAGTGAATCTCGCAATGGCGTGGCCTTCGGCCTCGGCGCAACCTTGCTCTGGGGTTCCTACCCACTGTGGTACAAACCACTGGCGGGGTTGGATGCCTATCACCTGCTGTCGTGGCGGGTGGTGTTCGCTGAGTTGTTCCTCGTGGCGCTTTTGCTGTTGACCGGGCGCCTGCCGGTGCTGCGCTCAACCCTCAAGACGGTGCGCCCAGCCAACGTGCTGACGGTTGCGGCGGTGCTCGGACTGTGGTGGTTGATGTACATCTACGGGATCATGACGGGGCGGGTGCTGGAGGTGGCTTTCGGCTATTTCCTCAGTCCGATCATGAGCATGCTGGTGTCGCGGCTGATCTTCAAGGAGCGACTGACGACCTTGCAGACCTGGGCTATCTTCCTCGCCGTGACCGGCGTGATCCTGATGGCCTTCGAGTTGCTGAACCTGCACTCATTCCCCTGGATCGCGCTGGTGATTGGCTTCTGTTATTCCTTCTACGGGATATTCAAGAAGAAGGTGCCTGGAGATCCAGTGGTGGTCCAGACCCTGGAAATCGGCGTGTTGCTGCCGTTTGCCGCGGTGTTCCTGGCACTGGCTCATGCGGCGGGGCAAGGGCATCAGTTCCTGCTGTCGATCAACCACGATGTGCTCTTGGTCGCCACCGGTCTGATCACTGTGCTGCCATTGTGGTGGTACAGCCTGGCAGCCAAGCGTCTGTCGATGATCACCCTGGGCTTTCTGCAGTTTGTTCCACCGATCTGCAACTTTGTGTTGGCGGCATTCGTTTACGGTGAGCCAGTGTCGTCACTGAAACTGGCGGCGTTCGCGTTTATCTGGCTGGCGCTAACATTGTTCACCTGGAACTCGATTCGGGTGCAACGGGCGGCCGCTGCTGCCAAATTATCTGCTCAACTGTGTAGCGCATGAGCCCAACCGCGCGCCGCCCTGTAGGCGGCGCGACGGGTGTATAAGGAGATTGAAATGAAAAAAGTCGCTGTGGTTGGATGCACCGGCGCCGTGGGCATGACCATGCTCCAGCTGCTTGAAAATACCGCGTACGAGGTGGTGTGCATGGCCTCGCCACGCTCGGCCGGTAAACGACTTAAGGTTGGCGACAGCGAGCACTTGATCGAGCCGTTCTCGGTCGAAGGTTGCGCCACCTGCGATATCGTGTTCCTGTGTGTTTCAGGGGCGTTTGCCTTGGAGTACGGCGAGCGCCTCGCCCAGTCTTCCTATGTAATCGATAACTCGTCGGCGTTTCGCTATGCCGATCACGTGCCGTTGTTGGTCCCACCCATCAACGGCCGGCGCTATGCCGGTGAAAAACTCATCGCCAACCCCAACTGCTCGTCGGCCATTGCCTTGATGGTGCTTGGCCCGTTGCACCACGAATATCAGCTCGACAGCGCGATCATTTCCACCTACCAGGCCGCCAGCGGCGCCGGGCAACCGGCGATGGAAGAGCTTCGTGAGCGGGCCAAGGCCTTCACCGACTATGGTGATCACGACGGCGCCGAGCACTTCGCGCACAACCTGGCGTTCAACGTGATTCCCCAGGTCGACTCGTTCGAAGACAACGGCTACACCCGCGAAGAAATGAAAGTGGTCTGGGAATTGCGCAAGGTGCTGGGCGAACCGGACCTGGCCATCAGCACCACCGCCGTGCGCGTGCCGACCCTGCGTTCTCACGCCGAAGCCTTGAGCCTGCGCTTCAAACAACCGATCCGCTCTCTGGCTCGCGTTCGCCAACTGCTCAGCGCCGCTCCTGGGGTTGAAGTGGTGGATGCGCCCGAGCAGGGCCGTTATCCGATGCCCATGACCTCGACCTACAAACACGCGGTAGAGGTCGGGCGGATTCGCTACAACCTGATCTACAAGGAGCACGGCCTGGACCTGTTCATCAGCGGCGATCAACTGTTGCGCGGGGCGGCGCTGAACGCGTTCGAGATCATGCAATTGATCGACGATTGACGTCTGGTCCTTGCCGATCTCGCCATCAGGTCATTAGCCTCTGTCCACATGTTGCGACCAACGGAGCTCTACCGCCCTCAAGGCTATAATCACTCGTCCAAAACTGATCATTGAGCCTTGCATGGGCTTAGCTTGTGCGTGAACAGGATTGATAGGCGTTTGCGATTTTGATCAATCACTTTTGCGACATTTTTGATTAGTTTGATCAGTGCAATCTGTCGCTCGGTGCTAGTGCTGAATCAGCGTGTATTGATTGCTAAAGGCATCGCGCTGGGCATCCAGGTAGCGCAGATGGGCATCTGCTCCGTCCTAGTAGCTGTAACGAGATGTTCACAGAGAAACCACAAGGGCACCTCAGTTGCCCATGCGCTGCGGGTCAAGCCAGTTTGCTGCGAATTGCCAATACCGATTGGCGTGTTCCGCGCCCAAGGCGGTGTCAAGTGTGGCCTGATCAATGTCCGCACAGTCAGCCATCACGCCTCACTAGCAGCAGACAATCCAGGGCGGCCGTTCAAGGCGATGGCGGGCAATGACTGCCTCGCCACCGCTAAATGACCGTCGCGTCAGGCCGGCACGTAGGGGGGATAGTCGACATAGCCCTTGGCGGTGCCGCCGTAGTAGGTGTCGCGATCTGGCGTCGACAAAGGCCAGCCGTTTTTCAAGCGTGCGACCAGATCAGGGTTGGCAATGAACGGCTGTCCGAAGGCCGCCAGATCGATCAGCCCAGCATCAACCAGGTCTTGGGCGCGCTCCAGTGTCATGTCTCCGGCAAGAATCAGTGCTGTTTGGCCCAATTGCGCTTTGCAGTGCTCCAGCAGTTCTCGAAGCGCTTGCTCCTGCGCAGTAGCACTTTCACTCGCCAGGAAGAAGTGTGTCTGATCCATGACGTGGACGTAGGCGATCCCACGCGTGCTCATGCCTGCGCAGAGCGCCGAGTAGGTCTCGTCGATCTCGGGGTAGAGTGGCATGTCGAAGAGCTGCCCGTACGGGGAGATCCGGATACCTACCCGGTTTGCACCAATTCTGGAGCAAACGGCATCAACCACTTCAAACACGAAGCGCAGACGGTCTTCCAGGCTTCTCGCTGAATAGCGGTCGGAGCGGTCATTGACCAATGGGTTCAGGAACTGCTCGATCAGGTAGCCGTTGGCGCCGTGAATTTCCACGCCATCGAAACCGGCAGCAATTGCATTCGCTGCGGCTTGCGCAAAATCCTCAACGACTCGACCGACTTCCTCAGTCGCAAGAGGGCGGGGAGTCGACGTCGGGACAAATCCTGGTTCACCGCTCTGTGTGTATCCGAAGGCGATCGCGCCTTGTGCAACTTTGCTCGTGGCACTGACCGGCGCTTTCCCGTCGATCTGAATCGAGGTGTGGGAAACACGTCCAACATGCCACAACTGGGCAAAGATTTTGCCACCCACGCTGTGGACTGAATCGGTGACCAGCTTCCAGCCCTGGATCTGGTCTTCTGTGAAGATCCCAGGATTGAAGAGATAGCCCTGACCCTCGCGGGAGATCGGGGTACCTTCGGACACAATCAGGCCAGCAGTGCCTCGCTGGGTGTAATGCAAGGCCACCTGTTCAGTTGCAATGTCCTCCGGTGCCCGTGACCGGGTCATCGGTGCCATGACGAAGCGGTTGTTCAGCGTCAAACCGTTCAGGTCATATGGGTCAAACAGGTCAATCATGAGTCTTGGCCTCCAAGTGGGGTAACGCACTGCTATGGATGGCGCGATGGTAGGAGGTTGCTAAAAAGGTCACAATTGAGGCTAAAAGCAAAACACTATTGCTATAGCAGCAATTTTTGAGTGTGCATTGGTTTGACTGCATAAGGCTGAAAGCACGGCATCGGCTGAGCATTTGCGGGTCATCGCAGCCTCCCCGTGCCCCTGAAGGACACCTGACATGCATCTAAAAGCCCACAGGTTCTTCGCGATGGTTGCCCTCAAAGGCAGCTTTTCCGCGGCAGCCCGCCACTTCCAGGTCCCGGCCTCATCGGTTTCACGTTTCATTGCGGCGCTTGAGCGTGAGGTAGGGCAACAGCTTCTGTATCGAAGTACTCGCGCGGTAAAGCTGACCGATGCAGGTGAGCGTTATTACCTTCAGATCAGGGAAGTTCTGGAGTTGCTGGACGCCGCGGATGAAGAAGTCAGCGGTAAAGGGGGGGACATTGGTGGCCTGGTGCGGATCAATGCACCTGTCGCACTAGGCCGTCTTCACATCGTGAAGCTCCTCAACGGTCTTTATCTGCAATACCCCGAACTGACCGTGGAACTGGCTGTCACCGATGCGTTCATTGATCCCGTACAGGAGGGCGCCGATATCACATTCCGAGTCGGGCATTTAGAGGACTCGGGTTTGATTGGACGGAAAATCTGCGACCAACGCTACATACTCTGCGCGAGCGCAGAGTATGTGGAACGGTATGGGAAGCCTTCGTCGCCGCAGGAACTGCGAAACCATTCCTGTCTTGTCTACAAGGGAACGGGTGGAGCGCAGCGCTGGTATTTTCGTCGTCCTGAGCGCGAGGCAGTAGAAGTCATTGACGTTCAGGGTCCACTCCGAAGCAACAACGCTGAGGTGCTGGTGGCAGCGGCATTGGCGGGAAGGGGGATCGTATTTTTTCCTTCCTGGCTATTCAGCAAAGAGCGCTTCAGGAACAAAGAGTTGATCCGGCTTCTGCCCGAATGGGAGGGCTCCGTGGAGGCGATGCCAAGTCAAATACACCTGATATCCCCCGAGAACCGGCTTCGCTCGCGAAAAGTGCGATTGGTTTGGGATTACTTTCTGAACGCCATTGGCACGCCCCCTTATTGGGATGACTTGGAGTGACAGCCTGGCTATGCGCGGGCGCTTATCCAGGGCTAACCCGGCGTACGCCCCGATCCAGCGTCAACGCCGTCAGCTCGGCGCGGGTTGGCTCGAGGTTTGGCTGCAACTGGCCCTGTCGAGCAGCAGGCTGCCCCCTTAGAGTCCTGTAAATGACTTCTGTTGGGATGGGGCCACATGTTCATGTTTCTGTCGTTCTTCGCTGGCATGGTGCGCGGTTACAGTGGGTTTGGCTTTGCCATGGTGCTTACACTTGGCCTGCTGACCCGCCTGGCTCCGGCCCAGGTAATCCCCGTGGTACTGATGCTCGACCTGGTGTGCAGCGTCAGTCTGTGGCCAGGAGCGTTGAAGACCCTTCATGCTGGGGTTGGTGTTCGTTTGATTGTCGGGATGTTGCTGGCGGTGCCGCTGGGTGCCTTGGCCTTGGCCAGGCTTCCTGAGCACTGGATGGCGCCCGTGGTAGCCGGGTTGTGCTTTCTGGGGGGGGTGCTGGTACTGATCAAGCCCCCCGTGCGCAAGGTGTCTAGGGCATTGGCGACCCATTGGGCCTTGCCTGCCGGTTTGGCATCAGGGCTGGTCACGGCCATGGCGTCTGCCGGCGGTCCTCCACTGGTGGTTTATCTGCTGCGCAGTGGTTTGTCGACAGCAAGTGTGAGGGGAACGGCTATCGTGTTTTTCGCGGCCAGCAGTGCGTGCGCCCTGGTCAGTCTGTGGTTGTTGCATGCGCTGAGCCGCGACCAGTTGAGCCTCGCTGCGACATTACTGTTGCCGGCGCTGGCGGGAAATCTGATGGGGCAATGGTTGTTCCGCCGCAAACCCATGTCGCTGCAACTGGTGATCGGCGTGCTGCTGGTGCTGTTATCTGCGGCGACGCTGATCAGTCATTTCATCTCCGCATAACGCACTGGGGCAGTAAAGCCCGTAGCGTGTTGACGGCGCGGCACAATCTGGCGTTTCCCTCAACGGTCTTGAACCACCGCAAGTAGCAACCAGACCTGGCCAAGTCGGGCTCAGCAAACCGCTTCAGCTATGCTCGATCAGCATGACCGCAAGGGTGTTCGACTCCAGCGCCTCAAACACATGAGGCTGATTCGCCGGATATCTCATGTAGTCCCCGCTTCGCAGAAGCGTTGGTCCACTGGCCGGGCCAGCATAGGCGCAGCCCTGACAAACAAACACATGTTCAAAAGTACCCGTCGGGTGCGCCTGGGATCGGTGTGGCTGGCCGGGTTGAGCGATCACCCGGTACATGTCACGGCGTACACCAGGCGGGCAGTCAGCCAAGAGCGTTGCTGCGTATTCGGCATCGTCCGCGATGACAGGCGATCCTTCCCCTGCGCGAATCACTGTTACCTGTTGCACAGGCTGCTCGAAAAAGCGCGTGACCTGAATGCCCATGGCTGTGGCCAGTGACCATAACGTTTCGATGCTGGGGTTGCCGGATCCTGATTCCAATTGCGAGAGCGTGGACTTCGCGATGCTGGCGCGGCGGGCGAGATCGCTTACCGACAGTCCCGCCTGCAAACGTTCGCGTCTGATCGCATTGGCGAGGAGTATGATGGGGGTAAGGTCGTTCGTTATATCGGTCATTTGTTCGTTATGAGTTGACTTGACGGGGCTGTAGCGGCCATTATGGCATCCGATTGTTCGTTTTGGTGTACTGCGGTTGTTCATCATTCCATGAATGACCGTGCGCAAACAGGATGTTGCAGAATGAAGACCCACTCGCGTGGAACCCTTGAAATGATTGCCGCCATGTCCATTTCCGGCACCGTCGGGTGGTTTGTGGTGCAGTCTGGCCAGTCCGCTTTGTCGGTGGTGTTCTGGCGCTGCCTGTTCGGTGCTGGCGTCATGAGCTTGGCCTGCTGGTGCCTGGGCGTCTTGCGCAATGTTCGGGTGACGCAGCGGCAGTGGGGCTGGATGCTGCTAGGCGGTGTAGCGCTGGTCTGCAACTGGTTGCTGTTGTTCAGTGCTTACGATCAGGCATCCATTGCCGTTGCCACGGTGGTCTACCACACCCAGCCGTTCATGCTGGTGGCGTTGGGAATACTGCTGTTCGGCGAACGGCTTTCGACAACCGGGGCAGGGTGGTTGATGCTGGCTTTCCTCGGCATGCTGCTGATTGTTTCCTCCACGTCTGGCGCAGTGGGCGAACATTACCTGACGGGTGTCGCGCTTGCCCTGGCTTCGGCCTTTTTCTACGCGATCGCTGCAATCATCGCCAAGCGCCTGAAGGATGTGCCGCCACACCTGATTGTGCTGGTGCAACTGCTGGTCGGCGTAACCATGCTCTGGCCTTGGGCGCATATGCCCGATGCGACTGAACAGGCGCAGACGTGGGGGTATCTGATTACCATCGGGGCGGTACATACCGGGCTGATGTCGACACTGCTGTATGGTGCGATCCAGAAAATTCCTACCGCGCTGATTGGCTCCCTGTCATTCATCTATCCGGTGGTGGCCATTCTGGTCGACTGGGTGGCTTTCGACCATGCGCTCAGTGCTCTGCAGTTGGCGGGTGCGGTGGCCATACTGCTGGCTGCTGCCGGGATGAACCTCGGGTGGGGTTGGCCCAAGGGCGGCAGGCCAAGGCGGTCGTCAGAGGGCGGGCCTGCTGCCCGGGCATGAGTCGCACCGGAGCAGCCAAACCCTCGGTGCGTTGTCTTGCGGTGCCCGGCACAACCTGGGCATTTCCCTCAGCTGTCGCGATCGACTGCAAATGGCGACCAGGCCTGGCGGCTCGGCATGATTTCCAGGCGGTTGATGTTGATATGGTCGGGCAGGGTGCAGACGTAGAAGATCTGCTCGGCAATGTCTTCAGCCGTCAGCGGTGTGGTGGTGCCATACAAGGCATCCGATGCTGCCTGGTTACCTTTGGTGCGCACCAGGGTGAACTCGGTCTCGGCCATGCCCGGTGCAATGTCGGTGACCCGCACGCCGGTGGCGATCAGGTCGCAGCGCAGGTTGTAGCTGAACTGTTTGACGAAGGCCTTGCTCGCACCATAGACGTGGCCGCCTGGATACGGCCATTCGCCGGCCACCGAACCGAGGTTGACGATGCTGGCGCCCTTGCCGGTCTCCAGCAGCTTGGGCAGTACCGCGTGGGTCACGTTGACCAGGCCGGTGACATTGGTGTCGATCATGGTGTGCCAGTCTTCCAGCGCAACGTGCTGTGCGGCTTCCGGCGCCAGGGCTAGCCCGGCGTTGTTGATCAGGCTGTCGATCTGACGAAAGCCTTCCGGCAGGTCGTCGACCATCTGTTGCACGGCCTTGGCGTCACGCACATCCAAGGCAGCAATATGCACCGCAACCTTGTTACCCAGTTCCTCTTGCAGCGCTTGCAGACGTTCCAGGCGCCGGCCGCTGAGGACCAGCGACCAGCCCGCTTCGGCGAAGCGCCGTGCCGTGGCCCGGCCGAAACCCGATGTTGCGCCTGTGATGAATGCCACCTTGTTCATGTGTTACCTCGTTGGATTGTATCGAGTGCCCAGCGTGGGGAAAGACGTTGCGACGGGTGCAGGGGTTGTTCGGCCGGTCAGGCCGATAGCTCCAGGAATTTGCGTACCCGTTCGGTCTCCGGGTTACTGAAAAACTTGGTGGGCGGCGCCTTTTCGATGATCAAGCCCTTTTCAAGAAACACCACTTGATCGGACACGGCACGGGCGAACTCCATCTCGTGGGTGACCACAATCATGGTGTAGCCCTCGCGGGAGAGATTCTTCATGACCGTCAGCACTTCGCCGACCCGCTCGGGGTCGAGGGCCGAGGTCGGCTCGTCGAACAGAATCACCTCCGGGCTCATGGCCAGGGCACGGGCAATGGCAACCCGCTGCTTCTGCCCGCCGGAGAGGGTGAAGGGGAAGGCATCGTGCTTGTCGGCCAGCCCGACTTTTTCCAGTAATTCAATGGCGATCACCCGGGCTTGCTCCTTGGGCATGCCTTTGACGTAGATCGGTGCCTCCATGACGTTCTGGATGACGCTCAGGTGCGGCCACAGGTTGAAGCCCTGAAACACCATGCCGGTCTTGGCGCGCAGGGTAGCCAGCTCCTTGTTGTTCATCTTGCGTCCGGCCTGTTCATTGACGCCGATACGCTGTCCAGCGATATGAATGGTGCCGCGGTCGGGTTCTTCCAGCCAGTTGATGCAGCGCAACATTGTGGATTTTCCCGACCCGGAAGAGCCCAGCACGCTGACCACCTCGCCCTTGTTGACCACCAGGTCGATGTCGCGCAAGACCTCGATGTCGCCAAAGCTCTTGGACATTCTCTTGATGCTGACTGCGGGTACAGCGGCAGGGGGTGTGTATTCAGACATAGTCGAACCCTCGTTTGGCGCCGAACCGGGCGGCGCGTTTGAGTGCCAGTTCCAGGCAGATGCTGATCAGCCAGTACAGCGCGATCACCACGACGAATGCCTGGGTTGGAATGAAGTAGGTCGATTGCACCGAGTTGGCTGCTGCCGTCAGCTCCTGCACGGTGATGATGGTCAGGAAGGCGGTGTCCTTGAGTGCGATGATCAACTGGTTGCCCAACAGCGGGCGGGTCTTGATCACCAATTGCGGCAGGACGATCCGCAGGTACAGCCGCAAGGGTGTAAAACCATGGGCCTTGGCGGCTTCCACGTAGCCTTCGGGCATGATCAGGCGGCTGCCTCGCAGAATTTCGGCGAAGTAGGCTGCGTGGTAGATGATCAGCGCCAGCAGCCCGGCGGTCCAGGCGCTCAGGCGCAGGCCCAGTTGTGGCAGCCCGTAGTACAAGAGGTAGGCGAGGATCAGGAAGGGCAGTGTGCGCATCAGGTTGATCAGCAAGCGCAGTGCTTTGGACAGGGCGCTGTCGTCCTCCAGTTGGTAGACCAGCACGCAGCCGAGCACGAAGGCGCAGATGATCGAGAGGCTGAACAGCCCCAGTGTGGCGATCAAACCGTTGAAGAAAACCTCGCGGGCGTCCCAGAGAATGCTCCATTCAGTCATGTCGATGGCTCCTTACATGGCCAGACGGTTGGCTTTCTTTTCTGCCATTGCCTGCAGCTTGAGCAGGACACTGATAATCAGCATGTACAGCAGCGCGGCGGCAAGGATGGGGGGCAGTGGCTCGTAAGTTACCGCTGAGATGCGGTTGGTCACGCGGGTCAGGTCGACAATGCCGATAACGGCGATGGCCGGGCTGCCCTTGATCAGGAACGACATTTCATTGACCAGGCCGGGGAGGCTGCTACTGATCATCTGCGGCAGCATGATGCGACGGAAGAACACCCGGCTGGTCATCCCGCAGGCCAGGGCCGCCTCCTTCTGCTCGCGGGAAAAACTGAGAAAGGCCGCTCGCCAGATCTCCGCATTGAAGGCGGCGGTATTGAGGGTCATGGCCACGATCGCGGCGCTGTTGCGGTTCATGTTGATGCCGAAGGTCGGCGCCGAGAGAAACAGAAACAGTACAAAGGTCACCAGCGGGGTGGCACGGGCCAGACTGATATAGAGCACCAGCAGTTGATCGACAAAGGGAATTCTGGCCATGCGCACCAAGGCGATGCCCAGCCCTAACATGACACCAATGGCAATGGCGATACCGGAGATCCAGAGGGTCGTCCAGGCGCCTTCGAGTAGCAATAACCAGGCTTGTCCGTTCATGCCTCAGGTCCTTGAATAACGCGAATAAGATGGGCTCTGCCAGGGCTTTGCCGGGTGGCTATCAGGTCAAGCAACGCCTTACAGGGAGCAAGGGCGGCGAGACGCCAGGCCCTCGATCAGAAACACAAGCAAAACCGGGCCCAGGTGCCTCGCCCGGCCGTTCAAGGCAGGGCAGGCATTGGTTGATGCACAATGACTCACTGCATGCCGGCGAGGGTATGGAACTGTCCGACATCGGTGATCGGTGCTTTCGGCATGTCCGGGAATGCCTCTCCGAACCATTGGGTTTGCAGCGCTGCCAGACGGCCATTGGCACGGATGTGATCCATGAAGCCGGTGAGGAAAGTCAGCAACTCGGGGCTGCCTTTGGGCACCGGCCAGGCGGCGAACCCGGCACCCGACACTGCGATGCCCTTGGCGAATGTATCGCCACGGGTTTTCACCAGGTCATTGACGGAAATCAGGGCGTTGATCGCGTAGTCCAGCCGGCCGTTGGCCAGGTCGGCGTAGACCTCCGGATAGGAGGGGTACTCCACCACCTTACCGATTTCGCAGCCTTGGGCCGCCATCATTTTCTTCAACTCCGGCAAGCGAGCCAGCAAGGCACTGCCGGCCTGTAGCCCAACGGTTTTGCCGCACAGGCTGGCAATGTCGCTGAGGCGCGTGTCACCGGCGCGCTTGACATAGAAGTGCTGGGCGGAAGCGAAGGGCGGGGCGAAGTTGAAGACGCGCAGGCGCTCGTCGGTCACCAGGGCGCCAGTGAAGGCCAGGTCGTACTGACCTGAGGACACCGAAGCGAGCAGGCCCGTCCAGGGCAGGATGTCTTGCTTGACGTCGAACTTCTGTTCTTTGGCGTAGGCCTTGAGTTCGACGAGCAGGTCCTTGTGGAACCCCTCGGGCTTGCCGTCGACGATGAAGTTGAACGGTGCATAGTCGTCTTCAGTTGCCACGCTCAGGAAGCCTTTGCTTTTGACATCTGCAAGGTCTGCCTGGGCGCCAAAGGAGGCTGACAGCACCAAGGTAGCGAGGGTCATCTTACGCAACAGACCCAGGGACTTGGCTGAGATCGAATCCTTGCTTGAGTGCTTCATGTGTGGTGCTCCAATTGTCAGAAGGGGGTGAGCCTGACCGCCTTCGCCCAGGGGTCTTGTGCTGGCCTGGACTCAACCATAGTGAGGCGCTCCGGCGCAGCGATAGGGGCAGTTCGGTGCATTCCACTGGCCAGCCAACAAGGCAAAAAGCATGGCGCGCTATTTGCTTTGGTCAGGGGTCGGTAAGTGAGTGGAGGGGCTATGATCGATCATCTGTTCCACCTGGATTTTGACCAGCAACGAGGCCTTCAGGAGCAGCTCAGGGAGTCGTTGGTGTCGACCATTCTGGGCGGCGGGTTCCCGGCAGATGAGCCGTTGCCGTCCTGTCGCAAGTTGTCCCAGCAGTTGTCGATTTCCCGCAATACCGTGGCGTTGGTGTACGAAAGCTTGCTGGACAATGGTTATCTGGTCAGCCGTCCGCGTAGCGGCTATTACCTGCACCCGGATTACTGTGGGGCCGAGTTCGACGAAGCCTTGTTGTGCTTCACGCCAGTGCGTAAACCGAGCGGTTACGGCGATGGCGCCAGTGAGCGCGCACCGGATTGGGCTGCCCGTTTCAAGATGCTCCCCAGTTTGAAGCATGGGGTATTGCGGCCCAGCAACTGGCCGAGCTTTACCTACCCCTTTATCTATGGTCAGCCGATCCAGGACTTGTTTCCCCTGGAGCGCTGGCGAGAGGTCTCGCGCAATACCTTGCGCAGCGAGCGCGACCAGGGGTGGATGCGCGACCGTTTCGACCGCGACGATGAAATGCTGATTGAACAGTTGCGTACGCGGGTCTTGCCCAAGCGCGGGATCTGGGCGCGGCCCGACGAAATCCTGGTGACCCTGGGGTCGCAGAATGCGTTGTACCTGCTGGCGACCCTGTTGATGAGTAATGGCGTCAAGGTGGCTATCGAGAACCCCGGCTTTCGTGATGCCCAGAGTATCTTCGACCTGCAAGGGGCTCAGGTGCAGTTGCAACCGATCGACGAGCAGGGGCTGGTGGTCGATGCGCGTCTTGATGATTGCGAGTACCTGTATGTCACGCCCGGCCACCAAGTGCCGACCGGCATATCAATGAGTGCTCAGCGGCGGGGCGAGCTGTTGCGCCAGATCCGCCTTCACGATCAGGTGCTGATCGAGGATGACTATGATGCTGAGCTCAACCTAGACAACCATCCCCAACCGGCACTCAAGGCCAGCGACAGCAACGGTCGGGTGATCTACCTGAGCAGCCTGTCCAAGGCATTCTCGCCGGGCCTGCGTATAGGCTACATGGTGGCTGACGCCGAGCTGATCGATGAACTGCGGGCCTTGCGTCGGTTGATGTACCGTCATCCGCCGCTGAACAATCAGCGGATGCTTGCCGAGTTTCTCGCCCAAGGCCATTACGATGCACACCTGAGGCGCTTCCGCGAAGAGCATGCCCGCCGTCGTGAGACGTTGCACGAGGCCATCAGTCAGACGCTTGGCATGTGTCGGCCGATTGGCAGCGAAGGTGCCAGCGCTTTCTGGCTGGCAGCCCCTCCCGGTGTGGATACGCAAAAAGTAGCTTGGGCCGCGGCCCAACAGAGCGTACTGATCGAGTCAGGTTCGCAGTTTTTCTTTGATCTGGCACCGCCCGCGAACTTCATGCGCTTGGGCTTTCATGCCATTGATCCCGAGCGAATCCGACCGGGGATTCGTCAACTGGCGCAGGTACTGGAAGGCTTCTGAGCACGACAGGGCGGCATCGGCCGCGCCGTCTCAGAAGTAGGCGCCCGGCAGTCGTCTGGAGGATGCTCTGCCGGGCGCACAACGGTGTATCAATGGGCGTGCCTGGCTGAGAACTCGCCAATCACTTCATCGAAGATCCCCAGTGCCTGGGTGACCTGTGCAGGATTGACGATACACGGTGGTACGACGTGCAAGCGGTTCTCCACGATGAACGTGAGCAGGCCGCGCGCCTGGAATGCCGCTTTCATCTGGGCCATGACAGGGGCGGGCAGCGGTGTCTTGAGCTTCTCGTCGCTGACAAATTCCAGTGCCCAGAACAAGCCGATCCCCCGGGCCTCGCCGATCAACGGGTACTTGTCGGCCAAGGCACGAAGGCCTGGGCCCAGCAGCTCTTGGCCGATACGGCGGGCGTTGTCGACAATGCCTTCTTCGGCCATGACGTCCAGGGTGGCAACAATGGCGGCCATGGCCAGTGGGTGACCGGAATAGGTCAGGCCACCGGGGAAGAAATTGTTGTCAAAATAATCACAGACAGGTTGGGAAATCATCACGCCGCCAGCGGGCACATAGCCGGAGTTGACCCCCTTGGCGAAGCAGATCAGGTCAGGCACCACGTTGAAATTGTCCAACGCCAGCCAACTGCCCGTGCGACCGAAACCAGCCATGACTTCGTCGAGAATCAGCAGCATGCCAAACTCATCGGCCAGGCTGCGCACGCCTTCCAGGTAGCCCTTGGGCGGAACCAGAATCCCGGCGGTACCTGGCACCGTTTCCAGGAGAATGGCGGCAATGGCGTTGGGGCCTTCGCACTCGATCACGCGGCGCAGGTGTTGCAACGCGCGCTGGCATTCCTCTTCTTCATCAGTGGCGTGAAATTCGCTGCGAAACAGGTAGGGGTTGAAGAAGTGCACGTGGCCCCGGGCGAATTCGTTGGGTACCCGCCGAGGATCGCCAGTGGCAACAATCGCGGCACCCGTGCTGCCGTGATAGGAACGGTAGGCCGAGAGAATTTTGTCGCGGCCAGTGTAGAGACGTGCCATGCGCATGGCGTTTTCATTGGCGTCGGCGCCGGCGTTGGTGAAAAACACCTTACTGAAGTTGCCAGGGGCGTGGGACAGAATGCGTTTGGCCGCCTCGCCACGCATCAGATTGGCTGTGGCAGGGGCCACGGTCACCAGTGTGCCGGCCTGCTCCTGGATGGCGGCAATGACCTTGGGGTGTTGATGGCCGATATTGGTATTGACCAACTGGCTGCTGAAATCCAGGTACTGGCGCCCTTCGTAGTCCCACAGCGTGCAGCCTTCACCGCCAGCGATTACCAGCGGGTTGAGGTTGCCTTGAGTGGACCAGGAGTGAAAGACGAATTGGCGATCCAGGGCATGGACGTATTCGTTGGAAACCGGTTTGTTCATGTTCAACCTCTCGACTGGCGATGATGTGCCCGTGGGTTCACGTGCCTGGCTTCACCATAGAAACAATCGCCGAGGTGCCTGTAGGGCCAGATACAGGGAACCGCCGGGTCAGGGCGCAACCTGCGCACGAGCGGCGCTGGAGAACCGTTTCGCCCTGACGGTGGGCTGCTTTGACAACGCCCGTAAAGGTCGCAGAGACGCGCGGACTGACACGACCAATCCGTCCAACTGTCCCTTGGCGTGCTGGGGAATCTGGCTAGTCTTCCCGGTACCTCTTCATGACTCAGGACCTTCGACCATGGCACACGCTTTTGAAATCAACCGCACGCCCAGTGCACTGGCGCTGGCGGGCACGCTGGACAGCCCAGAGATTCGTCAGGCCCGAATCGACCTGGCTGCCTGCTTTCGCATGGCGGCCCGGCTGGGAATGGGCGAGGGCATTTGCAATCATTTTTCTTTCGTACTGCCTGGGCACCGGGACCTGTTTCTGGTCAACCCGTATGGCCTGGCGTTTGCCGAGATCACGGCCTCGTCGCTGCTGATCTGCGACTTCCACGGTCGCGTGGTGGCGGGAGAGGGTCAGCCAGAGGCCACGGCGTTCTTCATTCATGCCCAACTGCACCGGCTCAACCCTCGGGCGACTGCAGCCTTCCACACCCACATGCCGCACGCGACGGCGCTGTGCATGCTGGAGGGGCAGCCTTTTGCCTGGGCTGGGCAGACATCGCTGAAGTTCTATGAGCGCCTGGCCGTGGACGAGGATTACAACGGCCTGGCGCTGGACGCCACCGAAGGTGAGCGCATCGCCCGGGCGGCGGGGACGGCAGACGTAGTGATGCTGAAAAACCACGGCCCGCTGGTGCTGGGGCCGAGCATCGCCGAAGCCTGGGATGACCTGTACTACCTGGAGCGGGCCGCCGAGGTGCAGCTCAAGGCAATGGCCAGCGGCAGACCCTTGCAGCGTGTACCCCATGAAGTTGCCAGTGCGGCCTGTCGGCAAATGCTGATCGGCAATGCCGAGAGTGCACGCCTGCATCTGGAGAGTGTGAAGCGTCAATTGGTGCGCACGGAACCTGAGTTCGCCGTGTAGGGCCGACGACGGCCCCTGCTGGTCAGGCTCGCGACCCTGGACGATCTGGTCAATTACCGAACACAGTTGTTCGACATGATCTAAGCTCCTCAAAGGTTGGCTTTACGAGCAGGGGTCTCAATGCGAAGCACACCTGAAAACAGTCTGAAAAATGCGCTGAAAACCTGTCGAGACAGCTTTGTTTTTGTTGGTTTCGCCAGCTTTTTCATCAACGCACTGATGCTCGTTCCTACCTTCTATATGCTTCAGGTATATGGCCGAGTAATGACCAGCGGAAGTCTGACGACTCTGGCAATGCTGACGCTGATCATGACCGGGTTGGTGGTCACGCTCGGCTCTCTGGAGTGGGTTCGTTCGCGCATCATGGTACGGGTCAGCACCCGGCTGGATGTGTTGCTCAGTCGCCAAGTCTATAAGGCCAGTTTCAAACGGGCTTTGGACAGTGGCGGCATGGATGCTTCGGCGCAGCCGCTCAACGACTTGACGGGCTTGAGGCAGTTTCTCTCCGGTAACGGATTGTTCGCCTTCTTCGACGCCCCCTGGTTGCCGATTTATATCGCGGTGATGTTCCTGTTTCATCCCTGGTTTGGCTGGGTAGCGACAGGCAGTGCGCTACTGTTGTTATCACTCGCATTTCTCAATGAGAGGCTGACGGGGCCGGCACTGGCCCAGGCCAACAAGGAACATATCGGCGCGACGCTCTATACCACCAAGAACCTGCGCAACGCAGAGGTGATCGAGTCCATGGGCATGCTTGACACCCTGATGGATCGTTGGGGGCGTCGGCAAAGAAACGTTCTGTTGTTGCAGTCCATGGCGAGTGATAGAGGGGCCATTGTCAGTACGCTTTCCCGAACTTTCCGGCTTCTGGTGCAATCACTGGTGCTGGGGCTGGGGGCGTACCTGGCGGTGGACCATCAGGTCGGGGCAGGTATGGTGTTTGCCGGAGCCGTGCTACTGGGGCGTGCGCTGGCCCCCATTGATCTGATCATCGGCAGTTGGAAAGGCTTCATTGCGGCGCGTTCGCAATACCGCCGTCTGAATGACATCCTCGACAAGCAACAGACGCAACCCGAGCGTATGTCTTTACCCCCGCCCCAGGGGCACGTGCAGGTCGAGAATCTGGTTGTCGCGGCACCTGGCTCGAAGACACCTATCATCAAAAACATAAGCTTCAGCGTCCCTGCCGGTTGCGTGGTGGGAATCATCGGCCCAAGTGCCGCCGGCAAGTCGACCCTGGTCAGAGCATTGATAGGGGTGTGGGCGCCACAGCATGGGGTCGTCCGGTTGGATGGCGCGGATATCAGCGCCTGGGACAAACAAGAGCTGGGCCCATATATCGGGTACTTGCCTCAGGACATTGAATTGTTCGAGGGCAGCATCGGCGAAAACATTGCCCGCTTCGCCGAGGTCGACTCGGCAAAAGTCATTCTGGCTGCCAAGACCGCTGGCGTTCACGAAATGATTTTGCTGTTGCCTGATGGCTACGACACTGTGATTGGCAGCGAGGGGGTCATGCTGTCGGGCGGGCAGCGCCAACGCATCGGATTGGCCCGTGCCCTGTATGGCAGCCCTAGGTTGATTGTGCTTGACGAGCCCAACTCCAATCTTGACGACGTCGGTGATCGTGCCTTGGCGGCAGCCATCCAGCAGTTAAAACAGACTGGTGCGACGCTGTTTGTGATTACCCACCGAACCAATATCGTGTCGCAACTTGACCGGCTCATGGTCATGAACGCTGGGGTTGTCAGCCTATTTGGGCCTCGCGACCAAGTGCTGGCCGAACTCAACGCAAGGCAACAGCAGGCACAACGGCATGCCATGCCTGCAGGTGCCAGTGTTGCTGCGGTCGATACCGGCAAGGACGAAGACAATGAATCCTAAGATGCCCGACCGGCAAATTGACAGTCTCGCCGACCTGCCAACGTCGGATCGTAAAGTACGCCGGTTGGGCGTCGCCATTGTCAGTGTGACTTTCGGCCTGTTCGGCACCTGGGCGGCTTTCGCGCCCCTCGACGGGGCCGCTTATGCGCCGGGTGTGGTCACGGTGCAGACTTACCGCAAAACCGTCCAGCATCTTGAAGGGGGCATTGTCAAAGAGGTACTGGCCCATGACGGCGACATCGTCAAACGCGGTGACCCGCTGATCATTCTTGATGATGCCCAACTGCGCTTTGAATACGAGATGACCCGAAGCCAGTTGGTCGCGGCCAAAGCCATGGAGGCAAGGCTTATCGCCGAGCGCGACACGCTGTCGGCGATCGGTTTTGGTGACGTGGTCGATCCCGCGAATTCGCGTGGTATGGAAGCGCGCCAGAGCGAGACCCAGGTATTCAATGCTCGACAGGGCTCGCGGCTGGGCCAGATAGCAGTATTGCGGGAGCGCATCGGCCAGTTGCAGCAACAGGTCAAGGGGCTGCAATCGATGATCGACGCCAAGATGCATCTGGAGAAATCCTACAGCGGTGAAATCGATGAGTTGACGGACCTGCTCAAGCAGGGGTTCGTCGACAAGCAACGTCTGCTCGAGCAGGAACGCAAACTGGGGATGCTCAGGTCTGAGGTGGCGGATCACCGTTCCACAATCAACCGTACGCGTCTGCAGATCAACGAAACACAGCTGCAGATTCTGCAAATTGACAAGGATTTCAATGCCGATGTGGTCAAGCAACTGGCCGAGGTTCAGACCAAGATATACGACCTGCAGGAGAAAACCTCGTCTCTGGAAGACCGGCTCAGCCGTATCGTCATCCGCGCACCCGACGCAGGCATGGTGATTGGCATGACGGTGCACACCATTGGTGGTGTCGTGCGCCCGGCAACGCCGCTGCTGGATATCGTTCCATCGGTTTCCGAGCTGGTCATAGAGGCTCAGGTGACGACGCTGGATATTGACCGTATCGCCATCGGCAAGCGTGCCGATATCCGTTTCAGCGCGTTCAACAGCGCGACCACGCCGGTGATCGAAGGCGAGGTCACCGGTGTATCGGCTGACCGGCTGACCAATGAGAAGACCGGGGCCGCCTATTACCTGGCTCGGGTTCGGGTAACCGAGAACGGCGTGCGTACCTTGGGTGAGCGCAAGTTGTTGCCGGGGATGCCGGCGGACGTGTTGATCATCACGGGCCAACGCACGCTGTTGCAGTACTTGATGCAACCGGCTCGCAACGCTCTCTCTCAATCGATGATCGAGGAATGACCGTGGGCACGTCGGCCATTTTGTTGGGTAGTGCGTTCATGGTTGCGGCGGGCGTTGCTTTGGCGCAAAGCCCTGCCGTCGTATCGAAAGGGGTCAGTGCCTCGACGTTTTCCACCGACCTTGTGCAGCTGTATCGTGAGGCGCGGCTGGAGGATCCGCAGGTACTGGCCTCTTTTGCGCGAGCCCAGGCGGGTCAGGAACATCAGCGCGAGGCCCTGGGAGCGCTATTGCCGCAAGTGTCGATTAACGCAGGGATGAACCAGATTCACCAGGAAAACGACCTGATACAGCAGAGTTACGATAGCGAGAGCTACAGCCTGGTGTTGCGTCAGTACCTCTATAACAAGGCCGCGTGGGAGAACTATAAAAAATTTCAAAGCCTGGCCAAGCAGTCCGAATCGGAAGCGCTGGATGCCCAGGCGGAGGCGACAGTGGAATTGGCGAGGCGTTACTTCACGGCATTGGCGGCAGAGGATGAGCTGGAGTTAGTGATAGCGGAGCGTCTAACCACGCAAAAAAGTCTGGACCGGATCAATGTGTTGTACGAAAAGCAGTTGGCCTTGATTACGGATCAGCTTGACCTCAAGGCCAGGGTGGATTTGCTCGCAGCGCAGGAGCTGGATGCCCGTAACCAAGCCATTATCAGCCGCGAATCACTGGCGGAGATTGTCGGTCGCCCCGTCAAAGAGAGGCTTAACCGGATTCGTGATGACGTGAAACTACAGGTTTCTGCGCAGAGTCTGGACACCTGGGTTCGCGAGGGCATCGCGTCAAACCCTGCGCTCAAGGCTCGCGAGAGCGGGGTCGAAGCAGCGAATGCCGCGTTACGCAGTGGCAAGGGTGGGCACTATCCGACCTTGAGCCTGAGCCTGAGTGCCCAACAGACCAACGAGGGCTACAACAACTCTCTGACGCCACGTACTGACAGTTATGTCGCTGGAATTGGCATTCAGGTGCCGCTGTACAGCGGCGGCTCGACCTCGGCGCGGGTCCGTGGGCTCTATCAGGATCAAGTGACTGCCGAGCAGGAACTGGAAGCGATCCGGCGTCGGGTGGTCAAGGAGATCACCAGCGCATACCTCACCGCCAGTTCGAACGGTGAAAAGATCGAGGCGAACCGCCTGGCGTTGGCCTCGGCACAGTTGTCCAGGGTGGCCGCAGAGAAAGCGCTGAACTATGGAATGGTCAATGCCGTCGATGTACTGGCCAGCGTGCGTAACGAGTTTCGCGCTCGGCGTAACCTGCTCAAGACGCAATATGAGTTCCTCAGTAATGTGTTCAGCCTCAATCGCTGGGCGGGAAAGCCGTCGGCCGAAAGTGTCGAAAGTGTGAATGGCTGGTTGAGTCCCCGCAGCGCTGGCCAGGATGTCGTGCGTCCCTGATCTCGCCAAGCCACGACCGTCTCTTGTAAGCACTTTTGTTGGATAACTGTCCCGTTACCCCTTCCGATTCCGATTGAACCTTCACGTTGGCCATCCTTCGCTCAAGCCGGCATTCATCCGCACGTTCATCCAAGTGGCGTGACGGTTGGCCAGTACAGAGGCGCCGAGCGGCGGCACTGCACCATGCCCCTACAACCCACACTAAACGCGTTTGCCGTGCTCGTGCGCGTACCCAGGGCCGACAAGAGGGGCTCGTCGCGGCAGGGTTTGACGTTAAATTGACGTCATCGTTTTTTTATGAATTTTTGCCCGCCATTCGTCGGTTGATTGACGTTTTTGGGCGGGGCAGGTTGTGGCTGCAGGCCGTTGCTGGTGAGCCTAAGGTCTTGATTTTGCGAGGCTAGAGTACGTTTTGAGAGCATCGGTCGAGCGACGTGCATGAGGGGTGAGTCGGTGGCTGGCGGTTAGGTGGGCTGGCAGCATACCGTGCTGGCCTAGACTCAGTTTACCGGCTTAGGGAGCACATCATCATGCGCAAGCTATTGATAGCTATTCCTATTTGTGTTGTTTCGATGCCGTTGTCCGGCTTATGGATATATTTGCAGCCCCTGCTGGTGCAGCCGGTGGAAGCCCATGCTTTCAACCTGTGGGCGGGTACCGTCTTTCAATAGGGGGCAGAAAGAGAATGCCTGAACACAGAAAACCAATACGGGTGATGCTGATCGATTGTCGCCCTCTTGTTCTGATGGGCCTTCACGATTTGATCAATGCCAGAAAGCCCCGGATGGAAGTGAGCGGCCAGGCCACCACCTACACCAATGCGCTGGACCTTGCCGATCAGTTGCGCCCAGACGTTATTTTTTTCAGTTTCTTTCCTGATGCGCTGAACCCGCTGGAGGTTGTCTCGGGGCTCACCCGCAGCGCGGAAATGAAGGTGCTGGTGCTCAAGGGTTTGTACGAATCCATTCCCGTTGCCCAGGCGATAGAGGCGGGCGCACGCGGTATCGTGCTTGCGGAAGACCCGACGGAGTCGATCATCCAGGCCATCATCAAGGTTCACCATCGCAACATCGGGCTGGATAGGGCGTGGGCCGGTGGGCTCTCCGGCTATGCCGCGACCGGGCATATACCCTTGAGATGCAATCTGGAACAGGCGAAACAGGCGCGGCTGACACTGCGCGAGCGGGAACTGATTCGCGCCATTGTGGATGATCCGTCTGCCAAATACATGGGCATCGCCGAGCGCCTGGGCATTAGCGAACACACGGTACACAACCACCTCAGCAATATCTATCAGAAGCTCGATCTCATCAATCGAATCGATTTGCTCATGTACGCAATGAAACATGGGCTCACCAGCAACGGAGAGCCGCCTGAGTCCACGTGAGTGGAGTCGGATTGAGCCTCACGCAAGAACCGCGACCTGAAACGGCTATGGGTGCATGGCGCGCTGCTGTGTTGCCGTTCTTTGTTGTGGCGCTCGAACATCCAGAGTGGGTTCGGCCATGCAGGTCTTGTATTCGATTGCCAGGAAGCAATGCGAGGGTGGTTTTTACGCCACCCTCGCATCCTGTACTGCGCGCAGTACCTCAGGCACCGCCAAACACAATGTCGCTATTCAGAACATCGACTCCGACCAAGGTGATCGTCGTTGTTTGTCCGCCGGACTCGGCAATTGTCACGATGCTGTCTGCACCGGCGTTGTTGATTGATTGGACAACCGCGTTCTGGTCGCCGTTGAGCACCAGCGTGTCTCGGTGGCCGGCGGTCACATCGAAGCCGGTGACCTGATACTGGTTCTCTGTGAGTGACAGATCGACGTTGAAGGCATCACGCGCACCGCTTGTTCCAACCAGCGTGAAGTCGAAGGTGGCGTTGGCACCATCGTTGGCAAACAAGTCGGCGTTAAAGGTACTCGTCGCCGAGTCCCCGTCCTTGTCGGTCACCGTCGCGTTGAACGTCAGCTTGACATCACTGGCCAGGTTCTCGCTTTCCTGAATGAACTCGATCACCGGTATCTTGATCTCGCCTCGGCCCATCGTCAGCTGAACCGCGTCGATCAGTGCCGTTCCTTCCCTCTCGATGAGGAAGGACACCTGTCCACCGGCCTCCGGTGTCAGGGTATTCACTTCGATGAGGTCAGAGAACGTGCCATCCTCGTAGTAAATCCTGTAGTACAGGTCTTCTGTCGCGGTGTTGTATCCCCCCACGGAGTTGTCGATGAAGACCTTCATTCCCGTTAGCAGGGTCTCTGGGTTGATGACGAAACTCTCATCGGCAGCGCTGATTGCTGCCAGGTTATCGCCTTGGAACAGGTTGTTGGCAACACCAATGCCGGATGTGCTGACGTTCATCGATGCAGGATCGATGTACGACGGTAACGGGTTAGTCTGCAGCGCTGCTTCCGTGGGGTCGTAGGCTCCGAGCCCGATACCGGACAGGATGTCCGTTGTAGACGCAAGCGCTTTTGCGGAAAAGAAGACAATTTCCTCAGATGCAGAAGGAATGGTTGGATCATTTGTCTCCGGAATCAACAGCGTGCGAACCGGATCAGGACCGCCGGCAGCAAGTGAGCCGTCGGCACTGCTGAGCACCACTGTCGAACTGAAGCCCTGAACCAGATCCAGTGCATAGCTGCCATTGGCAAACACGGTCAGCGTGTAGTCGACGCTGGTATCTGCTGTTTGAGCATTGTTGTCAAAGTCACCGGTCAGCGTTCCTGCGAATTGGTACGCGCCATTGGCATCCGGTGAGGGCGATAGCTCGGTGAGCGTGCCGGTCCCGGTCGTTGTTGTGTTGTCTGGCCTGACAAGCGTGAACTCACCGTTCACCAGCGAGACATCCAGACCGGCCGCACCTAGCCCGTCGGCTCCGTACGACTTATCCCAGAACCCGTATTGTGCAAGGACGCTACCGGTCCCGATCAGGTTGCCGAACGCGAGTGTCGGCGTGTCGTCGTCAACGGTGATGACCAGCTTGTCAGCGGCGGCGGTGACGGTGTCGCCGTCCTTGTCGGTGGCCTGCAGCAAGCTGCCCAGGTTGATAGTGATGTCGTTTTCGTCGTTGCCGGCTGCATGGTCCAGCGGCTTGAGCAGGGTGAAGGAGTAGGCACCGGCAGCGGTGAGGCTGAAGGTGAATACGTCGACCACACCGGCCTTGGCCGTGAGGGTGTTGCCCACGACGCTGTACACCAGTGCCACGCCGCCCGAGCTTAGCGCTGACAAGCCACTGGTATTACTCGACAAGCCATAGCTCAGCGGTGTGTCGGCACCGGACTGGAAGATGCCGGTTACGCTGCCACTGGCGGTGGTTGCCTCGCCGGCAACGTCGCCGATCCCGCCGGGGATGCCGTTGGTCAGGCCGTCTTCATCGACCGTTCCGGTTACAGGGGTGCCGGTTGCCGTTGGGGTGTCGTCGTCAACGGTGATGACCAGTTTTTCAGCGGCGGCGGTGACGGTGTCGCCATCCTTGTCGGTGGCTTGCAGCAAGCTGCCCAGGTTGATGGTGATATCGTTTTCGTCATTGCCGGCTGCATGGTCCAGCGGCTTGAGCAGGGTGAAGGTATACGCACCGGCGCTGGTGAGGCTGAAGGTGAACAC
>NZ_MBPN01000070.1 GCF_001695625.1 Pseudomonas defluvii
ATCACCAGCTTAAGCCAGCAGTTGGCCGCGCAAAGCAACCGCCCGCAGTTGGGCGCCTTGGTCTTTGCAGGCCCAGGCATGGGCATCTGCCTGACCGGTTTGCTCGCCCTGTATTCCAACCTACAGGGGCTCGGTTCTGCACCGCTGTGGTTGATCTATGCCGCCACCGCCCTGCTGATGCTACTGGCCATTCTGCCGCTGCTGCCGCAACCCGCAACCGCTACAAACGCAGCGATCAGCCTGGGCGGCAGCACACCGGGAATTGCCCGCCTGAGCGTTATCTATGCGCTGTACGGCACCGGCTACATCATTCCGGCGACCTTCATGTCGCAAATGGCCAATACACACTTCCACGGCCAGTGGCTGGCCGACCTGTTCTGGCCCGGCTTTGGCCTGGCGGCAACGCTGGGTGTGGTGATGGTCAGTCGGCGTCGCCCCGGACAAGGCAGCACGTCACGCTGGTTGATGGTAACGCTATGGCTGCAGGCCGCCGGGGTATTTGCTTGCCTGCTGGGGAACGGCCCCGGCCTGGCGCTGGGCGTGGTGCTCTGCGGTACGCCGTTCCTGGCCTGTATGCAGTTGGTGATGCAGCGCTCTCGGGAACTGGCACCACACGCCACACAACGCAACGCGGGCCTGCTGACCGCCTGTTTTGCCCTTGGTCAACTGAGCGGCCCTTTGCTGGCCGCCCTGAGCACCCAGTTTGCCGCCAGCCTTGAGCCCGCGTTGATAGTCGCAGGCGCCGGCCTGTTGCTGGCGGGCACCCTGTTGCTGGCCCCCGTTACTGGCCGAGCAGGCTGCGCAAACGTCGACGTACCCACTGCTCTGCGCTGACCATCGTGACCCCGAGCAGCACGCAGACGGCCCCAAGAATGAAGTTCAGACTGAGCGGCTCGCCAAGCAGCAGTACCCCAAACGTCACCCCGAACAACGGGGTGATGAAGGAAAACACTGCCAGGTTCGATGCCAGGTAACGGCGCAACAACCAGAACCAGGTCAAGTAACTGAAGAACGACACCACCAGGCCTTGGAACAACAGGCTGCCAACCGATATCGGGGTAAATGTAACCTGGCCGATCTGGCCACTGACCGCGGCGATCATCAGCAGCCCGACAAACCCCACCAACAACTGGTAGAACAGCGTCAGTGTCGCCGGGGCCTCGGACAACCGCGAACCGCGCACCACGACGGTCGTTGCGCCCCACGCCATGCCGGCCAGCACACCAAAGGCATCCCCGAGCAGCATGCGCCCGTCCAGATGCTCCAGCGATACACCACCGGCAAATGCCACCGCAATACCGCCAAAAGCCAGCGCAATACCCAACCATTGCAATGGCCGCAGCCGTTCGCTGGGCAGCAGCCAATGCAAGCCCAGCGCGGTAAACACCGGCGCGGTATAGAGAAACACCGACATATGAGCTGCCGAAGTCAGTTGCAGGCCTTCGGCAATGAACAGAAATTCCAGGCCAAACAGTGCACCGGCCAACAGACCGCCGCGCCAGGTACTGCTGACATGCTCCCAGCCACCACGCCAGCAGATCAGCAACCCGACCAGCACCGCCGCAATACCCGAGCGACCGGCGGCCTGCATCACCGGCACGATGTCGGCCGCTGCCCATTTGATCATGACCTGCTGCATGCCCCAGATCAGGCACAACCCCAGCATGATTTGCAGGGCAAACGCGTCGGTCGCGCGGCGGGTGGTGCTCATGACAGGCACCCCGTCAGCAAAAACAGCATGGGAAACTCTCGGCAACAATGAATTCAGTGCCGATTATCAACGGGTAGTGAGGTGCATTACCAGCTACCGCTCCACATTTGAACGGTGCAGGGGCTTGCCTATGAGAGGATCACGGGCAAGCCCTGCTTCAACACAATGTGTTTTCAGAAGCAGGCCTTGCCGGTGACAAGGTGCCGAATTACTCGGCAGCTGGGGCTGGCTTGCGACGCTTCAGGGGGGCCAGGCCATCCTGGCTTACCAGCGGTGCGCTGGCTTTTGGCCGGTTGGCAGGCTTTTTCTTGGCGACGGCTTTCTTGTCACCTTTCTTGTCAGTCTTTTTCTTCTTGACCCCTACCGCCTTGCCCGATGCCTTGACCTTCTTCGGACCGCTGTAGGTGCCCTTGACCTCCTTGATGACCCGGCGCTCGAAGCTCTGCTTCAGGTAGCGCTCGATGCTGGACATCAGGTTCCAGTCGCCATGGCAGATCAGCGAGATGGCCAGGCCTTCATTGCCGGCACGACCGGTACGGCCGATGCGGTGAACGTACTCGTCACCACTGCGCGGCATGTCGAAGTTGATCACCAGGTCCAGGCCATCAACGTCCAGGCCACGGGCCGCGACGTCAGTGGCAACCAGCACCTTGGCCCCGCCCTGCTTGAGGCGTTCGATGGCCAGTTTGCGGTCTTTCTGGTCCTTGTCGCCGTGCAGCACGAAGGCTTTGAAGTCCTTGGCGACCAGGTGCCCGTAGATACGGTCAGCCATGACCCGGGTGTTGGTGAAGATGATGGCCTTCTGGTAGGTCTCGTTGGCCAGCAGCCACTGAACGATCTCTTCCTTGTGCTGGTTGTGGTCGGCCGTAATGATCTGCTGGCGAGTACCTTCGCTGAGCTGGCTGACGTTGTTGAGCATCAAGTGTTCAGGGGTCTTCAGTACTTTGCCGATCATTTCACGCAGGCCCGCGCCGCCGGTGGTGGCGGAGAACAGCAGGGTCTGTTCACGGTTAGGGCACTCGTTGCACAGCCGCTCGACGTCTTCGGAAAAGCCCATGTCGAGCATGCGGTCGGCTTCATCAAGCACAACAACCTGCACGTGCTCCAGCTTCAGGTTGCCGGCATTGAGCTGTTCGAGCATGCGCCCTGGGGTGCCAACCAGAATATCAGGCACCTTGCGCAGCATGGCGGCCTGCTCCTTGAAGTCCTCACCACCGGTGATCATGCCGGCCTTGATGAAGGTGAACTGAGCGAAACGCTCGATTTCCTTGAGGGTTTGCTGGGCCAGCTCACGGGTTGGCAACAGGATCAGGGCACGGATCTCGACACGCTTCTGTTTCAGATCGACCAGGCGGTTGAGCACAGGCAGAACAAAGGCTGCTGTCTTGCCGCTGCCGGTTTGTGCCGTCACCCGCAGGTCACGCCCTTGCAGCGCCAGGGGAATGGCCGCTGCCTGCACCGGCGTCGGCTCGACAAAGTTCAGCTCGGCCACAGCTTTAAGCAGGCGTTCGTGCAGGGCGAATTGGGAAAACACGGGTGTACCTCGGGCAAGTGCAGAAATTCAGTTGCATAGGGTAACGTTTTCCACGGCTGGAGCCGAATTTCTTTTGGCACTGAACGAGAAATACGGGCTCTAATGGCCCGTCTTTCATTTACAGAACCCTTCAAACGGTATGGATATCTCCACATTGTGGCAAAACGCCCTGGACCTCTGGGGCACGCTGGATCAACACCCGCTGTTGCATGCCGGCCTTGGCCTGAGCGTGCTGCTGGCCCTTGCACTGGCCCTCGGCCGGGTGGCGCGCTTTCTGATCCTGCACGCGGTCAAGCTGCTGGGCCGCCAACCGGCCTTGCACTGGCTCAACGACCTGCTGCGAAACAAGGTATTCCAACGCCTGGCCCAAACCACCCCGTCACTGCTGGTGCAGTTCGGCCTCAAGCTGGTGCCGGAACTGAGCGCCACCACCCAGCATTTCCTCGGCAACCTGGCGCTGGCCTTCACCATCCTGTTTGTTACCCTGGCCGTCAGTGCCCTGCTCGACGCCCTGCTGGCTATCTACGCGCGCACCGAACACGCCCGTACCCGCTCGATCAAAGGCTACATACAGTTGGCCAAGATGGTGCTGTTCGTATTCGGCGCGATCATTATCGTCGCCACCCTGATCGACCGCTCACCGCTGTTGCTGCTGTCCGGCCTGGGTGCGATGTCGGCGGTGATCCTGTTGGTCTACAAGGACACCCTGCTGTCGTTCGTCGCCAGCGTCCAGCTCACCAGCAACGACATGTTGCGGGTCGGTGACTGGATCGAAATGCCGCAAGTGGGCGCCGATGGCGACGTGGTCGATATCACACTGCACACGGTAAAAGTTCAGAACTTCGACAAGACCATTGTCTCGATCCCGACCTGGCGCTTGATGTCCGAATCCTTCAAGAACTGGCGCGGCATGCAGCAGGCCGGGGGGCGGCGGATCAAACGCAGCCTGTTCATCGACGCCGGGGGCGTGCGCTTCCTGCAGCCCCATGAAGAACAGCGCCTGGCCGATATTCGCCTACTCTCCGACTACATCGCACACAAGCGTCATGAACTGCACAGCTGGAATGAGGCACAAGGCCCGGTTGCCGAACTGTCGGCCAACCGCAGGCGCCTGACCAACATCGGTACCTTTCGTGCATTTGCCCTGGCTTACCTGAAGAGCCACCCGGACATTCAGCCAAACATGACCTGCATGGTCCGGCAGATGCAGACCACTGCGCAGGGCGTGCCACTGGAAATCTATTGTTTCACCCGTACCACGGCGTGGGCCGACTACGAGCGTATCCAGGGCGATATCTTCGACTACCTGCTGGCGGTACTGCCGGAGTTTGGCCTGAGCCTGTACCAGCAGCCAAGCGGCAACGACCTGCGGGCCGGGTTGTTACCCTCGTCCCTGGCTGGCGAGCAACGGTCGTTGAACGCCGATGCGGCTAAGCCATAGCGAGGCAAGTATCACCGCACCACCAAGGAACAATCGCCCCAGTGGCTCATGCTGGTTCCAGATCAACAGGTTGAGCAAGAGCCCCACGGGTACATGCAGGTTGTTCATCACCGCCAGGGTACCGCCGGAAACCAGGCAGGCGCCCTTGTTCCACCAGTACAGGCCCAGCGCAGTCGGGCACACCCCGAGAAACAGCAGCACCAGCCATTGCACCTCGGTGCTCGGCAGGTGCTGCGCGTTGCCGAACAGCAAGAACGCTGGCAACACCACGATCAAGGCGCCGAGATAGAAATAGCCGAAGCGCCGGTAGTGCGGCAAATCGCTGGGGTAACGCGCCACAAGGTGCTTGTACAGGACTTGCCCGGCGGCATAGGTAAAGTTGGCCACTTGCAGCAGCAGGAAGCCCATGAAGAAGTCCGGGTTGATCCGGTCAAAACGAATCACCGCCGCACCGCCAACTGCCACCAATGCCGCCAGCAGCGCCCAGGGGTTGAAACGCCGGTTCAGGGCATCCTCGATCAGCGTCACATGCAAGGGGGTGAGGATGGTGAACAGCAACACTTCCGGTACCGTCAGCACCCGAAAGCTCAGGTAAAGGCACACGTAGGTAATGCCGAACTGCAGCGCGCCGATGCCGAGCATTGCGCCCATGAAGCGCGGCTCTACCTGACGCCAGCGGGTCAACGGCAAAAACGCCAGCAACGCCAGTAACACCCGCGCCAATACGGCGAAATAGCTGTCGACATGCCCGGCGAGGTACTCGCCGATCAAGCTGAAGGAAAACGCCTGGATCAGCGCGACAATTAATAGATAGCCCATGTTTACCCCGTGCAGTGCAGCCCGCGACCTTAGCGGTTCGCCGCCAGGCGATCAATACGCTCAGGCACGCGTGGGGCCTTGTCGCCAGGGATAGTCGCGAGCCTGAACGAGCCGCCCACAAAAAACCCGATCAAGCACAGGGCATTGATCGGGCAGGTACACCCAAAGGAGCAACAGGTGTCAGGCGGGAAAGTCGATTGAAGCTCAGGCCACCGCAGCCAGTTTTGCCTTGGCCTGATTCAGGCCCTTGTCGTGGAAATCACCGCCCATGTTCAAGCCCTCGGCGTGGATGAAGGTCACATCGTGGATACCGATGAAGGCCATCACCTGACGCAGGTAGGGTTCCTGGTGGTCGCTGGCGCCGCCGGCATGGATACCACCGCGAGCGGTCAGCACATAGGCACGCTTGCCTGTCAGCAACCCCTGCGGGCCGATTTCGGTGTACTTGAAGGTAATCCCTGCACGCAGTACATGGTCTAGCCAGGCCTTCAGCGTGCTCGGGATAGTGAAGTTGTACATCGGCGCAGCCATTACCAGCACATCGGCGGCCAGCAGTTCATCGGTCAATTCGTTTGAGCGTTGCAGTGCCTTCAGTTCTTCGGCACTGCGCTGCTCTTGAGGCTTCATCCAGCCACCGAGCAGGGTTTCGTCCAGATGCGGCACCGGGTTGGCAGCCAGGTCACGTACGGTGATCGCGTCAGTCGGATGGGCTGACTGCCACTGCGCGATGAAGTCGCGGGTCAATTGACGCGAGATCGAATCGTTTTGGCGGGCGCTGCTTTCGATGATCAGTACACGGGACATGGTTGCCTCCAATCGGCAAGGTCGCTAAGTCGATGGAGGCAAGATTAAACAGCATTGTATCGATTAAAAAGCGCAAAAATCGGGTGCAACTCATCGATTAATTTGTTTTATTTGGCCAATGCTCTACCCTGACAGGTAGAGCATCTGGTTTTACTGAGGCTTGCAGCTAAGGGCTATGCGCAACTTGATGATCTTGCGGTTGAACTTGGCGTTGACGTCCACGCTTTGCTTGGCAGGTACCTGCACACGGCGTACACGGGGGGCTTCCGGGCCATTGCGGAAGGTCACCTTGCACTGGGCCGCCACCTCACCGTAGTTGTTCAGGGTGATCGCGCCCATGTCGTAGTCCGTGTCGTAGGTGGTGTAGTCAAGCTTGACGCCCTCCAGCTCCTTTTCCACATCGATGGGATAGGCCAGGGCCGTGAGCGGCAGCAGGGCCAGCAATGCAGCACAACATTTTTTCATTCGGCGCTCTCCATGACAGTGCGCCAGCTTAGGACAACAGGAGCCCTTGATGAAAGCGCCGCGCGTTACCCTGGATCAGTGGCGAACCCTGCAGGCCGTCGTCGACCACGGCGGCTTCGCCCAGGCCGCCGATGCCCTGCACCGCTCACAATCTTCTGTCAGTTACACCGTGGCGCGCATGCAGGAACAGTTGGGCGTACCACTCCTGAGAATCGATGGGCGCAAGGCGGTGCTGACCGAAGCCGGCGGCGTGCTGCTGAGGCGCTCGCGACAACTGGTCAAACAGGCCAGTCAACTGGAAGACCTCGCCCACCATATGGAACAGGGCTGGGAAGCCGAGGTACGGCTGGTAGTGGATGCCGCCTACCCCAACGCACGCCTGGTTCGGGCATTGAGCGCTTTCATGCCACAGAGCCGCGGCTGCCGGGTACGGCTGCGTGAAGAGGTGTTGTCCGGGGTCGAGGAAGTCCTGCACGAAGGTATCGCCGACCTTGCCATCAGCGGCTTCAACATCCCCGGTTACCTGGGCACCGAATTGAGCGCCGTAGAGTTCATTGCCGTAGCCCATCCCGAGCATGCTCTGCATCGCCTGCAGCGCGCGCTAAGCTTCCAGGACCTGGAAAGCCAACTGCAAGTGGTGATTCGCGATTCGGGGCGCTCGCAACCACGCGATGTCGGCTGGCTGGGCGCCGAACAACGCTGGACAGTCGGCAGCCTGGCCACCGCTTCAAGCTTCGTCTGCAGTGGCCTGGGCTTTGCCTGGCTACCGCGGCACCTGATCGAACGCGAATTGCGCGAAGGCCTGCTCAAGCCGTTACCTCTGGACCAGGGTGGCAGTCGCCACCCGCTGTTCTACCTTTACTCGAACAAGGACAAACCACTGGGCCCAGCCACACAGATCCTCATCGAGCTGTTGCGCAACTTCGACACCGCACCGCTGGACGTGCCCTTCGCCGCCCCCGCCCAAGCCTGACAGGAATCACGCCCATGGCCTACTTCGAACATGAAGGTTGCTCACTGCACTACGAGGTCTATGGCCAGGGCGAACCCTTGGTGTTGTTGCACGGCTTGGGTTCCAGCTGCGAAGACTGGGAGTTTCAAGTGCCTGAACTGGCCCGTCACTACCGGGTTATCCTGATGGACATCCGCGGCCATGGTCGCTCGGACAAACCGCGTGAACGCTACAGCATCGCCGGGTTCAGTGCCGACCTGCTGGCATTGCTCGAACACCTGCAACCCGGCCCGGTGCACCTGGTCGGGTTGTCGATGGGCGGCATGATCGGCTTCCAGTTCGCTGTCGATCACCCGCAATGGCTGCGCAGCCTGTGCATCGTCAACAGTGCCCCCGAGGTCAAAGTGCGCAGCCGAGCAGACTGGCTATGGTGGTTCAAGCGTTGGAGCCTGGCCCGCCTGCTCAGCACGGAGGCCGTCGGTAAAGGCCTTGCGGCCAAGCTGTTTCCAAAGCCGGAACACGCCCACCTGCGGCGCACGATGGCGCTGCGCTGGGCACGCAACGACAAGCGCGCCTACCTGAGCAGCTTTGACGCCATCGTCGGTTGGGGCGTGCAGGAACGCCTGGGGCAAATACGCTGTCCTACGCTGGTGATCAGTGCCGACCAGGACTACACCCCGGTCGCATTGAAAGAACGCTACGTTGAGCTGATCCCTCAGGCTCGACTGGCAGTCATCGCCGATTCACGGCACGCTACACCACTGGATCAACCACAACTGTTCAACCAGACCCTGCTGCAGTTTCTCGCTGCCGCTTCAACTACCGCTCAAGGATCATTGAGTCCATGCTGAAAAAAATTCTCCTGGCCGCCTGCGCTACCGTGTTCGCCACCAGCCTGATGGCTGCCGACAAACAACCCCACGTGCTGCTGACCACCAGCTTCGGCGATATCGAAGTTGAACTGGACGCAGAAAAGGCGCCGATCAGCACCCAGAACTTTCTGGGTTATGTCGACAGCGGTTTCTACAACAACACCATTTTCCACCGGGTGATCCCTGGCTTCATGGTTCAAGGCGGTGGCTTCACCAAGGACATGGGGCTGAAAGAGACCAAGGAGCCGATCAAGAACGAAGCGGACAACGGCCTGCGTAACATGCGTGGCACCCTGGCCATGGCCCGTACGGCGGCGGTGAACTCGGCCACCAGCCAGTTCTTCATCAACCACAAGGACAACAACTTCCTTGACCATGGCGGCCGTGATTTCGGCTATGCGGTGTTCGGCAAAGTGGTCAAGGGCATGGATGTGGTCGACCAGATCGCCAATGTGAAAACCACCACCAAAGCAGGCATGGGCGATGTCCCGGCAGATCCGGTGATGATCATCAAGGCTAAACGCCTCGACTGAAATCGGGTTCACAAGGACGTGACCTGCGCTCAGCCGGGCCGAAACAACAGGAGTTGCCCCTTTCATGCTGTACCGCCGTTTCGAGCAGTTGATCGATATCTTCCGTGATGCGCCGACGGCGGCACCGCCTGGCAAGGTCCTGCCGTTTTACCTCTACTACCTGCGTCAGGTCTGGCCGAGTTTCGCCGTACTGTTGGTGGTGGGGCTGATCGGTGCGCTGATCGAAGTGGCACTGTTCAGCTACCTGAGCCGGATCATCGATCTGGCTCAGGGCACACCCAATGTAAACTTCTTCAGTGAACACGCCAGCGAGCTGATCTGGATGCTGGTGGTAGCCTTGATTTTGCGGCCGATCTTCGTCGGCCTGCACGACCTGCTGGTGCACCAGACCATCAGCCCCGGCATGACCAGCATGATCCGCTGGCAAAACCACGCCTACGTGCTCAAGCAGAGCCTGAATTTCTTCCAGAACGATTTCGCCGGACGCATTGCCCAACGCATCATGCAAACCGGCAATTCGCTGCGCGATTCCGCCGTGCAAGCCGTCGATGCGTTGTGGCATGTACTGATCTATGCCCTCAGCTCCCTGGTGCTGTTCGCCGAGGCGGATTGGCGCTTGATGCTGCCGTTGATTACCTGGATTACCTGCTACGTCGGTGCGCTCTTCTACTTCGTGCCGCGGGTAAAGGCCCGAGCCGTGATTTCCTCCGATGCCCGCTCCAAGCTCATGGGCAGGATTGTCGACGGCTACACCAACATCGCAACCTTGAAGCTCTTTGCCCACACCGACTTTGAACAGCAATATGCCCGGGAAGCCATTCGCGAGCAGACCGAGAAAACCCAACTGGCCAGCCGTGTCATTACCAGCATGGATGTGGTCATCACCAGCCTGAACGGCCTGCTGATTGTCACCACCACGGCGCTGGCCTTGTGGTTATGGACGCAATCGCTGATCAGTGTCGGGGCCATTGCCCTGGCCACTGGCCTGGTGATCCGTATCGTCAACATGTCGGGCTGGATCATGTGGGTGGTCAATGGCATCTTCGAAAACATCGGCATGGTGCAGGATGGCCTGCAAACCATCGCCCAGCCGGTGAGCGTCACCGACCAGCCTAACGCACCGGCATTGAACGTGAGCCACGGCGCGGTGCGTTTCGAGCATGTCGATTTCCACTATGGCAAGGGCAGCCGAATCATCGAAGACCTGAATCTGGAGATCCGTCCGGGCGAGAAAATCGGCCTGATCGGCCCGTCCGGGGCAGGCAAGTCGACCTTGGTGAACCTGCTGCTGCGGCTCTATGACCTGGAAGGCGGACGCATCCTGATCGATGGTCAGGACATTGCCACGATCACCCAGGAGAGCCTGCGCGCACAGATCGGCATGATTACCCAGGACACCTCATTGCTGCACCGCTCAATCCGCGACAACCTGCTGTATGGCAAGCCGGACGCTACCGACGACGAGCTATGGGAGGCGGTACGCCGCGCCCGGGCTGATGAATTTATCCCGCAGCTTTCCGATGCCCAGGGCCGCACCGGCTTCGATGCGCACGTCGGCGAGCGCGGCGTAAAACTGTCCGGTGGCCAGCGTCAGCGCATCGCCATTGCCCGCGTACTGCTGAAAAACGCGCCGATCCTGATCATGGATGAAGCAACATCTGCGCTGGACTCGGAGGTCGAAGCCGCCATTCAGGACAGCCTGGAAACCCTGATGCGGGGCAAGACCGTCATCGCCATTGCCCATCGCCTGTCGACCATTGCCCGGATGGATCGCCTGGTGGTGCTGGAAAAAGGTCGTATCGCCGAAATGGGCAGCCATGCCGAGCTGCTTGCGCACCAAGGCCTGTATGCACGGTTATGGCAGCACCAGACCGGTGGCTTTGTCGGGATCGATTAAAACGCGACCCGCTTACACTTGACGATACGGCAAGGCCGTTTTGGCCTCCTCGGCATAAGCACGTACGCCTGAACGCTCCTGCTCAAGAAACTCACTGACCGCTGCCCGCAACCCTGGGTGCAGCAAGTAATGCCAGGAGCGGGTAAGCACCGGCTCAAACCCGCGAATCAGTTTGTGTTCGCCCTGCGCCCCCGCATCAAACCGTTGCAGCCCCTGGGCAATAGCGAAGTCCATGCCCTGGTAGAAACAGGTTTCGAAGTGCAATCGATCAAACTCAGCCAGGCATCCCCAGTAGCGACCGTAGAGGCTATCGCCACCGACCAGGCTAAAGGCCATTGCCACATCGCGCCCGGACTGGCGCGCCATGACCACACGGATCGCCGAAGGCATGCGCTCGGCCAGCAGGCTGAAAAACTCGCGGGTCAAATACGGCGAACGTCGGCGTACAAGGTAGGTATTGGCATAGCAGGCATAGATAAAATCCCACTGCGCCTCGCTCAGCTGTTCGCCACCAAACCAGTGAAAATCGATGCCCTGCCCGGCGACCTGCTCCCGCTCCTTGCGCATCTGCTTGCGCTTGCGTGAACTCAGCGTATCGAGGAAATCCTGGAAGTCACGGTAGCCACGGTTATGCCAGTGAAACTGGCAGCCCAGGCGCTCGAGCCAGCCGGGTAGCGTGCCCATGTGCCTATCCAGAGCCGTATCGGTGAAGTTCACATGCGCACCTGACAGCACTTCACTGGACAGGTAGCCGGGAATGGCCTGCAGCAACGTCAGGCCATCAGCTTCAGAGGCAGCCAACAAGCGCGTCCCGGCCACCGGGCTGAACGGTACCGCGGCCAACAGCTTGGGGTAGTAATCAATACCGGCGCGCTGACAGGCATCCGCCCAACCGTGATCGAAAACGTACTCCCCAAAGGAGTGCCACTTGCGGTAGGCCGGCAACGCCGCACGGCATTGCCCATCCTGCATCAACACCAGGTGTTCGCTGGACCAGCCCGTACCAGGCCCCACGCTGCCGCTGTCTTCCAGCGCACTCAGGAACGCATGCCTCAGAAAGGGCTGACCTTCGGGTACCAGCGCATCCCATGCATCCGATGCAATGTCTCGCAGGCTGGCAATGATCTGGAAGGTCATGACAAACGACTCAGGGCAAATGAAACCCTAGTGTTCCAGAAAACTGCACGCCTGCACATCCAGCTCCAGGCCATCACGTCACATGAGCGAAATCAAAGAGACATCATTCTGTAATTGGCGCTCGCAATACTTGCGCCTGTTTTTCGGAACCCAAGACGCTGTCTAGCCAGGCGCTTTCCGAGGACATGCCAATACGGGGTGGGCAGCTGCCTCCCCATTTTTTTCAAATAGGGAGAACCTTATGCGTCTTGTTTCTACACTAACCGGAGCGAGCCTTTGCACAGGCATGATGCTGGCTCTGAGTGCTCCGGCCAGTGCTGCAGTCGACGCCAAGCTGCTCGAAATGCTCAAGGCTAACGGCTCGATCAACCAAGCGCAGTACAACGAACTGCAATCGGACCTGGCCACCGAGACCAAGGAAAAAGCCGCCCAGAAGGCTCAGTCCGAACGCATGAGTTCCTTTGAACAAAAAGTGGCATGGGCCGCCAAGACCCAGATCAAGGGCGATGTGCGCCTGCGTTACGAAGACGTCAACGTCGACAACCCCAACGCAAGCAGCGGCAACCAGGACCGCGAGCGTGTCCGTGCCCGCGTCGGCTTCTACAGTGAGATCAATCCGCAAGTCGACGCCGGCGTGCGCGTGGCTACCGGCAGCAGCGCCGATGCCCGCTCCACCAACCAGAGCCTGGACAAATATTTCGAGAAAAAATCGCTGTGGGTCGACCAGGCCTACCTCGACTGGCACCCGACCGCTGTTCCGAACCTGCACCTGATCGGCGGCAAGATGAACCAGCCATGGGTGAGCATGGGGGACATCATCTGGGATAGCGACATCAATCCAGAAGGCCTGGCCGTTACCTACAAAACCAATTTGGGTGGCGCTGAGCTGTTCGGCAGCGCCGGTCATTACACGCTCAAGGACAACGTCGACGGTGATGGCGTGCAGTTCAAGCACGACGCACAGTTGTACCACGGCCAGTTGGGTACACGCTTTGCTGCTGCGGATACCGTCAAGGTTACCGTGGGCGGCAGCATCTATGGCTATGACAACGACAAGGCGTCCAGCGTACTGCAGTCCTTTGGCAACACCACCAACGAGTTCAACCTCGTGGAAGGTTTCGGCCAAATCGACTTCACAGGCTTCGCCATCCCACTGTCGACCTACGGTCAGTTCGTCAAGAACACCGAAAGCACCGACGGCGAAGACAAGGCCTGGCTGGCTGGTGTGAAAACCAAACTGGGCGCATGGAGCCTCGACTACAACTACCGTGATATACAGCGTAACGCTGTGGTCAGCTTGTTCACCGACTCCGACTTCGGTGCCGGCTTCACCGGTTCGCGCGGCCACAAGTTCAAGGTCGGCTATGAGATCGACAAGAACTTCTCGGTGGGCACAACCTACCTGATGGCCAAGACCGACCTGTCCCAACTGCCGAACAGCGATGCTGACGTAGACACTCTGCAAGTAGACCTGGAAGCCAAGTTCTAATCGCCTTGCACTGAGTTTCAAAGGCGGAAAATGCTGACCCCATCCAGCATTTTCCGCCTTTTTCATTTCAGCGCCGAACTGCTGACAAGCTCAGGCTGGCAAAGTCGATTCACACCACTCAGGGTTTATCTTGAGCCCTGCGCTGCGCCGCCAGTTTCCTGGCCAGCACATCGGCATCCGCCATCGGGGCCTCTGGCAGTGCACGTACCGTTGCCTGCGCCAGGCGCATCTGTTTGATGAAACGCCTGCAGTTACGGCAAAACAGCAGGTGCTGACGTACCAGCAAACGCTCCCCCAACGTGAGCTCACCATCCAGGTAGTCGCTGCTACGCGCCACCATTTCCTTGCAGGTCAACATTGTCCTGTCTCCTCGAAATGCTCCAGGGTCGCGAATACCTTGAGCCGTGCCCGGTGCAACAGCACACGCACATTGGAGAGGGATATCTCGAGCAAATTACAGATCTCTTCCAATGCCAGGCCTTGGCGCTCGCGCAGTATCAGCACGCTGCTTTGCAACTGCGGCAGGCTCAACAGTGTGTGCTCCAGGCACTGGCGCAACTCATCCTCGCTGAGCAGCGCCTCGGGGGTGTCTTCATGCCAGGCGAACGGCGCAACGCGCCAATGCCCATCAGCCGCGAAGCGATCATCGCCAATGCTGCCATGCGGCGACGGCAGGTCGTCGAGCAGCACCTCACGACGATTTTGCCTGTAGCGATTTTTTGCCGCGTTGGCGGTGATGGTCAGTAACCAGGTCTTGAGGCTGGAGCGGCGCTGAAATCCGGGCAGGCTGCGGACAACTGCCAGCCAGGCATCCTGCACGGCCTCGTCGGCCTGTCGGTTACCCACAATGGCGTAGGCGACCGCTCGCATGGCGCTTTGATAGGTGTCGACCAGTTCTTTGAACGCCTGCTGCTCTCCGGCAAGCAAGCGCTCCAGAAACTCGGTTTCATTCGTGCCGATCATGGTGGTTTTCCCTGGAAGTCGGGTATGGACTTCGATAGCGGGAATTTGTTACAGCAACAACGCACAACACAACCTGACGCACCCAAGGCATGCGTTCGGGTTGCAGGACGGGCTGCCTTCTCAACCAAGACAGCCCCCAGATACACCCCGAGGCGCTTAGCGTTTGCGCAGAATCACACAGCCAATAGAGTAGCCCGCGCCAAAGGAACTGAGCACACCCAGTGCGCCCTTGGGCAAATCATCCTGGTGCGTATGCAAGGCAATCACCGAGCCTGCCGAGCTGGTATTGGCATAGCGATCCAGGATCACCGGTGCTTCATCGACAGTGGCGTCACGGCCCAACAGTTTCTTGACGATCAAGTGGTTCATGCTCAGGTTGGCCTGGTGCAACCAGAAACGCTTGATGTCGCTGACATTGATGTCGTTTTCTGCCAAATGCTGGCCGATCAGTTCGGCGACCATCGGGCACACCTCACGGAAAACCTTGCGCCCCTCTTGCACGAACAGTTTGTCCGGCGCGCCGATGCCCTCTTCCGCCGCACGGTTGAGGAAACCAAAGTTGTTGCGGATGTTGTTGGAGAACTGCGTCAGCAGTTTAGTGCTGACGATATCGAACTGATGGGCCGAGGTGGCGAGATCGGCACGCTCAACCAACACTGCCGTGGCCGCATCGCCAAAAATGAAATGGCTATCACGGTCACGGAAGTTCAAATGGCCGGTACACACCTCAGGGCTGATCACCAGCACGGCACGGGCCTGGCCGACCTGAACGCTGTTGCAGGCCGTCTGGATACCAAAGGTGGCCGACGAACAGGCCACGTTCATGTCGAAGCCAAAACCGTTGATGCCCAAAGCTTGCTGCACTTCGATGGCAATGGCCGGATAAGGTCGCTGCAGGTTGGAACAGGCGACGATCACCGCATCGACATCGGCCGCTGTGCGACCTGCACGTGCAAGCGCCTGTTCAGCGGCGGCTACGGCCATCTGGCAGAGAATCGACGGTTCATCGTTGCTGCGCTCAGGCAAACGCGGCGCCATGCGCTGAGGATCGAGGATGCCATCCTTGTCCATGACAAAGCGGCTCTTGATACCCGACGCCTTCTCAATGAACGCAGCGCTGGATTCAGCCAGGGCCTGAACCTCGCCACGCTCGATGGCCTGAGCATTATCGGCATTGAACTGGCTGACGTAGGCGTTGAACGCCGCCACCAGTTCCTCGTTGGAAATGCTGTTGGCCGGGGTGTACAGGCCGGTGCCGCTGATCACGACGTTATGCACGGTCGTTCCTCTGTTCGGGGCCGGTGCCGGCAGGGCAACGGCCTGTTAGTCAGTATTCCTGGCACGAAGGTACCAATTAATGCACGCAATACCCCCGGTTGGCGGGAGCACTGCGTGGTCATGCAATCTGGCGCCGCTGATGTCACCGAGGGCCGGTCACATCAGCGGCGTACGTCGACGAAGTGTGCCACATTTCCAAGCCGTTAGGCTTCCACTTGCCCCCACTGCTTGCTCAATCGCTTATCGGAAATCGGCACCTTGGTGCCCAGTTGTTGGGCAAACAGTGAAACCCGGTACTCTTCGATCCACCAGCGGTACAAGACCAACTGCTCGTCACGCTTGCCTTCCTGGGCATGCTTGTCGGCGCGGGCCTTGAACTGTGCCCAGAGGTTGCTGAGCTCACCGCTCCAGACACGATCCTTCTGTACCTGCGCGGGCAGTTTTTCCAGGCGCAGTTCAATCGCCTTGAGGTAGCGCGGCAGTTCCTTGAGCCAGAGCGACGGTGTTTCCCGAACAAACCCCGGGTACACCAGATTGGCCGTTTGCTGCTTGATGTCGTTCAACGCCACAGCCTGGGCCAGATCAATCTTGCCCTTGAAGCGCTTCTGCAAGCCATGCCAGAGCTTGAGGATGTCCAGCGTCAGACGCGCCAGACGTTCGGCATGCTCGGCCCACTGGCCACGCTTGCGCTCGGCCAGTGACGCCAGTGCAGCACCGTCACGCGGCAGGCTGGCCTCACCCTCAAGGATGCAGCTGTCGAGACTGGCCAGCAGAATGTCCTCGACCAGCGCCTCAATCCGTCCCAATTCGCGGTACAGCAGCCCCAGCTCGGTCAGCCCCGGCAACTTGCCGCGCAGGTACTTGGCCGGCTCGGCCAACTGTTGCAGCAACAGCCGCTGCAAACCGCGACGGTGCTGGTATTCGGCTTCGGCGGCTGTCGAGAACCGCCCCTCCTTGACCGTCCCGCCCTCTTCCACCAGCGCCGGGTACACCGTCAACGACAGGCCGGCGATCTTCTGCTGGGCACTTTGCGCCACCTTGGCAAAGCCCTTGGCCTCCACCGGCTGCTGGCTCTGTGCGGTCTGCGGTACGGCCAGTGCTGCCTGGCTTGCGGCGACGAAACGCGAAGTCAGCTCCGCAAGGTCACGGCCTTCGCCCAGGAACTTGCCCTGGGCATCGACCACCTCCAGGTTCATTTTCAAGTGGCTGTCCACTTGCTCGGCAGCTTCACTCCAGGCTTCATCGCTGACCCGCGCACCGGTCATGCGCAACAGCTCCGCGCCCAATGCGTGGGGCAACGAGCCGACACCAAAACTCATCCGCTGCAAGGCAGCCTTGACGAAGTCCGGTACGGGCACGAAGTTCTTGCGGGTTGCCTTGGGCAGGTTGCGCACCAGCGCAATGCACTTGGCTTCCAGCAACCCGGGCACCAGCCACTCCAGGCGCTCGCCCGGCAGGTTCGGCAACAGCGGCGCCGGTACGCGCAGGGTGACACCATCACGCGGGTGATTAGGCTCGAAGTGATAACTCAATGCCAGGCTCAGGTCACCCAAGCGCAGGGTATCGGGGTACTGGGCAGCGGTCACTTCACTGGCCTCACGGGCCAGCACATCTTCCTCGCGCATAATCAACAACTGCGGGTCTTTCTGGCTGTTGACCCGGTACCAGCTGTCGAACGTTGCGGTCTGATGAATCTCCGCGGGCAGCCGCGCCTCATAGAAGGCGTAAAGGGTTTCTTCATCGGCAAGAATGTCGCGTCGACGTGCCTTGGCTTCCAGCTCGTCGAGTTGCTCAAGCAAGCGCGTGTTGGCCGTCAGGCACTTGGCCCGTGACTGTATCTCACCGCCCACCAGCGCTTCACGGATGAACAGTTCGCGTGACATCAGAGGGTCGATCGGGCCGAAATGCACCGGGCGTCGACCGACGATAATCAACCCATACAGGGTGATCTGCTCATAGGCCACCACCTGGCCGCGCTTCTTTTCCCAGTGCGGTTCGAAGTGGTTCTTCTTGACCAGGTGCCCGGCCAGCGGTTCGATCCAGTCTGGTTCGATCTTGGCGACCATCCGCGCATAGAGCTTGGTGGTTTCGACCAGTTCGGCAGTCATCAGCCATTGCGGGCGCTTCTTGCCCAGGCCCGAAGACGGGTGTACCCAGAAGCGCCGCTGGCGAGCGCCGAGGTAGTCGCCGTCTTCGGTTTTCTGCCCGATCTGACTGAGTAGCCCGGAGAGCACCGCCTTGTGCAGTTTCGGGTAGTCGGCGGGCTCCTTGTTGATGCTCAACTGCAGGTCACGGCAAATCAGCCCCAACTGCCGGTGCGCATCGCGCCACTCACGCAAGCGCAGGTAATTGAGGAAGTTCTTCCGGCACCAGTTGCGCAATGGGCTGGCGGTCAGCGCCTGGCGCTGCTCCTCGAAACCGCGCCAGAGATTGACCAGGGCCGCGAAATCGGAGTCGACATCCTTCCACTGGGCATGAGCCTGATCGGCAGCCTGCTGACGCTCCGGAGGACGCTCGCGAGGGTCCTGCACAGACAGTGCACTGGCGACAATCAGCACTTCCTGCAGGCTCCCCTGCTTCGCGCCTTCAAGCAGCATGCGGCCCAGCCGCGGGTCGACCGGGAGCCGCGCCAGTTGCCGGCCCAGCGGCGTCAGCTGGTTCTCGCGGTTCACCGCAGAGAGCTCTTGCAGCAGGTTGAAGCCGTCGCTGATGGCCTTGCCATCAGGCGGCTCGATGAACGGGAATGCGTCAATCGCGCCCAGGCGCAAATGCAGCATCTGCAGGATCACCGCGGCAAGGTTGGTGCGCAGGATCTCAGGATCGGTAAACGCAGGGCGGGCGTTGAAATCCTCTTCACTGTACAGACGCACGCAAATGCCTGGCTCGACCCGACCGCAGCGACCTTTACGCTGGTTGGCGCTGGCCTGGGATACAGCCTCGATCGGCAGCCGCTGCACCTTGGCCCGGTAACTGTAACGGCTGATCCGCGCCGTACCACTGTCGATCACGTAGCGAATGCCCGGCACCGTCAGCGAAGTTTCAGCAACGTTGGTTGCCAGCACCACGCGCCGCCCGGGGTGGGACTGGAAGATTCGCTGCTGTTCGGCCGGTGAAAGCCTGGCGTACAACGGCAGGATCTCGGTGTGCTTGAGCTGGGCCTTGCGCAGCATTTCAGCCGCATCGCGGATTTCCCGCTCACCGGGCAGGAACACCAGCACATCACCCGGGTGCTTGCCTTCGCTGCGCTCATGGGCGGCGATCTCGTCGAGGGTGGCGAGAATCGCCTGATCCACAGTCAGGTCATCTTCAACCCGATTGCCCTCTTCATCCTGCTCGCTGGTCAGCGGTCGATACCAGGTCTCCACCGGGTAGGTACGGCCCGAGACTTCGATGATCGGCGCATCATTGAAGTGCTTGGAGAAGCGCTCCAGGTCGATGGTCGCCGAAGTGATGATCAGCTTCAGGTCCGGGCGACGAGGCAGCAGGGTCTTGAGGTAACCGAGCAGGAAGTCGATGTTCAGGCTGCGCTCATGCGCTTCGTCGACAATGATCGTGTCATAGCGTTCGAGAAAACGGTCGTGCTGGGTTTCGGCCAGCAGGATACCGTCCGTCATCAGCTTGACCAGGGTGTTGGCATCGCTCTGGTCTTCGAAGCGCACCTGGTAGCCCACCAGCGCTCCCAGTGGCGTACCCAACTCTTCGGCAACCCGCGTCGCAACACTGCGGGCGGCAATCCGCCGTGGCTGGGTGTGGGCGATCAGGCCATGCTGGCCGCGGCCCAGTTCCAGGCAGATCTTCGGCAATTGGGTAGTCTTGCCCGACCCCGTCTCGCCGGCAATGATCAGTACCTGATGCTCGGCCAGGACCTTCTTGATCTCATCGCGCTTGGCGGCAATCGGCAGGCTGTCGTCGTAGCGAATCAACGGCACGCTTTGCTTGCGCGCCGTCACCCGGGCAAAGGACGCCTGCACCTTCTCGACCCACTGGGCGAGTTTGGCTTCATCAGGGTGCTTGCGCAGTTCGTGCAATTGCCGACGCAGTCGATGACGCTCGGCGATCATGGCGTGATCAAGGTTTCTCAACAGTTGATCGATAGCGGGATTCTGGTCAGTCATGGAGTCTTTTTAGTCATGCAGGTGAGCCTGCTGTCGCATGATCGGCATATGATCGGCATAGGTAAGGGCTGCGATTGTCGCAGATTTGCCCCCGCTCGGCACGGATACAGGGTCTCACGGCTTTGTTTAGTCGATACATACCTGAAGGTATATAAACACTGATTTAATGAACCTTATCGACCATGGGAGTATCGGTGCATGACTTCACCCGTGCGCTCGTCCTGCCCTGTATCGCCGCCTTCGTGCTCGAAGGTCAGGGCGCGTTCCGGTGAAAATCCGCTGTTTCACATCATTCTCGCCTTCTGGGCCTTGTGGCATTGCCGCCATGCTCGCCCACCAGACACCCTCGCATTGATCTGACTCCCTACATCGTCAATCACTGGCTGACCTGCCCTGCAGTCGGCACTGTGCGCCTATGGGCGCAAGCGAGACACTCATGCACTTTGCTCACCCCGAGCAGGCCCAGGCATTCCTGGCCGCCAACCCCGATATCGAAATGATCGAGCTGTTCATCCTCGACGCCAACGGTGTGCCGCGCGGCAAGCTGCTGCACCGCGAGGAACTGCTGGCGGTTTATGAGAGCGGTCGCCCGCTGCCCAGCACTATTCTGGGCCTGACCCTTAACGGCGAAGATGTCGAAAACTCCGGGCTGGTCTGGGACGTCGGCGATATCGACTGCCGCGCCTACCCGCTTGAGGGCAGCCTGGTGCGCCTGCCATGGCGACAGATCCCTACTGCCGCAGTGCAGGTCAGCATGCACCCGACTGAAGGGCAACCGGCCGCCATCGCCGATCCTCGGCACGTGCTGATCAACGTGATCGACGCGCTCAAAGCCGACGGCTACTACCCGGTCATGGCCTGTGAGCTGGAGTTCTACCTGCTCGACCAGCAACGCGACGCGGCGGGCCGCCCACAACCGGCACGTGACGCTGATGGCGGACGACCGCGAGGCACCCAGGTCTACGGTCTGCGTGAACTCGAACAGATCGAACCCTTCCTGGCGGACCTGTATGCGGCATGCAAGGCCCAGGGTATTCCCGCACGCACGGCGATTTCCGAGTACGCCCCCGGGCAGGTGGAAATCACCCTGGAGCACGGCGATGCACTCGAAGCCATGGACCAGGCGGTACGTTACAAGCGCCTGGTCAAAGGCGTCGCACACAAGCACGGCATGCAAGCCTGCTTCATGGCCAAACCGTTCGATCACCTGGCCGGTACCGGCATGCACATGCACGTCAGCCTCGCCGACCGCGCGGGCAACAACCTCTATGCCAGCGAAGACAAGGCGGGCACACCCCTGCTGCGCCAATCGGTCGCCGGCATGCTCGATGTGCTGCTCGACTCGCTGCTGATGTTCTGCCCCAACGCCAACTCCTACCGGCGCTTCCAGGCCAACAGCTATGCACCGCTGGCGCCGACCTGGGGCGTGGACAATCGCACGGTGAGCCTGCGTGTGCCAGGCGGCCCAGCCCACACCCGGCATATCGAGCACCGCATTTGCGGCGCCGACGCCAACCCTTATCTGGCTGCAGCTGCCATTCTGGCCGGCCTGCATCACGGCATTCGCCAGCAACTCGACCCGGGCGCACCGGTTGAAGGTAACGGCTATGCCCAGGCCAAGACACTGCTGCCAACCGACTGGCTGACGTCACTCAATGCCCTGCAAGGTTCGTCTTGGGCGCACGAAGCCTTCGGCGGGGCGTTCCTCGGTGTCTACATGGCGGTCAAACGCGCCGAATACCGACAGTTCATGGCCGAAGTCGGCGAACAGGACTGGCGCTGGTACCTGACCCAAGCCTGACCGCTCACTCTTTTAGTAAGGATTACCCCATGAACGCAGCACTTAACCACGGCCCCGCCCCGCGTAGCGCCTCCTATTACAGCGCCAGCCTCAATGACTTCACCGAGTACCCACGCCTGAACGGCAACGTGAGCGTCGACGTGGTGATCATCGGGGGCGGCTTCACCGGTGTCGCCAGCGCCGTGGAGCTGGCCGAACGCGGCCTGAAAGTCGCCATCGTCGAAACCCATCGGATCGGCTGGGGGGCCAGCGGGCGCAATGGCGGCCAGGTCACCGGCAGCCTGTCGGGCGATGAAGCGATGCGCAAGCAGATGCGTGCGCGCCTCGGCGATGAGGTCGACGATTTCATCTGGCACCTGCGCTGGCGCGGTCACCAGATCATCGAACAGCGGGTAGCGCGCTACAACATTGCCTGTGACCTCAAGCGAGGCCACCTGCATGCGGCGATGAAAGCGTCGCATCTGGACGAGCTTCAGGCGTCCTATGATGAAGCGCTAACCCGCGGCATGGGCGATCAGGTCGAGTTGTTGGACCGCCAGGGTGTACGCGAACACCTGGACAGCCCCTTGTACATCGGGGCACTGAAAAACCGCCGCAACCTGCATGTGCACCCACTCAACCTGTGCCTGGGTGAAGCCCGTGCTGCCCAGCAACTGGGCGCGCTGATCTTCGAGAACTCCGAAGTGCTGGACATCATCCATGGCCCTCGCCCGGCCGTGGTCACTGCCCATGGCCGGATCGACGCACGTCAGGTGCTGCTGGCAGGCGACGTGTACCACAAACTGGAAAAACGCCAGCTCAAAGGCAAGATCTTTCCCGCCATGGGCGGCATCGTCACGACCGCCCCGCTGGGCGAGCTGGCGCACCAGATCAACCCACAGGACCTGGCGGTCTACGACTGTCGCTTCGTACTCGACTACTACCGCATGACCGCCGATGGTCGCCTGCTGTTCGGCGGTGGCGCCAACTACTCCGGACGTGATTCACGGGATATTGCCGGTGAACTGCGCCCATGCATCGAGCGCACTTTTCCGGCACTCAAGGGCATACCGATCGAGTTTCAATGGAGTTGTGCCATGGGTATCGTGGTCAACCGCATCCCGCAATTGGGCAAGCTGTCGGAGCACGTCTGGTACTGCCAGGGCTACTCCGGCCATGGCATCGCCACCAGCCATATCATGGGCGAGATCATGGCTGAGGCCATGACCGGGACGCTGGAAAAATTCGATACCTTTGCCGGGTGCAAGCACATCAAGGTGCCAATGGGCGATGTGCTGGGCAATCCGTTGTTGGCGGCCGGCATGTGGTATTACCAGATGCTTGAGAAACTGCGCTAAACCCATTGCGGGCCAAGGCCGGCTCCCATGGAGCCGGCGCAAGTGCCTCAGGCAATCTTCTTCAGACCCAGTTTCTTCAGTTCTTCATCGCGCAGTTCGCGGCGCAGGATCTTGCCAACGTTGGTGGTCGGCAGTGCATCACGAAACTCAATGAAGCGCGGCACCTTGTAACCTGTGACGTTGGCGCGCATGTGCTCCATCACCTGCTCCTTGGTCAGCGTGACGCCGGGGCGGGCAACGATGAAGAGCTTGATCACTTCACCAGATTTCTCATCCGGCACGCCGATTGCCGCGCACTGCAATACACCCGGCAGCGCAGCCAGCACATCCTCAAGTTCGTTCGGATAGACGTTGAAGCCAGACACCAGAATCATGTCCTTCTTGCGGTCGACGATGCGCATGTAACCGTCTGCCTGAATCACGGCAATGTCGCCGGTCTTGAGCCAGCCATCGGCATCAAGGATCTCGGCCGTCGCATCCTCGCGCTGCCAGTAGCCCTTCATCACTTGCGGGCCTTTGATGCACAACTCACCCACTTCGCCCAGTGCCAGTTCACGCCCGTCATCATCGATCACCTTGCAGAGTGTCGAGGGCACCGGAATGCCAATGGTGCCGATATGGTTGCGTTCGGCCGGGTTGACGGCGGCTACCGGGCTGGTTTCGGTCATGCCGTAGCCTTCACAAATGGCACAGCCTGTGACGTCTCTCCAGCGCTCGGCAACCGACATCTGCAACGCCATGCCTCCCGACAGGGTGATCTTCAGCGCCGAGAAGTCCAGCTTGCGGAAATCGGCGTTGTTGCACAGGGCCACGAACAGGGTGTTCAAGCCGACAAAGCCGCTGAACTTCCACTTCGACAGTTCCTTGACCATGGCCGGCAAGTCACGCGGGTTGCTGATCAGGATGTTGTGGCTGCCAATCAGCATCATCGCCATGCAATGGAAGGTGAAGGCATAGATGTGATAAAGCGGCAGCGGCGTAATCAGGATTTCGCAGCCTTCATTGAGGTTGGAGCCCATCAGCGCCCTGCACTGCAGCATGTTGGCCACCAGGTTGCGGTGGGTGAGCATTGCCCCTTTGGCCACCCCGGTGGTGCCGCCGGTGTACTGCAATACCGCCACATCGGAACTGGCCGGATTGGCTTCCTTGATCGGCTGACCACGGCCCTTGTTCAAGACATCATTGAACTTGACCGCCTTGGGCAGGTGATACGCCGGAACCATCTTTTTCACATACTTGATGACGCTGTTGATCAACAAACGCTTGAGCGGTGGCAACAGATCGGCAACTTCGGTGACAATGACGTGTTTCACTTGGGTCTTGGGCACAACCTTTTCCGCCAGGTGCGCCATGTTGGCCAAACAGACCAGCGCCTTGGCGCCGGAATCATTGAACTGATGCTCCATTTCCCGTGCGGTATACAACGGGTTGGTATTGACCACGATCAGGCCGGCCCGCATGGCACCGAACACTGCAACGGGGTACTGCAATACGTTTGGCAACTGCACCGCGATACGATCGCCGGGCTGCAAGTCAGTGTGCTGTTGCAACCAGGCGGCAAATGCCCCGGAAAGTTCGTACAACTCTCCGTAGGTCAAGGTTTTGCCCAGGTTGCTAAAGGCCGGTTTATCAGCGAAACGTTGGCAGGACTGCTTCAATACCGCCTGGATATTCGGGTACTCATCCGGATTGATCTGCGCGGCAATCCCGGTTGGGTACTTATCCTTCCAAAAGTTCTCGATCATGGAAGCCCACTCCTCCAGCACCAGCGAATTCTTCACCGCAGTCGATGCGATTATTATTGATATTAAGTTCCGGTTTATTGCAAACCGAATGCTCAGAAGCGCGCCGAGAGTAGCAGCTTTGCCAAGGCCCGCCTAGGGCTAAAGCAGCCTAAACAGTCACAAAAATGACTTATAGACTATCAATAGTCACTTTTAGAGTAATTAGTCTACGAGTGCGGTTTTGTTCCCGTCACATCGCCGGCAGCGCATCTCCTGCAAGAGGCTGCATTGCCGACGATGCGCATCACGTCACGCGATGTCACGCAGCTCGCGGCGCAGGATCTTGCCCACCGCCGTCATGGGCAACGATTCGCGCAGCACGATGTGCTTGGGCACTTTATAACCGGTGAAGTTGGCCTTGCAGTAGGCCTTGAGCTCTTCCAGGCTGATGCCCTGTTCACGTGGCACCACGAACAGCTTCACCGCTTCGCCAGAGCGCTCGTCCGGCACACCAATGGCTGCGCAGTTGGCCACCTTCGGGTGCGCCATGACCACATCTTCGATTTCATTCGGGTACACATTGAATCCCGAGACAATGATCATGTCTTTCTTGCGATCGACAATCCGGGTGAAGCCATCCGGATCAATGACCGCGATATCACCCGTCTTCAACCACCCTTCGGCATCCAGCGTCTCGGCAGTAGCCTCTGGACGCTGCCAATAGCCTTTCATGACCTGCGGCCCCTTGATACACAGCTCGCCACGCTCACCCAAGGGCATTTCATGCCCTTCGTCGTCGATAACCTTGAAGGCCGTACCCGGCACCGGAATGCCCACCGTCCCCAGGCGGGCCTGCTGACCATACGGGTTGGTGCTGGCCACCGGAGAGGTTTCGGTCAAGCCGTAGCCTTCGACGATACGGCAGCCCGTCAGGCTCTCCCAGCGCTCCGCCGTGGCCTTGACCAGGGCCGTACCGCCCGAGTTGGTGACCTTCAATGCAGAAAAATCGAGCGTCTTGAAGGCCGGGTGCTCCATCAGTGCAACGAACAACGTGTTAAGCCCCAGCAGACCGGTGAAACGCCACTTCTTCAGCTCGTTGATAAAACCGCCAATATCTCGCGGATTGGTGATCAATACGTTGTGGTTGCCCGTCACCATCATGCACATGCAATTCGCGGTAAACGCATAGATGTGATAGAGCGGCAACGGCGCGATCATCACTTCCTGGCCATCCTTGATCATCTTCTGGCCGTCCGGGCCAAGCTGGGAAAAACACGCCAGCACCTGCAGCATGTTCGCCACCAGGTTGCCATGGGTCAGCATCGCGCCCTTGGCCAGGCCCGTGGTACCACCGGTGTATTGCAGCACCGCGACGTCGTCCAGGCCCAACGACACAGGCCTCAAGGCATGCCCCTGCCCCAGCTTCAACGCGCGCTTGAAGGGCACCGCTTGTGGCAAGTGGTAGTTTGGAACCATTTTCTTGACCGTGGCGACGACCGTGTTGACCAGCCAGCCTTTGACCGTTGGCAAGAGGTCGCCCATCTTCGCTTCGATCAAGTATTCGATCGCTGTATCGGGCAGAACCTCCTGAACCAATTTGCCGAACATGTTCAGGTAGACCAAGGCACGGGCACCCGAGTCCTTGAACTGATGACGCATTTCGCGGGCGGTATACAGCGGATTGGTATTGACCACGATCAGCCCCGCACGCAGGGCACCAAATACTGCAATGGGATACTGCAGTACGTTGGGCATCTGCACCGCGATGCGATCACCGGGGACCAGGTCGGTATGCTGTTGCAAGTAGGCAGCAAAGGCTGCCGAGTGACGATCAAGCTCGGCGTAGGTCAACGTCACCCCAAGGTTGCTGAATGCCGGGCGGTCGGCAAATCGCTTGCATGAGCGGTCGAACACTTCAATGACCGACCTGTAGGCGCTCAGGTCAATCTGCGAGGGAACCCCCGCAGGGCGTTTATCATTCCAGAAATCAGCTTGCATTTATTCTTGTCCTCATACCTGAGCCGTTCCGGACCGTCTCGTCTCCAGACAACGGTGCTTTGCCGACGTTAGCAGGTATGCCTCGGACGGCAAACACGCCAAAGACGGCATATCTGACAAGCTCTGTAACTAAGGATGTGAATCCTGTTGCCAGTGGCCAGTCCCCCTCCTGACTGGGATATACACTGAGCAGATCACGCGATATGCGCAAAAGGAGCCGCCATGCACCATGACGCCTTCTGGCTGCCGGCCAGCGATCATTGCAGCCTCTATGTCTATCAGTGGCTGCCAACCGGCCCGGTCAAGGCCGTAGTACTGCTGGCCCATGGCATGGCCGAGCATGCAGGCCGCTACCAGCGACTGGGCGAAGCGCTGAGTGCCGCTGGCTACGCCCTTTACGCCCATGACCAACGCGGTCACGGACGAACGGCGGAGCTGGGTACGCGAGGCCTGTTCTCGCAACATGAGGGCTGGAGCAAGGTGGTCAATGACCTGGGGCTGCTCACTCAATACATTGGCCAACAGTACCCCGGTACACCGGTGTTTCTGCTCGGCCACAGCATGGGCAGCTACATTGCCCAAGCCTATCTGCTGCACCACAGTGCGAGCCTGCAGGGGGCGATTCTCAGCGGTTCCAACTTCCAGCCACCGGCGCTGTACCGAGCGGCCTGCCTGATCGCTCGGTTCGAAGCCTGGCGCCAGGGGCCCCTGGGCCGCAGCGCACTGATCGAGTGGCTGTCATTCGGTACCTTCAACAAAGCCTTCAAACCTAACCGCACAGCGTTCGACTGGCTTAGCCGCGACCCTGTAGAGGTCGACAAGTACCTCTCCGACCCCTTGTGCGGCTTTCGCTGCAGCAATCGCCTGTGGATCGATCTGCTCATGGGGCTGGAGCAGATCAGCCAGCCGAGCAACCTCGCACAGATCGATCCGAACCTGCCAATCCTGATCATTGGCGGCGAATGTGATCCGGTCAGTGCCGGCAAGCGTCTCAAGGATCTGGCTGGTGCATTGCGTCTGGCCGGCAACCAGCACGTGCAGCTGCAACTGTATCCGCAAGCCCGGCATGAGCTGTTCAACGAAACCAACCGCGACGAAGTTACGGCTACAGTTATTGACTGGCTCGAGCGGGCCCTGGCCCTTGGCCGCCCCCCTCGTTGTGAATAACCCCTGCCTCGTCGAACCTGAAGGACTCCACCTCAATGACCCAGGTCACCAACACGCCTTACGAAGCCCTCGAAGTCGGCCAGACCGCCAGCTTCAGCAAGACCGTCGAAGAACGTGATATCCAGCTGTTCGCCGCCATGTCCGGCGACCACAACCCGGTGCATCTGGATGCAGAGTTCGCCGCCAAGAGCATGTTCAAAGAGCGTATCGCCCACGGCATGTTCAGTGGCGCACTGATCAGCGCCGCCGTCGCCTGCGAGCTGCCTGGCCCGGGCACGATCTACCTGGGTCAGCAAATGACCTTCCAGAAGCCCGTGAAATTCGGCGATACCTTGACCGTTCGCCTGGAAATTCTCGAGAAGCTGCCGAAGTTCAAGGTGCGCATCGCCACCCGCGTGTTCAACCAGAACGATGAACTGGTGGTAGACGGCGTAG
>NZ_MBPN01000071.1 GCF_001695625.1 Pseudomonas defluvii
CCATTTGCTGTCATCCTTTCGAGGACGACAGCTTAAACTACCCCGTAGTCACTGTCTCAAAAGGTGGATCCACTATACTCCGCTAGTATTCAGTTTCAGGGACCGCATGCTGGTAATGCTTGCGGCAATTGCTCGAAATCTTCCCTTCGGTTGTCAGGCACCTTTAGGAAGTCTACTGACAGACTATCGTGCGCCACTAGCAACTAGCGTCCTGCCGATCATGGCATTTAAACATTCCCATGACAGGGTGCAGCTTATTTGGACGCCACACTGACGGCTGCCAGACTTGTAACCAGCGGCTCGATGTTGCGATTGAAGTTTGACCAACCACTGGCCCCCGGCCCGGAGCCATGCAGCATTACCACTACCTCTCCACCATCGCCGCAGTCGTGATAGTGGATATTCAGGCTCACACCTTGGTCTTCAATAAGGGAAAAGCGGCTCGTAGCGCTTTCGCTGTACTGGCTCATCGGAATCTCTCTTATGGCATTAAGTGTGAGCGCAAGGGCTCGCACTCAGCGAACCGTAACCTGCGATCCACTCAGGTACAGGGCGGTAATAGCGGTCTTGGGTCTGGTATGGGCCATACATAGAAAGGGCGGCAAAGGCAGCCACCCAAGTCTTAACCTCATGGGTGGACTTACCGGCCAATGCTGACAACTCAGCGTTGGACATGGCGTCCAGCTCACACAGCTGCCCACGCTCCAGCAATGTGAGGAAGTGCTGGTCCCACTCAGGGTTGAGTGGGTGCAGTGAAGCTTGATCACACACGAAACTTTGCGCCGCGTGGATTACCCGCTGCGTGCGTGCTTCGCGCTCATCGGCTGGCAAATTCCGACCACTGCCTTTTAGCCGGTCCGCCATGAGGCCTTCAACCTTGGCTAACTCAGGCACAGGAGGCTGGTGCGACAACCCCCCGGAGCCCAGCAGCAAAACCCTCTTGTCCAGCGAACTGGCCCATCTGCCAATAGCCTCCCCCAGCAGACGGGCACGTTGAAAACTCGGCAGAGGGGTAGCCACCGAGTTAATAAAGACTGGGATCACCGGCATTTCACGCAGACCACCGAGCAAAAACTCCAGCGGCTGGGCGAAGCCATGGTCGAGTTGCATGCGATACGACACTGCGACATCCACACCCGCATCAAGCACAGCGGCAGCACAGGCTTCGGAAAGCTCCTGCGGCACCAGCAGCGGCCCGGCCAGAGTGCCGAAATCACCAATGGCATGAGCGGCCATACCAATGCAAAACGGCGGCATCACGTCATAGAAAAAGCCGTTGTAGTGATCAGGGCTGAACAAAATAACCAGCTCAGGAGCGAACTCTGCAATCCGTTTTCGCGCCACCGCGATCACATTGCTCACCTCGCCAAGTACTGCTGGAGCAGGGTCTACATAGCCCATCAAGGGGGTATGCGATAGGCAATGGAGATACACGCTCATATTCACCAACCCTCTAGATCACAGAGCATTCAAAACATGACTCCGTTCGTTTCTGAGGCTCAACAATAGATTGCAGGCGAGCACGCAACACTCCTTTGGCAGACCGCTTTATCCCTTGAACGCATAAAACTGCTACGTAAAAACTAAGACAGCTCCGCTTTCTGAGCGAATCAGATTTCAACGTCGCTATCGATCTTTCATGGGAAAAAATCGCGAAGGGACTTTTTCAACAGAATCGGAAGGTTTCAAGCTGTCGCCCCCGAGAATTAGAGCGAAATTTAGGCTGAACAGCCTCTAGGCAAGCCAAGGTGATTCATATCGACCTCAAAGAAACGCCCATTTTCAAAAAGACAACGGAAAGGTAACTCGCGCTTGTTATTGCCATTTATAGTGCTGTCCCAGTAAGCGGAACTGCTATCAGTGGTAACGCAACGATTGTTGGTGGCAGATCCAAGGCGGTAAAAAATTGGATCGTAACTACCAGAGCTATACTTCAACGATGCGTGAACGAAATCGAATCAAATACCAATCGCTACCGGAGCGTGCTGAGTAACTTAAATATCGCGCCAGCTTATTAGGTGATCGGCCTTGGGTAGTGCTTGCTCACTATGGCCCAGAAGCAGCACTGTGCGGCCCTGTAACCACGCGTCTATGCACGGTTTGATGCGTTCGCGTGTGGTCAGATCAAGCCCGGAGTAGGGCTCGTCGAGTATCACCAGCGGCGCGTTACGTAGCAGCACACGGGCCAGCGCTAAGCGCCGACCTTCACCGCCCGAGAGTTGTTTGCCGGTTTCGCCTACCCAGGTATTCAGGCCGTTAGCCGTGCCTTCAACCGTGTCGGCGAGGTCGACCATGTCCAGTGCCCACCACAGTCGGTCATCACTTGCATCGGGCTGGCCGAGCAGCAGGTTGTCGGCGATGCTACCGTGTAGCAGTTCGGTCTCTTGGGTCAGGTAAGCTAACTTGCTGCGCCAAGCGTCGAGATCAAGCGCCGTTAACGCTATATCAGCCACGCACACCTCGCCGCTGTCGGGGTCGATCAAGCGTGCGGCTAGTGCAGCTAAGGTTGATTTTCCGCAACCGGATGGTCCAATTACCGCTAGGCGCTCACCCGCCGCGATGTTCAATTTCAGTTGGCTAATACCGGCATGCGCCACGTTTACCGCCTTCCAGCTCAGGGCCATGACCGCAGGCACCGGTAGCGGCTCAATAGCGCGGGGCAAGCGTCCAACAATCGCCACCTGTTGGTTCAGCCGTGCTGCGGCAGCGGTGGTTGCGCCCCACTGGGCGAAGGCGGCGGGTAACGCGCTAAAGGCTTCGTTAAGCCCCATCAGCGCCAAGGCGATCATCACCATCAGCGGCCCGCTGAGCAGTCCTTGCTGGTAGGCAAATACGCCAGCGAACAGGCCGAGCAGACTGGCCCCTAAGACACCGAATAACCCTAGTGTTTGAAACAGCACCACACGGTCTTGCAGGCTTAGTTGCTCAGTCAATAACTGTTGGCTGCGGCTAAGTAGAGCTTGTTGATGCATAGCCAGACTACCGGCGGCAGACAACTCAGCTAAGCCCTGCAGTTGCTCGACGCACTGCACGCGCAAGCCATCCAACTGCTCGACGCGGTTAGCACTCAGGCGCAGACCGGCGGTGGCCATGCCGGCGGTTACCAGTAACAACAGCGCCAGCAGAAGCAACAACAGCACCAGCGCCAACATCTGGTGAAACAACGCGACCAGCCCGCACACCAGCACAATCGCCAGTAAAGCCACAGCTGGTGGGGCCAGCAGGCGCAGGTAGAGCGTATCCAGCGCATCAATATCGGCGGTCAAGCGGTTGAGCCACTGCGCTGCGCGCAGCCGACCCAAGGTGGCACCGTCCAATTTCGCCAAGGCGCTAAAATGGCGCACGCGCAGATCGGCCAGCAAGCCAAGCACGGTGTTGTGGTTAAACACCCGCTCGGCATAGCGCGCTACCGTGCGCGACAGGGCAAAAAAACGGATGCCGCTGCCCGGCACATAAATATCAAAAAACGCTTTTTGCCCTGCGGCCCAAAGCAATGCGGTGACGCCGGTGGCGGTAATAAACCACCCCGATAAAGCCAGCAAGCCGATGGCGCTGAGCACGGTCAGCAGCATCAGTAAGGCGCCGACTAAAAGGCGCCCGCGCCAATGGCGCATGTCGCGCAGCCAGGGCAATAACTCAGTCATCGGCCAACGCTCCGTTGTTCAGACGTACAACGCGATCAGCCATGTGCATCAGGGCCGGGTGGTGGGTGGCGATGACCACTGTGCGGCCGGCCGCTGCCAGCGCCTGTAAGGCTTTGACCACGTCAGCTTCGCTCTCTTCATCCAGGCTCGCGGTGGGTTCATCTAGCAGCACCAAGACGGCGTCGTTCAGCCACACCCGCGCTAACGCCAAGCGCTGCGCTTGGCCGCCTGAAAGCCCGCGACCGCTTTCGTCCAGCAGGCTATCGAGGCCCTGTGGTTGAGCGGCCAACAGTTTACTCAAGCCCACAGCCGCCAGTGCCCGCTGCAAGGCGGCCGCGTCTGCATGGGGCGCGGTGAGGCGCAGGTTATCGGCCCAACTGCCCTTAATCAGAAACGGCCGCTGGCCCATCCACGCCAGTGGTTGCTCACCCGGCGGGCGGCCGAACAGGCTGATATGACCGGCATCTGGCTGGATAAAACCGGCTAGGCAATGCAGCAGACTCGACTTGCCTGACCCAGAGGGGCCGACCAGAGCCACCACCTCACCGGCCTTAATGCTCAGGTTTACGTCACGCAGGATTAAGCCGCGACCGACATAACCAAGCTGCAGGTTCTGCACGGTGATGCCGTTGGCGTCGCCGCCTGGCTGTTGCGCGGTTAGTTCCGGGATGGTGCTACCCAGTGCCTCCAGTTCCGCCAATGCATCAGCTGCTGCCAACGCCGCTGCGCGGTCGTGATAATGCTGGGCCAAGCTGCGCAGCGGCTGGAAGAACTCCGGTGCCAGCAGCAGGATAAATAAGCCGCTAAAGAGGGTCAGCGACGGCGATGGGCCGTAGCTGATGTAGCCGAGCAAGCCAAAGCCGATGTACATGGCCACCACCGCAATGGCCACCGAGGCAAAGAACTCCAGCACCGCCGACGAGAGAAACGCCACCCTCAGCGTCTCCATCGTTACCTTACGGTACGCCTGAGTAGCTTCTTCGATACGACTGACTGAGCGCTCAACCTGACCGAATAATTGCAAGCTGGTGAGGTTGCGCACCCGGTCGAGAAACTGTCCGGCCATGCGCCCGGCCTGCAGCACATGGCGCTGGCTGATGCGTTCGGCATGCATGCCGACCAGGGCCATAAATAACGGAATAAGCGGTGCGGCCAGCAAGAGAAACAGCGCCGCAAGCCAATCCAGCCAGAACACCAGCGCCACCAGCATCAACGGCACCAGCGCCGCCAGCCATTGCTGCGGCAGGTAACGGGCGTAATAGCCATCGAGGGCGTCGACTTGCTCGACCCATTGGTTGGTGAGGCTTGCACTGGGCAGCGCTGCCAAACGCACCGGCCCGAGCCGGGCCCACAAGGCGCTCAATTCCCCCCGCACCTGTTGGCGAACCTTGGCGCTAGCCAGTTGGCCTAGTCGCTCCTGCACGGCAGCCGCCAGCACACGCAGCAACACCGCCAACAGCAACGCAGCCATCGTTGGCCACAGGCTATGTGCCGGGGCCGCGTCGATCAGCAAGGCGTGCACCAGCCAGGCCATCAAGCCCATTTGCGCCGCAATCGCCACACCGCCTAGCATGCCGGCCGCCACCGCGCCCTGCAGCAACGGGCGAACGGCCTGCTGCTGGCGGGTCAGCCAGTGGCGGCTGCGCTGGCTGCGGGTTTTATCAGTGATAGCCGACACCTGCTTTTACCTTGCCGCGGAACACCCAGTAGGTCCAGGCGGTGTAGGTCAACACAATCGGGATGACGAACAACAGGCCCAGCAGCAGGAACAACTGCGACTCAGGGGCTGAGGCGGCGTCCCAGATGGTGTGGTTAGGCGGGATGATGTACGGCCATTTGGTCACCAGCAGCCCCAGGTAGGTGAAAATGAACAAACCCATGGTGGCGATAAACGGCATGGCCTCACGGCGTTTGCGCAGGCTGCGGAAAATCTGCAGGGCGCACAATGCTGCCATCACCGGGAAGATCCAGATCAGGCCGATGGCCGAGAACCAGCGCGCATAGGCAGCGGGATCAACCCAAGGCGTCCAGATGCTAATGGCAACAAACACCAGCAGCACGGCGGCCAGCAGTTTCGGGGCCAGGCTGTAGGCCCAGTCCTGAATGTAGCCTTCGGTTTTCATGATCAACCAGGTGCAGCCGAGCAAGGCGTAACCGGCTAGCAGGCCGATCCCGGTGAGCACGGTGAACGGCGTCAGCCAATCCAGCGCACCGCCTACGTACACCAAGCCTTCGGTGTTGAAGCCCTGAATGTAGGCCCCAACCACTGCACCCTGAGCGAACGAGGCAATGATCGAACCACCAGCAAAGGCCCAGTTCCAAAGGTAGCGCGAGGTGTTGGCCTTGAAGCGAAACTCAAAGGCCACGCCACGGAAGATCAAACCCGCCAGCAGCAAAAACACACCGATGTACATGGCCGGCAGCAACACCGAGTACACCAGCGGAAAGGCCGCCAACAGGCCTGCGCCACCGAGCACCAGCCAGGTTTCGTTGCCGTCCCAGACCGGTGCCACTGAGTTCATCATCACGTCGCGGGCCTGCTCGTCTGGGGCGAAGGGGAAGAGAATCCCCACACCCAGGTCAAAGCCGTCCATCAGCACGTACATGATGATGCCGAAGGCGATGATTACCGCCCAAATCATTGTGAGGTCAAAAGGCACCATTTCAGTGTTCCCCCTGTTCCAGGCGTACATGGGTTGCCGACAACGGACGCGAAGCCCGCTCCACTTCATGGGTGTCTTCTGCGCTGAGGTCTTCTTCTAGGCCCGCTTGCAGCACGCGGAACAGGTAATACAAGCCGGCGCTAAAGACCATCGCGTAGACCACGATGTAACCAATCAGGGTGAACAGGGCCATGCCGCCCGTCAGCGACGGCGTCAGCCCCTGTGCGTGGGTCATCACCCCATAAATCAGCCACGGCGCGCGACCGGCTTCTGTCACCACCCAACCGGCAAGCACCGCCAGAAACGGCGTGAAACTCATCCAGCGCAGGCCATTGAGGAACCACGGCGCTTGCCAGTAACGACCGCCACGGCGCAGCACCAGGCCAGTCAGGCCAAAGGCAATCATCACCAGGCCAATGCCGACCATCACGCGGAACGCCCAGAACACCAGCCACACGGGCGGTTGCTTCTCATAGGGCACGTCCGTGATGCCGGGCAGTTCGCCGTTCCAGTCGTGAGTCAGGATAAAGCTCGCCAGTTTCGGGATGCCGATTTCAAAATGGTTGGTTTGCGCCTCTTTATCCGGCCAGGCAAACAGCAGCAGCGGCACACCCGTACCACGCTCCCAATTGCCTTCCATCGCCGCCACTTTGATCGGCTGATGTTGCAGCGTGTTAAGGCCGTGAAAGTCGCCTACCACCGCTTGGGTGGGCGCGATCAACAGGATCATCCACAGGCTGACCGACAGCGCTTTGCGGTTGACCTCCACCTCGCGCTTACGCAGCAGGTACCAAGCGCTGACGCCTGCAACCACAAAGGCACCGGTGAGGAACGAGGCCAGCGCCATGTGCATAAAGCGGTAGATAAACGAAGGGCTGAACAACGCCTGCGACCAGGACACGACATGGATCATACCGTCACGCAGTTCGGTGCCGACCGGCGTTTGCATCCAGCTGTTGGCCGAGAGAATCCAGAACGAGGAGATAAAGGTGCCCAACGCCACCATGCAGGCAGCCAGCAAGTGTACGCCTGGCGGTACTTTATCGCGGCCAAACAGCAACACACCGAGGAAGGCCGCTTCAAGGAAGAATGCGGTGATCACTTCATAACTCAGCACTGGGCCGAGGAAGTTAGACGCCGCATATGAGAAGTTGCTCCAGTTGGTGCCGAACTGGAAGGCCATGACGATGCCCGACACTACCCCCATGCCGAATACCACGGCAAAAACTTGCGTCCAGAACTTCGACAGCCTTACCCAAACGAGATCACCCGTTCGAAAGGCCATGGTTTCCAAAAAGGCGATGAATGAGGCCAGGCCGATGGTGAACACCGGGAAGATGGCGTGGAAGCAAACCACAAAGGCAAATTGCAGTCGCGAGAGGAAGAGCGGGTCTAATTCCATCTGAGTCGATCCTGTGTTTGGAACTGACTGAAAACCGATTAAGCAGTCGCCTTTTTCGGCCATTTCAGTCTAACTCATAACACCCCTGGGGGTATGTGGGCGAAATGCCGCACTCCCTTGCGCAGCACACTTTCTGCCACCGTCAGGTAATCACTTCATGCAGATGAAAAGCGTATCTGTTAGTCAGTGAGTCTTCAGCTATCCCGTCTTCAGGCCAGTAATTTTGTGTGTTTAGTCATTGGCATGAACACGACATGGTTTTTCTGCATGCAATGGCGCGTCCCTTTAGTTGCTTCTGAGTAGTCACTTTGGCTAAGTCGTGTCTATACTCCCACGGGTATGTGGAAAGCTATTTCTCTGGAGACGTTATGCGATTGATCACTGCAGTTCTTATAGGTTCGTTGAGCATGGCTGCTTACGCCGAGGATTTTCAGGCTTTAAAGGCAGAGGGCGCAGCGCTAATACCGCCTTTCGGGCAGCATTTGATGTCTACCGTAAAGTCTGCGATGGAGTCCGGCGGGCCTGTAAAGGCCGTAGAGGCTTGCCAGTTATTGGCTCCAGAGATTGCTGGGCAGCACAGCAAGCAACCTTGGAAGGTTGGACGTACCTCATTAAAGGTACGTAACCCGGCCAATACTGCAGATGCCTGGGAAAAACAGGTCCTCGAGCAATTTGCCGAGCGTGCAGCTGCAGGTGAACCGGTGACTGAACTCAGTCATGCCGAGGTTGTTGGCGACGAGTTCCGCATGATGAAAGCCATTGCCACTGGTGAGCCATGCTTAGCCTGTCATGGCAAAAACATTCAGCCGTCTCTTGCCGCGGTGATTGATGTACGCTACCCGGAGGATGAGGCTCGTGGATTCGCTTTGGGTGAATTGCGAGGTGCTTTTACTTTGCGGCGTACTTTAGAAGTTGGAAATGATTGAATTAACGCAGTTAGAACATCGTGACTCTCTGTTAAAGCGTCTGGCCCGCGTCGAGGGCCAGGTGCGTGGCATTCAAGCCATGATCAAGCGCGGCGATGAATGCGAGTCTATTGCTCAGCAGTTCAGCGCCGCCCGTAAGGCGCTGGATAAGGCCTATCAGGAGATGCTGATCTGCTTGGCCGAAGAGGCCATCCTCACTCCAGACCACAGTAACCAAGACAAACTGGCGCAAGTCAGGGCCATCTTCACCAAGTACACCTAACGGCTGCGTACGCCAAAAATTGGCGCCGCCGTCGTTGCGCCTCACTCTTCGGCCGAGAGCCCAAGGGGCAAGCCTTGAGGGTCAGTGAAGTGTTTGGCGATTTCTTGCAACGCTGTGGCCAGCAACTCTTCCACCACAGGGTGGTAGAACGGCATTTGCAGCAGGCTTTGCGCCGTTTCACCCCGCTGGATGGCCCACGCTAGTTGATGCGCCAAGTGTTCGCCGTCGATACTGAGAAGCGAGGCGCCGAGTAGTAAACCGCTGGTGCTATCGGCGTAAATATTCAGCAGGCTGCGTTCACCGCCCAAGATGCGCAAACGGCCATTCGCTTCGCCCGAAGCACTGCCAACGATAATCCGGCTGGGTTCTAGCTCGCTCAAGCGTTTACCAATGGTCGCGACATCAGGTTTAGCGAAGGCGATGGACAGCGAAGTTTTTTGCCGGAAGCGCGTGGGAGTGGTCCGCGCTGCGTTATAGCCGGCTATCGCACCTTCGTCAGCCGCTTCATGCATCAAAGCGCGCTGCCCGTTAGCGTCACCGGCGATGTACACCGGCCAATCGTCCAGTTGCAGAGTGGCCGGGTCAAACAGCGGCTCGCCACGTTCTTGCAGGGTAAAACCTGCCGCCTGCAGATTCAGCTCATCGGTGTTCGCGCGCCGGCCGGTTGCCACCAGTAGCAGGTCAATAGTTACGCAGCGTTCACCTGAGCGCAGCACCAGCCCATGCTCTGCACGTTCAACGCTGGCGGGTTGGCCGAGCCAGATTAGCATCTCTTGCGAGAAAACCTCGACTGCACGGGCGGCCACCTGTGGGTCATCAATACCGGCCAGGCTTGAACCGCCAGCCGTTGTGACTTCAATGCCGAGCCGGCTGAGCGCCAGACCCATTTCCAGACCCAGCGCGCCCAAACCCAACACCCCGATGCGTGCCGGCAATTCTGCCATCTCAAACAGCGTGTCCGTGGTGACAATCCTGTCTGCAAACGGAGCCAGCCAGTCGGGGATAAACGGGCGCGAGCCGGTGGCGATAATCACCGCGCCTGCGCGGATGACGTGCGTACCTTCAGCGCTTTCAACTTCCAGCAAGGTGGGTTCAAGAAAGCGTGCGCGCCCCTCGATCAGCTGTTTGCCCGCCGCGGCGCGGGCTTTGTTAGCGGCGTTGTTAGAGAAGAAATCACGCTGCTTACGCAGAGCTGCCCAAGTGATGGCGTTATCAAGCTGTAGCTCCTCGCTATACACCACACCGATGGCCGGCATGGCCAAACGTGATTGCCATAGATCGGCTGCATGCAGCGCCAACTTGGAGGGCATGCAACCCACTCTGGCGCAGGTGGTGCCGAGCGGGCCGTGGTCGATAAGGACAAAACTTCGCCCGGCGCGGCGCACCTCACGCAGTGCATAGAGTCCGGCTGTACCGGCACCAATAATGGCAACGTCGACGGTGATTTCTGTACGCATGACCGGAGAATCCTTTTCGACTTGAGATGCAGAAAACCGCTGCATATGCGAAGGCATATGCAGCGGTTTGAGGGCAGTAAAGCCCTTTTGCTAAGCGTTACAGCGTTTTAGTGGAGAAGTACCAATCCACTGTTTCGTAGCCTTCAGCGGCGCGTTTCTCGGCAGCTTCTGCAGTTTTTGGCGGCGGTACGATAACCGGCTGGCCCGGACGCCAGTTTTCCGGAGTTGCCACGCTGTTGTCGTCGGCTGTTTGCATGGCTTGCAGCAGACGCACGAACTCATCAATGCTGCGGCCGTTGCTCATTGGGTAGTACACCATCGCGCGCAGAATGCCGTTGGGGTCGATAAAGAAGGTCGCCCTTACCGCTTGGGTATCCGCCGCGCCCGGGTGAACCATACCGTAGGCACTGGCGACTCTCATGGAGATGTCTTCAATGATCGGGAAGGGGATTTCGACGTCGAACTTCTCTTTGATGTTGCGCATCCAGGCCAAGTGCGAAAACAGACTGTCGATGGACAGACCCAGCAGCTCGCAATTCATTTCAGCGAACGTTGGTGCGGCTTTAGCAAAGCCAATAAATTCAGTGGTGCACACCGGCGTGAAGTCTGCCGGGTGGGAGAACAGAATTAGCCACTTGCCACGGTAGTCTTCCAGCGAACGATCACCGGACGTGGTGCGAGCGGTGAACGGAGGTGCTGGCTCGTTGAGGCGAGGGAAGCTCATCTGCGGGCTATTTTCCATGGTGCATTTCCTTTTGATGAATACGATTAGGTGCAGCGGTCGTATTTGGGCGATGTGGCCGGATGAAAAAGGCAGCGACGTCAGTGGTCATCAACATAGTCCTCCTGCAGTCGCCATATATACCCCTGGGGGTATATATGGCGAGCTTAGCAAATTCGTCTAGTGATTAAACCGAAGCGTTTCTATCGATGTCATAGGCACAAACAATACAGCGTTAAAACTCGGTGTATGGCCGGGTACATGAGCCGCTAAGCCAGCGGTGACTAACCCTGGGCTGGCAAGCGGTTAAGGTCGATACATCTTGGCGGGGTTCATTTTTGCGCTCCATGGCAGCCCGACGTTTTGCCAGCCGCTTTGCAGGCGCATGCCGGCTTGCGGGCCCTCTTTGAGTGCCGAGCCTTGGAAGCCATCAACCACGTAGCGGGCATTGGGGAAGCCGTTAGCGCGAAGAAAATCTGCACTTGGCTTACCGCGCTCACTGCCGGAACGGCACATGGTAATAATTTCACTTTGGGCAGTTAGGCCGTGCTTGGCCAACGCCGCTTTTACCTCGGCAATAAAATTGGGATTCTGTGCGATTGAGTAAGTGCCGCGGGTTTCATCCCACGCGCTGCGGTCAACCAGCAGATAGGGGATGTTGGTGTGCACATCATCGGTAAAGCCGACAAACATGATCTCGACTGGGTCACGCACATCGATAAACAGCAGTTGCGTTGCGTCTTGCTGCAGGCGCTTGTGCACCTCCTGTGCATTGGCGGAAAGATCCACCGCGTGGGCGGCGAAGGTCAGCAGGCTGAGGCAAATAGCAGTCAGTAGGCGTTGCATGAGTGCTCCTTTGGCCACTGGCCTTAATCGAATGCAGGAAGGTGCGGGGTGTCGATAGCCTTATCGGCGGCGCTCCACGCCTCAAAGCCACCTTGAATCGACAGAACGTGCAGGTAGCCCATCTCTTTTAATGAGCACGCGGCTAACGCCGCGCGGCCGCTGTTTTTGCAATAGAGCACCAGCTTCTGGTCGCGTTGCGCCAGCTCGGGTTCATTGCTCAGTTTGAATTCCAGCAAGCCGCGGGGAATGTTGATGGCTCCGGGGATATGCCCGGCGTGAAATTCATCGGCTTCGCGCACATCGATCACTACATCAGCCGCCTTGATGGCTGCGTCAGCCTCCTGCAGGTCAATTTCATGGATGCGCGTTTTAGCGGCGGCTACCAAGTCATGGGCAGTTTTCATCAGAATGTCCTTATGCATGGGGTTGGGTGTCGGCGCGCAGATTGCTCGGCAGTAAGGTCTGCTGGGTAAGCTGCGGAGCTAAAGCTTTTAGGGCCTCGAACTGGCTGATAAACACCTGGCCACCAAAGTGCTGGAGAAAGCTTGAGCGGCGCAGCTGATCCATCACCGGGCCTTTCACTTCGGACAGGTGCAGCTGAATGTTGGCGGTTTTTAGGCGTTCAACAACGGCTTCCAGCGAATCAAGGGCGCTGGCATCAATCAGGTTGACGCCAGAGCACATCAGCACCAAATGGCGCACGTGAGGTCGATTGGCTATCAGCTCGCCAATCCGATCCTCGAGGTAGCGGGCGTTGGGGAAGTACAGGCTTTCATCGACCCGCAGCGACAGCACGTTGGGCGACTCAATAACCGCAAAGCGCTCGATATTGCGAAAATGCTCGCTGCCCGGTACTTGCCCGACAACCGCCATGTGCGGCTGGCTGGTGCGCCAAAGAAACAGCAACAGTGAGAGACCCACGCCGATCAGGATGCCAGCCTCAACACCGATCAGCAGCACACCGATAATCGTCGCCAACTGCGCGACGCCGTCAGGGCGCGAGTATCGCCAAGTGCGGCTCAGCGAACCAAGGTCAACCAAACTCAGCACCGCGACAATAATCGTCGCGGCCAATACGGCTTGCGGCAGGTTATGCAGCAGCGGGGTCAGCAGCATGACGCTGAGGCCGATACCGGCGGCGGTGAACACTCCAGCCATGGGAGTTTGCGCGCCGGCGTCATAGTTGACCACCGAACGAGAAAAACCACCGGTAACAGGAAAGCCACCACTAAAGGCTGCACTCAGATTGGCTGTCCCCAAGCCGAGCAACTCATTGTCGGGCTCGATACGTTGGCGCCGTTTTGCTGCGAGCGTTTGGCCTACCGACACCGACTCAACAAAACCTACCAAGCTTATCAGCAGTGCGGCGGGCATCAGTTGCATGGCTAAGGTGATATCCAGCGTCGGCAGCATCAGCCCCGGTAGGCCTTGCGGGATAAGCCCGACCACTTTTACCCCAGCGTGCTCCAGTTGTAGCAGCGACACCGCAACAATGGCGGCAATAATCGCCAGCACCGGCCCGGCTTTGGCTAAGTTGCCCGCCATTTGCACAGACAGCCCCAGCCGTTGCAGAACAGGTTTTAGGCGCGCCCGCGCCCACCACAGCCAGATCAGACTGAACACGCCGATCAGCAGTGTTTGCCAGTGGGTGTTCGGCAGCCCGAGCCAGAGTTGCGGAATAATCTGCAGCAGGCTCTCGCCCGAAGCGCTGATGCCAAGCAGGTGCTTAAGCTGCCCCACTGCGATAAGGATGCCAGAGGCACTGATAAAACCAGACACCACCGGATGGCTGAGAAAGTTCGCCAAAAAGCCCAGGCGCAACATCGCCATGCTGCTGAGCAGCAACCCAGACAAAAGCGCCAGCAGCATCGCCGCGCCGATATACGCTTCGCTGCCCGCAGGGAATAGTGGCGCGAGCGCTGCGGCAGTCATCAGCGACACCACCGCCACTGGGCCTACGGCCAAGGTGCGGCTGGAGCCAAAAACGGCATAAGCCAGCAGCGGCAAAATGCTCGCATACAGGCCCGTCACCGGCGGCAAACCGGCCAGCATGGCGTAGGCCAAACTCTGCGGTATCAGCATCAGCGTTACGATCAGTGCGGCCAGGCCGTCTTGGGCCGCACTGCTGCGGTCATAGCGACGCCCCCACTCGAGGCAGGGCAGCCAGCGGCTCAGTTTCATTTGGCCTGATCCTTTCCAAAATCACAGGCCGCTGCTGCTTGAACGGCAGCGGGTTCATGCTGCAAACGTTTGGGGGCGGCCAGCCATTCACGGCCGTGTAGCATCATGTCGAAGTAGATGCTGGGCATCAGCTTAACTTTCAGCTCCCAAGCCAAGCGGCGCGGTATGGCGGGGTCTAACGGGAAGGTAGGCAGCAGTTTGCCGCCGTAGCCAAACTCCGCCAGTAGCACTTTGCCACGCTCAACCGTCAGCGGGCATGAGCCGTAACCGTCGTACAGCGCGCGTGGCCCTTTTCCGGCGAGAACAGAGATCACGTTTTCCGCGACCACCGGCGCTTGCTTGCGCACGGCGGCAGCGGTTTTGGCGTTGGGTGATGCACAAACGTCACCCAAGCTGAAGATATTGCCGAAGCGCGGATGGCGCAGGGTTTCTGCGTCTGCCTCAACCCAGCCCTCGGCATTAACCAAAGAGCTTTGGCGAATAAACTCAGGCGCGCGTTGGGACGGCACGGCGTGCAGTATGTCAAAGGATTTTTCGATGGTTTGGCTGTTGCCTGCCGTATCCACCTGGTTAAACCATGCTTTGCGCGCCGGGCCGTCCACTGCCGTTAGGGTGGTGTTGAAGTGAAGCTGGGCGTTGTAGCGCTCGATGTATTTCATCAGCGGCGGAACGAAGGTCGGCACGCCGAATAACACCGCACCAGCGGTGCAAAACTCGACGTCAATGTCAGGCAGTACCCCTTGTTTTTGCCACCAGTCACACGACAGGTATAGCGCCTTCTGCGGCGCACCGGCGCACTTGATCGGCATTGGAGGCTGGGTAAACAGCGCGTTGCCTTTGCGTAAATTTTGCACCAGTTGCCAGGTGTAGGGCGCCAGCTCAAATTGATAATTGGAGGTGACGCCGTTCTGCCCCAGCGTCTCTTTGAGGCCTTCGACGGCATCCCAGTGCAGGCTTAAACCGGGGCAGACGATCAGGGTGCGGTAGCCAATCCGGTTGCCGTCTTCAAGCACCGCACATTGCTGCTCGGGCTCAAAGCCGGCCACTGCGGCGCAAATCCATTGCGCACCTCGAGGAATGCAACGGGCCATTGGCCGTTCGGTGTGGGCTCGGTCAAAAATACCAGCGCCAACTAGCGTCCAGCCCGGCTGGTAGTAGTGATGTTCGCTGGGCTCGACGATGGCGATACGCAAGTGCGGGTCGCGCCGCAGCAGGCTGGCCGTCACCGCGCAACCGGCGGCGCCACCGCCAACCACCACCACGTCATAGCGTTGGGTGGGCGGCGTGCTGCGTTGCGCTGTGGCGAGGGGCGCATTCTGCCAACGCTGCTCTAGGCGCGGCGCCAGGCCGCTGAGGTCATAGCCGTTGTTCTGCGCCGTTTTAAGCAGCGCGTGCGGGTCTAAGTGGCGCGCTTCACTCAATGCCCACAGCGTTGTGGAGCGTGTGCCGGTGCGACAGAACGCCAGCACCGGGCCGCGCACGTGGCCGAGCAGCTCAGTAAAAGCCGCCACCTGTTCATCGCTGATCTGCCCCGCCGTCACTGGCAGGAAGAAGTATTCAAGGCCACTCGCCAGCGCTGCCGTTTGAATTTCGGCTGAGCTGGGTTGATCTTCACCTTCGCCGTCGGGGCGGTTATTGATCACGCTGCGAAACCCTGCCGCAGCGAGTGTGCCCATGTCTGCTGGTTGCAACTGCCCAGCGACGGCGATAAACGGGCTGAGGTGTTTTAGCGCATCCATGGTCAGCACCTCAGAGCACGTCGAGGGGGATTTTCAAGTAGCGAGTGCCATTGTCTTCGGCGGGTGGCAGTTGCCCCGCGCGCATGTTTATTTGCACCGCCGGGAGAATCAGCGTGGGCATGCCCAGCGTCGCATCACGGCTGCTACGCATGGCGACAAAGCTGGCTTCATCAATGCCCTCATGCACATGCACGTTGTGCGCGCGCTCTTCGGCAACGGTCGTTTGGTTGCGGAAATCATCGCGCCCCGGTGCCTTGTAGTCGTGGCACATAAACAGACGAGTGCTACCCGGCAAGGTGAACAGCTTGCGAATTGATTGGAACAAGGTGCGCGCATCACCACCGGGGAAGTCGCACCGCGCCGTACCGTAATCCGGCATAAACAGGGTATCACCCACAAAGCCGGCATCGCCGATCAGGTAGGTCATGCAGGCCGGCGTGTGCCCCGGGGTGTGCATGGCTTGGGCAGCGATGTTGCCTATTTGAAAGGTATCGCCATCTTTAAACAGGTGGTCGAACTGGCGACCATCGGTGGCGAACTCGGTGCCGGCGTTGAACAACTTGCCGAATGTGTCTTGCACCACGGTGATGTTTTCACCAATCGCCAACTGGCCGCCCAGTTCGCGTTGCAGGTAGGGCGCAGCCGAGAGGTGGTCTGCATGCACATGGGTTTCTAGCAGCCAATCCACCTTTAAGTCATGCTCTTTAACGAACGCGATCATCCGATCAGCGCTGGCGAAGGAAGTGCGCCCGGAGGCCGGGTCATAATCCAACACCGAGTCAATAATGGCGCAGCGCTGGCTGCTGGGGTCGATTACTACATAGCTGTAGGTGAACGTGGCGGGGTCAAAAAACGCTTCGACATTGACTTGCATGGCCGTCTCCTTTATATACCCCCAGGGGTATCTGATTTAGAGTTAGGCTACATGTTTATTCTGTTCTATGCATAGATCTAAATAGAATAAGCAGCATGTGTATGACGTACTTCCTGACTCGAAAACTGAACGGGGTGAGCCCAGAAATGAGCCTGAATGTGCTCGCCTACAACTTGAAGCGGGTGATGAAAAGCATCGGTACCGAAGTCTTTTTGAAGGCGATGGCGGCGTAAAGCCCGGCTTTATACTGCCCCTAGAGGTGCGAAAGCGCTTCATACACGCTCTGAAGCGTTACCGGCGCTGATCGTGGTAAATAATCGGGATATCACCGCGCCCAAGAGCAATGGGCTGAAGCACGTGAGATAAGAAAGTGTTTTTATGCACCCTGGGCCAAAACAGTCATCGAGTACCTACAAGATTAGCGTCGATTCAGTAAGCACGGGCTGTATGACGAGGGCGCTCAAACGCAGTTTCCAGGCATATGAAGCCGGTCTACCACCCTGGCCAGCATCTCTATTTTGATTACTGCACGGAATAATCGTGCCTACAAGCTGATTTGGCTCAGGACTTGATGTATCCCTGTCGATACAGTTAAGGCAAATTGATATTTTCGAAAAGGTGAAGTGATGAGCGAATGGCTGGCCCGTTTTTCAATAAAGAACCGACTAATCAGTTTACTTATGGTGCTGTCCCTTTTGACGGTCTGTTTGACACTCGCTGGGCTTAATGGCATGCGCAACAGCAATACCAGCCTTGGACAGATGTATAACGACGTTTTAATACCACTGGACAACCTTGGCGACATCACCACTCACATGCAGCTAGTGCGTACTCAGCTTTTGCTTACCCTTCAGCACAGGCCCGGTAGCGCGTTTGAGAAGGCACATGATCATCCTGCGAGCATGCATTTCGATGCTGTGGATAAAAGTGTAAGCATCATGCGTGAGCGTCTGGCTGACTATCAGCGTATGCCAATGACCGAAGAGCGGAATCGTCTGGTCAATGAGCTGCAAAAAAAGCTGTCGAACTACTTAGACAATGGTGTTCTGCCTACGCTCAGTGCGATGCGCCAAGGTGACTATACGGGAGGTAACGCAATCTTTCTTACTCGCCTACAGCCTTCCTTCATGACCACCTATGCCAGCTTGCGAAACTTAGTTGCGTCGGAGCAATCAGCAGCCAATGCAGGCTATAAACACGCGGTACAGTCGTTCGAGCGTCTTGCGATGATAATCGGTCTGGTGCTTGCAGTTGCTCTGTTTCTGGCGGCCACCTTAGCTTTTGCCACTGTGTCTGGAATCACAAAGAGTGTTCGGGCACTTCAAGTCGGCAGTCAACAACTTGCAGATGGCAATTTAGGCTATCGGGTCGCCTCTCAAGGACGAGATGAGCTAAGCGAAATCTCCAGTTCTTTCAATACAATGGCTTCGCGCTTTCAACACACTATTCAAGAATTGTCAGCTGCTGTAGAGCAGCTGGCAGCTGCGGCTGAGCAAACTTCTCAAGTCAGTAACCAAACAAGTGACGGTATCCGCCGTCAGCAGCTGGAAACAGATCAGGTTGCTACCGCGATGAACGAAATGTCAGCCACTGTTCAGGATGTGGCAGGTAATGCTGCCAGCGCAGCGCGCGCAGCAGAGGAAGCAGATCACCAGTCAGGAAGCGGTAAGCTTGTTGTTCATCAAACAATCGCTTCAATCGACAGCCTAGCTAATGAAGTTGAACATGCCGCCACAGTTATCCATGAGCTTGAGGAAGACAGTGCAAATATTAGCTCTGTGGTTGATGTTATTCGTAGCATTGCCGAGCAAACCAACTTGCTTGCACTCAATGCGGCAATTGAGGCAGCAAGAGCTGGTGAACAAGGGCGAGGTTTTGCTGTGGTGGCTGACGAGGTGCGTTCGCTTGCATCGCGCACTCAGCAATCAACCAGTGAAATTCAAATCATGATTGAGAAGCTTCAAGCTGGTGCAAATCGCGCTGTTACAGTCATGCAAAGTAGTTGCAGCAAGGCGCAGGCCGGAAAGCAGCAGGTTGCCGGTGCCGGCCAGATGCTGGATCAGATTAGTAGTGCTGTTGCAACCATTAACGACATGAATGCAATGATCGCATCCGCCGCAGAGGAACAGAGCTCTGTAGCGGAGGAGATTAACCGTAATATCACTAGTGTCAGTCAGATAGCTGAAGAAACTAGCGAGGCATCACGACAGAATGTTGCCACAAGTACGCAATTGGCAATTTTGGCTGGCCAGCTTCAGCGTTTGGTTCATATGTTCCGATTTTAGTAATTACCAGAATCTCCCCTTTGTTTCGTGGGGTCAGCTGACACAGAAGTAAAATAAGTATGAGGCTTGCCTCGCCCGCTAATCGGCAAGCGAATGCCCGCCACCCCTAACACTAGAGTCACACAATGAACCGTCCTTTGCTGCTGATTACTCTCGCCTGCACGGGGCTGACTGTGCTGATCTGGGGAGGCATCCGCACTCTGCAGGGGCCGGCCTTGGCCGGCTACCAGCTAACTGCGCAACCCCTCGTGCAGACGGTGGTGGCCACCGGCAGGATCGCCGCACTTTCGCGTGCGCAGGTAGGTAGCCAGGTAACCGGTGTGGTGATCGAGCGCCGAGTGACCGAGGGCGACGTGGTAGCTCCCGGCGACGTGCTAGCGGTGTTGCGAGCCGATGATCTGGTCGCTGCGGTACATGAAGCTGAAGCCGCGCTGGCGGAGTTGCAACAGTCCAGCCGGCCACAGGCGCAAGCCGCGTTGCGTGATGCGCAAGCTCGGCTTACTCAGGCCAGCCGGGAAGCCCGGCGCCGCCAAGAACTGCTAGGCAGGCAAATGATTTCCCGCGAGATCATGGAGCAGGCCGTACAGGCTGAAACCAGCGCGCGCGCAGCGCTCGAACAGGCACAACTGGCTGCTCGCACGCTGCAAGCCGGTCAGGCCAGCGAGCTGGCGGCGCAAGCAAGGGTAGCCAATGCTCGTGCGCAGCTGGCCAAAACCACCATTCGGGCCGAGCTGGCCGGTACCGTGTTGACCCGCAATGCAGAGCCTGGCGATCTGGTGCAACCCGGCACTGTTCTGTTTGATATTGCCCGCACAGGTGGCACCGAGGTGCTGGTGCCGCTGGATGAAAAGAATCTTGAGGTACTCGGTCTGGGCCAGCTGGCCACCTGTGTCGCGGATGCCTACCCGACCCGCCCTTTTAAGGCCAGAGTCGATTTCATCGCGCCGACTGTCGATCCACAACGCGGTACTGTGGATGTTCGCCTCAGTGTGGATCCGGCCCCGGATTTCCTACTGGAAGGCATGACGGTTTCAGTGAACATTGAAACCGGACGCCGCGACAATGCCCTGGCGGTGCCCAACGATGCGCTGACAGTTGTGGACGGTGAACACGCCGAGGTGTGGCGGGTGGTCGATGGCCAGGCCACGCGGCGTAAGGTCCGCCTCGGGCTACGGGGTCTGACGCAGACCGAGATCAGCGCAGGGCTGCAGGCCGGCGACTGGATTCTGGCTGATGCGCAAGCGTCCATCTCCGAGGGTGACCAGGTTCGGATGACGGCCACCGCCAAAGCGTCTTTTGACTCGCAAAGTCGAAATGAACTGCCTGCCCGACTGGACTAGTCCCGATGTGGATTGAATGGACCATCGCTGTCAGGTTCCTGCGTGAGGGCAAGGCACAGAGCCTGCTGATCCTCGTCGGCATCGCCGTCGGCGTAGCGGTCATCGTGTTCCTGACCGCACTAATCACGGGACTGCAGGACAACATCATCCAGCGCACGCTGGGCACTCAGGCCCACATCAAGGTGGAGCCACCGGAAGAACGCAACCGCGTGCTGCCCGTCGAGCCGGGCAGCGTGCATTTGTTGCTGGAAAACAAGCGTGCCCAGCGCCTGCGCTCGATCAACAACTGGCAGGAGGTGCGTAATGTGCTCGACAGTTTCCCGCAGGTCAGCGCGGTCTCGCCGGTGATCTCGGGGCCGGCCTTTGCCCGCCGTGGCGAGGCCCTGCAATCGACCGCACTGATCGGCATCGACGCGCAGCGCTACCAGCGCATCATCCCTATCCAGCAGGACATTATCGCCGGCGTCTTTCGCATCGGTGCCGGTGACGCCGTGATCGGCAGACAGCTGGCCGCAGACCTGGGCATGGCCGTCGGCGACAAACTGCGCTTGGATGGCGGTCAAGGTCGTGAGGCCGTGGTGAATGTTGCCGGCATCTTTGAACTGGGCGTGCGCGAACTCGACGCACGCTATGTGTACCTCGACATGAAGCAGGCGCAGGCCCTGCTCGATCTACCGGGCGCGGCCACCGCCATCGACCTGACGGTGACAGACATCTTTGCAGCGCAGGTGATTGCCGAACGTATCGGCCGCCTCACCGGCCTGAAGGCCGAAAGCTGGATGGAAACCAACACACAACTGATGAACGCTTTGCGCTCACAGAGCCTGTCCACTCAGATGATCAGCTTGTTCGTGGCCCTGAGCGTGGCACTGGGCATCGCCAGCGTGTTGTCGGTGAGCGTGGTGCAGCGCACGCGCGAGATCGGCATCCTGCGCGCAATGGGCACTCGTCAGTCACAGATGCTGCGGGTGTTCCTGATCCAGGGAGCGCTGTTCGGTCTAGCTGGCTCGCTGCTGGGCGGCACGGCCGGCTATGGCCTGGTGGGCGCGTTCAACACCTTCGGTCCCAAGTTGTTCTATATCCCTCTCAATCCCTGGCTGTTGGCCTCTGCTGCGGCGCTGGCCACGGTTACCGGCATTCTCTCGGCGGCCTTGCCAGCACGGCGTGCGGCAGCGCTCGACCCGGTGGAGGCGATACGCCATGTCTGATCGGCAAGCGATGCAAGAGGTTCTGCGCCTGGTGGGTCTCAGGAAAGCCTACAACGTCGACACACCAACCGAGAATGAGGTGTTGCACGGGCTGGACCTGCGCCTACAACGCAACGACTTCGCCGCACTGGTGGGCGCTTCCGGTTCTGGCAAGAGCACCCTGCTCAACCTGATCGGGTTGCTCGACAAACCTACGGGCGGCGAACTCTACCTGCTCGAAGAACCTACCCGCACGATGGACGATACGCAGCGCACCGCACTGCGCGGCACCCGGATCGGTTTCGTATTCCAGTTCCATCATCTTATTCAGGCCTTCACGGCGCTGGAAAATGTATTGATGCCGCTCATGCTGACCACTGGCAAACCCACCTCGCAACAGCGTGAACGGGCCACTGATCTGCTGGCGCGGGTGGGCCTGCAAGGCATGGAGCAGCGCAAGCCCGATCAGCTCTCCGGCGGGCAGCAGCAGCGGGTGGCGGTCGCTAGGGCACTAATCACCCGCCCGGCCCTGCTGTTGGCCGACGAGCCGACCGGCAACCTAGACAGCAAGTCGGCCGCCGAAGTCTTTCAACTGTTTCGTCAGTTCAACCGCGAATTTGGCTGCGCGGTACTGCTGGTCACCCACGACCCACGCCTTTCTGATCAGTGTGATCGCGTCATCACTCTCGCAGACGGCTACATAGAGAGCGATGTGACCCGACAGGCATGAAACACCCGCGGCCGGCTCCGCTGGGCTGGCAGCCTACGGGCAGCGACTTGGCGCAGCAAAGTCATAGGTATTAACACGATCACTAAGACCTGCCGCTTTGGGCTTCCCCCGCGGCCAGAAAAATTCGTTTTGTTGCTCTCTGCTGTTGCTGTCACAAATTGGCAACCCAGGAGTATGCAGGCCCCAACGTTAGCGATGCTTTTCTGGTGGAAAACTCTACCCTCGCAGGGACCAAGGCCGTGCAAGCTGCATCGAGGTTAGTGCGGTAGCTAACTCACTCGTCCTTGGCGCTTATCTCGGCGGAGACCTTGCCAAACGACTCCCAGTGACCCACCAGCTCATCCACGCGATCAGGAATGCGCGGTGACTTACTGAGCACCAGACAGCGGGTTGTACCCACGTACTCCTCAAGGAGGTAGAGCGTGTCTCCAACGTCGACGCCCATTTCCTGCAGAACGTCATCGGGTAGGCGAATAGCGCCGTCGCCATCCCAGTCCTCAATCACTACATGCTTCCGCATCGTAACCCCGTGAAACGGTTTAATGGGTGTCCGCAGGGGGAAGCAACGGCGAGCCGTTGCCAACGAAGTCCCGCGGTGCAGGCCGCCAGCTTAGCAAAAGCTCACGGTTTCAGAAGTGGCCGCTGTGGATTCCTCGCTACCCAATCTGGGAGCTGACGATTTATTGGTTCGAGGGTTAAAAACCCGAGCATCAGGTTACTGTGTGTCACAGCCCGATCATTTTTGCTGATTAGAGACAGGAGCTTCCGTCATGCATGCAACATCCAGAATTCGCGCATTCTCGACGGATCAAAGTGGCGTAATTCTACGCACGGCCCTGAGGGTCCTGGAGAAATGGAAGGCCACTACCGAGCAGGCGAGCAATGTTCTTCGTGTCTCGCGCAGCAGCATTTCTCGTGCTCATCAGGGCAAAGGCGTTGAACTCGACCGTGATCAACTGGAGCGGGCCAGCATTGTCTTGAACTGCCACGCTAGCCTGAGGCTGGTCTTTGATAACCCTGAAAACGTCTACGGCTTTATGGGGCTTGAGAACCAAAACGAATTCTTCAATGGACGTAAGCCGTTGGAAATTATGGCGCAGGGCGACCTCATGTCGCTTTTGGAGACCTACAAACGAATCGACGCATTTTGTGCGGTTAGTGAACCTGGTGCGGACTAATCCTCAGCACGAATGAGCGCTCATGGGTCATCCTGATTTCCCAATCTGGGTGTCGACGAAATTTTCAGCGCTAGCGTTAGAACAGTAGAACATCGGGTTACCGTGGCATCTCGTTTGTAATCGGGAGTACACGTTGATGAGATGGTTTTTTGTGACGATGTTGTGTGGTGGCGTTGGTCTTTGGGTGGGCGCCCAATACCAAATACCTCAGTGGATTATGTGGTTGTTGTTGTCACTGGGTACTGCTCTGTGGGTATTTGCCAAGTGGCATGAAAGCCGGGAAGCCGAGCAGGAGCGCAATCATGATCGTGCGTAATGATCAGGATTGGGCCGCATGGGATTTCGCAAATCTGCAGGCTTTGCAGCTTTCAACTAGGCAGACACTACTCGGCATCGCCCCCTATCTGGAGCGCCTGCAGAGTGGGCAGGACAACTTAAGGGAATTACAGGTAGATGGACTACTGTTCTTCGCGGTAGAGCTGATTGAGGGTGTGTTGGTAGACCCTGCGTTGCCTGCAGAATTCGAGAATCTAGACAGCCAGCAGCATACCTACGTATGCAAAGCCCGCTGGTGGAATCGTCCATTTATCGAGCGTTGTAGTTGGGAAGGACCTTATGGGCTGGAGGTGAGTCATCGGGCTAGCCACGCTGCGATAGGTAAAGTCTTCCCCGAACTGGCGGCAAGAGATGTGGAAAAACATATCGCAGCTTTAAAGGCACTCTGGTTTAGCGATTGGCCAACAGGGGTTCGCTACGAAGTGTGCTGTTTTGATAGCACCGCTACTGGCGGCTTAACGAGCTGGGGAACTTTTAATTCAATCCCCGAAGCGCTGGGCTGCATTATGGGTGGTAGGCGCTGGTAAGCGCTTTAGCTAGCCGCGACCTTCATATCCCGTCTGGGAGATAACGATTGACCCTACCGTATGAAAGAACTCGTACCCTCGTCAAAACAGAGGAGTTCTTGCGTGAGCTCTCCCGTGATGCGGGCCTACCGCAGGGAATCCGCAGTTATGCGAAAAGTTTACTCAGGCACTACCCCTCTTCAGCTGAGGTGTTCTCGCTGGGACGCTTGGAGGAATGCTTAGCAAGCGGTGCCGATGATGACGAATATCGGCGTCGAGTTATCGCCTACCACCAGCCGCTGCTCTGCTCGTCGCTGGAGCAGAAGCGATAGCAATGGCCCACTATTTGACTGAACCACCGGTATCTCAACTCGTTATGCAGCGAGTTAAGCGGCTGCGCAAAGGAAGACCTTTCAGCATCCGCGACTTTGCAGAGCTTGGTACGAGTACGGCCATCTCCAAAGCAGTAGCCCAGTTGGTTCGGCAAGGCGAGCTTGAGCGTGTGTGCCGTGGCATTTACATGCGCCCCCAATACAGCCAGCACACTGGCAGAGCTTTGCGTCCTGGGCCATTGGACTTGGTAAATCTGATTGCCAAGAAAAACAGTTGGACACTGCAGATTCATGGCGCTGATGCAGTGAGGCGATTCGGTCTGAGTACACAGATGCCGGTCATTCCGGTCTATTACACCAGTGGCCCTAGCCGATCGATATCTTTAGGCAAGGCAGATATAAGGCTTGTACATGCTGCTCCGATGGTTATGCAGCGCGCAGGAACCAAGGTCGGAATGGCCATCAGCGCTTTATTTTATCTCGGTAAAGGCGGCATCACTCAGGAGGATGTGGCTGTAGTTAAAAAAGCGCTTAGCCCCGAAGAAATGAACAAACTATTGGCCTGCAGAATGCCGAAATGGATGCGCATGGCGCTGATGCGAAGTTGCACTGTCTCAGCCACCGAGTTGCATTCCAGCTGACCGGGAATTTTCATTGGTATCGAACATTAAACACGGTAATGACGACCGGCCGAAATCGGCCGATTCTGTTGAAAAAGTCGGTTTCTGGGAGCGCTGCTTTTCGGCAGCTCAAAAATCGCTCGATTCAGGCGTTGCTACGTAAAAACCAAGACAGCTCCGCCTTCTGATCGAACCAGATTTCAACGTCGCTAACGCTCTTTCATGGGCAAAAATCGCGACGGGACTTTTTCAACAGAATCGGCCAAAAGCGGACGGCAGGTGTCTAGTAAATAAATCTGTCCCCTTCCCCTCCACGGTGGCTTGGACATCCTGGTCAATAACGCAGGTGTCTTTAATCCAAAGCCCTTCCTAGAGGTAAATCCAGCCGAGTACGACTGGTTCCTCGATACCATCCTCAAAGGCAAGTTCTTCATGGCCCAGGCGGCGAAAGCCATGCAACAGCGCGGTGGCGGCGCCATCGTACAAATCGGTTCGCTTTGTGCCATTCAGGCTATCAGTGCCACACCCTCAGCTGCCTACTCCGCCGCCAATACCGGCGTACATGCGCTTACCCGCAACCTGGCCATCGAGCTGGCCAGCTCGAACATCCGCATCAATACCTTAGCTCCGGCTGTGGTAGAGGCTCCGGTCTACGGAACCTTTATGGATGCTGAGTAGGTCAAGGAAGTGTTGCCGACCTTCGACGCTTTCCACCCGCCGGGACGCAATGGCCAACCTGCGGACGTGGCGTTAGCCATTCTCTTCCTCGCCTCGCAAGACGCTTCGTGGATCACCGGAACCGTAGTACCGGTTGACGGCGGTGACACCGCTGGACGGAACTGCGGGACGACCAGATTGAATAGCTGGAAAGACTATTTCGCCAATCTCATGAAATGCGTCGGCGAGTTTGGCAAGCTGGCTCCGGAAGCCATGCGTGGATTGAACATGCTTGACGTTGCTTGCTCATCAGACACCTCTCTATGACGAGCATTCTCGCCCTAGATGGGTGTCCGGGGTCAGTAGACCACTACGCGTCATCCTTCTCGTCGACGGCGACCAGCGTAATGGCACCACTGCTTTCGTCCAGTTTGTCGCTGTAGCCGCAGGCGACACATTCGCGGTGCGGCACACCTTCCACGAACCACATGCGTACGCTGTCCATGCGCTCGCACGCGGGACAACTAGCGCCAACGATGAACTGCTTCTTCGGCTCCAGCGCTGCTGGGGCAGCGGGTACTTTCGGCTGCTCGTTCATGATTCACCCCGGTTGCGCAGGAAATCTCCGGTCTTGGCGAAGGCATCTTTCAGGTAGGCACGCAGCTCGGCATCCATCGGCGTGTCGTCCAGCGCCAGATTCATGCAGTGCAGCCACTGGTCGCGCTCGCTCTTACCAATAGAGAACGGCAAATGCCGGGCGCGCAGGCGCGGATGGCCGTGCTTTTCGATGAAGCGCTGGGGGCCGCCGAGCCAGCCGCTGAGAAAGTCGAAGAACCTATCGCGGATCTCACGGGTGTCGGGGTTGTGCATGTCGCGCACGATCTCAACGCCCTGCTCACTGAACATCAGGTCGTAGAAGCGATCAACCAGCTGGCGCAGCGGCTGGTCCCCGCCCAGTTGCTGATAGGGGATTAATTCGGATGCGATTGCCATGAGGGCCTCTTGCAGCGGAAGGTGCCGGCGCAGGATCAGCCCTGCGCCCGCCATAGGATCAGGTAGCCAAGGCCGAGGAGCAGCCAGCAGCCCAGCGGATGGAAAATCGTGCGCCACAGTCGGCTGTACGGATCGAAACCGACGCCGTGGACGAAGCCGCCGCTGATGCCGAGCATCACCAGCATCAGCAGGCTGTGGCTGTAACCGCCCTGATCGTCCAGGTAGGCCGCAGGGTGAATTAGCAGCAGCAAGGCCAGCGGGCTGGCCAGCAGCAGCGACAGCGCCCGGCTCCATGGACGCCGCAGCAGGGGGCGGACCTCAGTCGTCACCGACCGGTTCCTCATCGAGGTTCTGCGTGGTCTCCAGCCATAGGGCATTGATGATGCCGAAGCTGCAGGCCAGCAGCACGCCGAGAATCCAGGTGAAGTACCACATCTGTCGTTCTCCTTGGCCCTGAGTGGGCATTGATCGGATAGGAGCAAGTTTGTTCGCGATGCCGTGTGATGATCGCCAGCAAACGAGCTCCTACGGTTCGGGGTTTCAGTACAGGCCGTGCGGGTTGCTTTCGATGGTCTGGTCGGTCAGCCGGCCCCACATGCGGGTGTAGCACCACAGGGTGTAGAGCAGGATCAGCGGGACGAAGATGCCCGCCACCACCAGCATGATGCCCAGGGTCTTGTGGCTGGACACAGCGTCCCATACGGTCAGGCTCGACGCCGGGTCGAGGCTGGACGGGAAGACGAAGGGGAACAGCGCGAAGCCCGCAGTGCAGATGGTGCCGACGATGGCCAGGCTGCTACCGAGGAAGGCCACGCCGCCTCGGCTGAACAGCGCGCCGAGCAGCGCCAGTACACCGCCAGCCAGGCCCGCCAGCGGGGCGATGCGGGTCAGCGGGTACTGCGCGTAGTTGGCCAGCCAGCCGCTGTTGTTGAGGCTTACCTGCTTGTGCAGCGGGTTGAGCGCCGCGCCCAGATCGGCGAAGCCGCCGACCAGGCTGAAGCCCTGGATGCCCAGCGCCAGCCAGGCCCCTGCGCCGGCGAAGGCAATCAGGAACACCAGCGCGCACAGCTGGGTAGCCCTGCGCGAGCGCTGGTACAGATCGGCGTCGGTACGCATCATCAGCCAGGCGCCACCATGGGCACAGAGCATGCTCAGGCTGACCACCCCGGCGAGCAGGGCGAACGGGTGCAGCAGGGCGAAGAACGAACCCTCGTAGGTGGAGCGCATCAGATCGTCGAGGCGGAACGGCAGGCCGAGGAACAGGTTGCCGAAGGCCACACCGAACAGCAGTGCCGGGGCCGCGCCGCCGACGAAAAGCGCCCAGTCCCAGGCGCTGCGCCACTTCTGGTTTTCCAGCTTGCTGCGGTAGTCGAAGCCGACCGGGCGACAGAACAGCGCGAACAGCACCAGCAGCATCGCCCAATACAGTCCGGAGAAGGCTACCGCGTAGACCATCGGCCAGGCGGCGAACAGTGCGCCGCCGGCGGTGATAAACCACACCTGGTTGCCATCCCAGTGCGGCGCGATGGTGTTGATCGCCACCCGC